>DYFL01000090.1 GCA_020725195.1 Hydrogenophilus sp.
ATCCAGAAATCAAAGCCGCTTTACTGAACTGCGCGCCGAGGTTGACACGCTGAACCAGCGCATCGGCGAAAAAAACTCCGAACTGGAGACCCTGAAAAACGCACTCCGCACCCGCGAAGATACCTGGGCAAAATATGAATGGCACATTGACTATTGGGCCGATCAATACCGGGGAAAGCTGCAAAACCAAGTCATCGCCGAGGCGCGCCACCAGGCCAACCCACATTCATGCGAGGCCATCTTCCCCGGGGTGTCGCGCTACTTCGAACCCCTCGACAATGAGGCCATGTGCTTCTTCTTCAAGGACATGGTCAAGGCTCGGGTACGCACGTTCATCATGGAAGAGGCCGAATGGCCGCGGATGGAAGTCAATGTGGCTGACCGCGAGAGCCGCATTACCGAGGTTGAACTCGAGATTGCCGAGCTGCAGCTGCAGCGCGATAGCCTCTTGTCCGAATTCGGCGAGATCGGCGTCAGCATCGGGGCCATCCATCGCGCAGCGCTTGAGGGCGCTACCGTCATCCGGTAATGCCCGCATACCGGCCGGGCCGAGAGAGCATGCCCATAGGCCCGGCTGATTTCTCCGTGCGCCAACGCGGAGGCGACATGACCATGGGCGTGCACGGGCCGGTGCGGCGATTTCACCGGCAGCGCCTCCCGATGCTCGCCAACTCCTGGCAGTGATAGGGCGCCCCCCACCCCATCTTCTGAAAGGAAACCCGAATGCAATTCGAAAAGCAGATCGACGTGAATGGCCGCACCGTCACGGTCAAGGAAATCAGTGTCAAGGACATCCTGCAGATGCTCAAGGAAGATGAGCAGCGCTATGAGGCCTCGGTAAGTGGCCTCTACCCCAACAAGGTAGAGCAGATCGTCGATTTTGCGTTGTTCGATTACGTGGCCCTTCCCGATCTGATGAAGATGACCGACCTATCCATGGATGACATCAACACCATGCGGCCGTCGGAGCTGGCCCGGGTGGTCGAGGCGGTTAAGGAGGTCAACCCGCATTTTTTCGCCCTAGCGGACAAACTCATCCGCATCTGGCAAAGCCTGGAAAACCGCTTGAGCGCTTCACCCGCAACGTCTGCGCCCTGATCCGCCTGGGCCATGTACATGCCTGGGAGTATGGCTTGAGCACATATCTCATAGCGATTGAGGAAATCAACGATGCCGGCAATAGGTGAAGCACTCAGCGTCGTAATCAAGGCCGACGATGGCCAATTCAAGCAGGCGCTAGGGGATGCCGCGAAAGGGCTGTCCGGCCTCAAAGGCCGCATGGCCGATTTCAACAAGGAACTGGAGCGGATATCCCCATTAAACCTGCGCAACCTCGGCATCGCGGCGGTCGCCACCGGGGGCGCCCTGGTGGCCCTGACTGCCCGCTCGATCGCCGCCCAGGCGGAAGTGGCCAACCTGTCCGAACGCTTCGGGGTGGCGGTGGAAGACCTCTCCGGTCTCTCCTTCGCCGCCACACAATCGGATATCGACCTGGCCATCCTGGCGGACGGGCTCAAGTACCTAAGCCGCAATATCGGCGGCGCCTCGGAGAAGTTCGAAGAGCTGGGCATCCAGGTCAAGGACCGTGGTCTGCAGCAGGTCCTGGGGGACGTGGCCGATGTCTTCTCACGCCTCCCGGACGGTCCCGAGAAGGCAGCCCTGGCCATGGACCTGTTCGGGCGCAGCGGTGAGCAGCTGATCCCCCTGCTCAACCTCGGCAAGGAGGGCCTGGCCCAATTCCGAGAGGAAGCCGAGCGCCTGGGCCTGGTCATGAATGAAGAGACCGCGAAGCAGGCCAAGCAGCTCCAGGATGATCTCGATGCCCTGAAAAGATCCGGCGAGGCCCTCGGGCAGGAAATGGCCAGCAGGATGCTCCCGAGCCTGAGCCGCATCACCAAGGCCATGCGTGAAGCCGCCAAGGAGAGTGGCGTGCTCAAGGCGCTGTTCGTCGGCTTGGGCGGGCTGGCGGCCGAATCCTTCGGCCTGGGCCCTGAAGAAGCCAAACAGAACAAAGAGGCCATGGCGATCGAGAGACGCCGGCAGGAGCTGGAGAAGGAAGGCTTCGCCAAGCGCCTCAAGATCAAGCAGCTCGAGCAGAAGCTCGTCCAGGAAGCGGCCGAGGCTCAGAAGAAGGCTACGGCCGATTCCATCCGCAGCCAGATCAGCGATTATGAGAAGCTGCGCGAGGCGATCAAGAAGAGCATCGGGGACGCGATCAAGTCCATCGATGACTACCGGGCAAAGGCGCAGGCGCTGCGCCGCGAGGCTGGCAAAGAGAGTCTGTCAGGCCTCGATCAGGAACAGATCTACAGACGCTCGGCTGGCGCCGTTATCGACCTCATCGCCGCCCTGGACGATCTGGAGCGCATGTCCGCCAGCCCGGATGCCAGCCTGGATGCAACAGAGGCGCAGTACGAGGCCACGGGCGCTGTTGTCGAGCGCCTGCGCGAGCTCTCGAATGCCACCGAAGACAGCCAGCGTCAGGCCGAACTGAGCGCGGCGGCGGATCACTATGCCGCACAGGCGAAACTGGCCCTGGCGGACGCCTATGATCGCGAGGCCGAGCGCGAGCAGCAACACATCCAGGATCTGAGCAAACAAGAAGAGCTGGCCCAGCAGCAGGCTGAGGGCCTGAAGGCAGAGCTCGCCGCCATCCCGGACAGCAAGACGGTGACCGTCCAGGCCGAGATCGAGCAGGCCAGGCAAGATCTGGCGCTCATTACTGCAGAACTAGCCAAGATCCAGGACAAGACCGTCACCGTGACGGTCAACCAGCAAGGCGGGGCCACCGGGCACTTTGCAAGCGGTGGCATGGTGCGCGGCCCTGGCTCGGACACCTCAGACAACCTCCTGTCCTGGCTCTCCCCGGGTGAGTTCGTGGTCCGGGCTGCAGCGGTACGGCGATACGGCGTGGACTTCCTCAGCGACCTGAACCGGATGCGACTGAGTCGCTTCGCCAGCGGTGGCCTTGTGGGTGGGCCGATCGCCTCGGCGAACAAATCCAACTCGCTGCAGCCTATCACCCTGGTCCTGCCTGGCATTGGCAGCTATCCAGTGCAGGCCTCGCCGGACGTGGCACGTGAACTGCGCAGGGAGATCACAAAGGCGGCGCTGAAAAGAGGCAGCTAGACCAGGAGCCGATGGAAGACCTATATTCAGCGTGTCACCTAGCCATAATCGCTATGCTCCACTACGGTCTGCTCGGCTTAACTCTTGGACTGACTGCTCTCGGCCTGATGGCCTGGATCGGGTCGGGGAATCCGCTTTGGTTCGTGGCGCCTGCCATTGTGCTGGCGGCGCTATTTATTGAGCGCCCCAGGGTCTAGGTTGGGGCAACTATGGGGGCAACAAAGGATTTAATATTGCGTGATGCTACAACTAAAGCGGTATGCGAATGGTTATTCTGTTGCCCTCCGCCCACCATCTACCCATCCGGAGGCTTCCGGAAAAGTCCAGAAACCCCGCAAGAATCAAGGCTTGAGGGGTTTTTTGTTTCCGGAGAAGGCCGAAGAAGCCCGCTTGAATCCGGGGGTAAGTGGGGGTGACTTTAGGGGTAACTGACTTACCCCCAAAGGGAGTTACCCCCAAATGCCACTGACTGACACCGCCATCCGCAACGCCGAGCCCGAAGCCAAGGCCCGCAAGTTGGCCGATGAGAAGTGACTATTCCTGCTGATCCAGCCCGCCGGGGGTAAGTGGTGGCGGCTGAAGTACCGCTTCGCGGGCAAGGAAAAACGTGGTGCCCTTGTCGAAGACCAGCCCTGAGCAAATCGAGAGTATCCGGGCGTGGGGGCGTGAGCGCGCGGTTCCAGCGTCTGGTCAGCCCATTGGCGGTAGTGGGATGCAGGCGCGCCCGCGGCGGGCTGTCCTCGCTTAGCAGTGAGGCTAAGGGTGCTCTATCGGTGCCTACTGGATGGGCAGCAGGCGAACGAAAGGCCAGTGGCGGCAGGAACAGGGGCTTAGCCAATCATTCTGGCAGGTCTGTCGCGCCATTTAGAGACGCGTATTTGGCGCGATACTTTGTCTGGCGACAAATAAAAGTGCCTGCTATGCCGTTGCAGCGTTCGATTTTCTAGAACCACCGGCCTGCAGCAGTTGGCTGCCGATGGCAGCCACTTGATCAGCACAACGCGTTCGACATTTTTTCGGCTTCCGGCCAGGGCAACCGTCGCTTGCCCGACTTCATTCTTTCGAGCGCCTTGAAGGCGTCGTCGACCGTCAGCAGCTGGTTTTCGATCATGGCGCACAACAGTCCAATGGTGCCCATGACGTTGACCTGCTCCTTGCTGGCGACAATTCGCAAATTGGTGTCGCCCGTCAGCAGGGTGCAGGCTTCCTGCCCTTGTCCTTCTGCTTGATCTTGAACAGGTCGCGTGGCTTGGCGCGGCGACCCCCTCGGGGTCGCCACGACCGCCCGGCTACAATGGCGGGCATGCAAACGGACCCCTACGCCACGGCCGCCCGGCAGCTCCTGGCCCGGGAAGGCCATCGCCTGCCGGACCTGTCCGGGCTGACCGTCCTGGTGCCCCATTACCATGCGGCCCAGGCCTTGCTGGCCGCCCTGCGCCGGGAGGTGGCGCAACCCGTGTTCCTGCCGCCGCGCCTGGTCACGCTGGCGGCCTGGGCGGCCTCGGTGCCGGGGCGGGCCCCCGCCGAGCCGGACAGCTTGCGCCTGGCCGAGGTCTATGCCTTCCTCAAGGCCAGCGGCCGCCTGCCCGGGCATCGGCTCTGGCCGGCGGCCTCGGAGCTGGCCGCGCTGCTGCGCGAGCTGAGCGACGGCCTCCTGGCGCCGCCCCGGCATTACGCCGAGTTCGCCGCCCGCCTGGAGGCGATCCACGGGCGCGCGCTCAACGCCCCGATGGGCCTCGAGGCGAGCCTCGCCTTCGAGCTCTGGTATGCCCTGCAACAGGCCCGCGTCCCGGACCGCGCCCGCGACTACGCGGAACGGCTCGGCAGCCTGGCCGACGCGGCCGCGCAGCCGCTCTACCACCTGGGCCTGGCTGCGCTGAGCGCCGTGGAGCGGCGTTTCCTGGAGCGCTATGCCCGACGGCAGCCGGTGCGCGAGCTGGACCTGCCGCCGGGGCAGCGGGCCGCCTTCCTGTCGGCCGCCTGGGACTGGGAGGCGGCCCCCCTGCGGGTGCGCGCCGACTCCGGGGCGGGCATGGCCCCGCTGGCCGGGGAGTGGGCCATCCTCGGCGCCCGCAGCCTGGAGGAGGAGGCGCAGGCCGCCGCGGCGCACGTCCTCGAATGGCTGGCCGAGGGGCGCGAGGGCATCGCCGTGGTGGTGCTGGACCGGATGGGCGCGCGCCGGCTGCGCGCCCTCCTGGAGCGCCACCGGGTCCTGGTCCAGGACGAGACCGGCTGGACCTTCTCCACGGCCGCCGTGAGCCACGTCCTCGACCGCTGGTTCGCCCTGCTCCAGGACGACTGCTATCACCGCGACCTGCTGGATTTCCTCAAGTCGCCCTATGTCCTGGCCGACGTCGAGCCCGCGACGCGGCGCCGTGCCGTGGCGGAGCTGGAGCAGGCCGTGCGCCGCAAGGGCGTGGTCGAGGGGCTGGCGCGCTTCGTCCGGCTGGCGCGCGAATCGGGGCTGGAGGCGGCCGGGGCGCTGCTCGCGCGCCTGGGCTCGGCGCAGACCCTGTTCGCGCCGGGCCGCCGCCCCCTGGGCGACTGGCAGGCGCGCCTGCTCGGGGCCCTGGACCGGCTCGGCGCCACGCCGGCCTTCGAGGCGGACGCGGCCGGCGCCCAGCTGCTCGCCCTGCTGCGCCGCCTGGGCTCCGAGCTCGCCGGGGACGCGGCGCTGTACGGCTACGCCGAATGGCGGCGCTGGCTGCTGCTGCACCTGGACGAGGCCACCTTCGTCGAGGCCGCTGTCGACAGCCCCGTGTGCTTCACCCACCTGCGCGCGGCCCGGCTGCGGGCCTTCGACGGCCTGGTGCTGCTGGGCGCGGATGCCGCACGGCTGCCCGAGCGGCCCCGGCCCGGCTTCTTCAGCGAGGCGGTGCGCCGCGAGCTGGGCCTGCCCGGCCAGGCGCAGCGCGAGGCGGAGCTGCGCGGGGCGCTGGCCGACGTGCTCGGCCGCGCCGGGCGGGTGCTGGTGACCTGGCGGGTGCTGCGCGACGGCGAGCCCGGCGCCCTGAGCCCCTGGCTGGAGGCCCTGGACCTCTACCACCGCCTGGCCTGCGGCACGGGGCTCAAGGCGCCCGTGCCGGCCTACACCGCTGCGGGCGCCTCGCCGGCCGCGCTGCCCGCCCCCGAGGCGCCGCCGGCCCCGGCGCCTGCCGTGCTTCCCGATCGGGTCTCGGTGAGCGCCTGGCAGGGCCTGGTCGACTGCCCCTACCGCTTCTACGCGCGGCACCTGCTGCGCCTCAACGAGCTGGACGAGGTGGCGGAGGAGATGGACAAGCGCGACTACGGCACCCTGGTGCACGCCGCCCTGGCCCGCTTCCACACCGCCCACCCGGAGCTCGCGGCCGAGGGGCGCGCCGAGCTGGAGGCGGCGCTGGCGGCCGAGATCGACGCCGCCTTCGGCCCCGCCCGGGAAAACCAGTTCCTGGCCGAGGCCTGGCGCCTGCGCTGGCAGCGGCGCCAGGCCGCCTATCTCGACTGGGCCCTGGCCTGGGAGCGGGCGGGCTGGCGCTTCGAGCGCGCCGAGGCGCTGGCCGCCGTCGAGGTGGCCCTGCCTGGCGGGACGCTCCGCTTCGAGGGCCGGCTCGACCGCCTGGACGCCGGCCGCCAGGGCCCGGCCGTGCTCGACTACAAGACCCAGTCCGCCCAGACCCTCAGGGCCAAGCTCAGGCGCCCGGGCGAGGACGTGCAGCTGCCGGCCTACGCCTGGCTCGCCGGGGCGGCGGCGGCGGGCTTCGTCTGCCTGGATGCGGACAGGGTGGAGGCCCTCGCCTGGCCGGGGGACCTCGCCGAGGCGGCGGAGCGGGAGGCCGCGCGCTTCGGCGCCGCCTTCGCCGCCCTCGCGGCGGGCGCCCCCCTGCCGGCCCAGGGCGCCGCCGCGGTCTGCCGCCACTGCGAGATGCGCGGGCTGTGCCGCCGGGATTACTGGCCGGCTGCCGACGAACGCCCGCGGTAGGCCTCCCGGCCGCGAAAACGAGGTTACGGCGAGGGCCGGGATCCGCGAAGCGGATGCGACGGATCCGGAACGAATGAACCCGGGAAGGGCAGTTGATCCGCAGATGACGCAGATTTACGCAGCTATTTCCAAGAATTGGAAAGCAGCCCGGATGAAGCGAAGCGCAATCCGGGCAGGGCATGGCCGGGGCCTCGTCCCGGATTGCGGCCTGTCGGCCTGCATCCGGGCTGCGAGGCTGCCTGCCAGCCGATGCCGCGCCAGTCGATCGGTCCGGGGACGGGCCCCCTGCACCCCCCTGGGCCGCCAGGTTGGCGCCCCCCCCGGCTTGGGATAGAATCTTTGCCCTTTTATCCAGACTCCGCGGGTTTGCAAGAAGAATCATGGAAGATCGTCAAAGTCGGCTTTGCGGCACCCTCTACAGCCCGCATTTCGAGCAGGACAGCTGCGGCTTCGGCCTCATCGCCCAGCTGGACGACCAGGCCTCGCACCGGCTGGTGCAGACCGCGATCGCCTCGCTCGCCTGCATGACCCACCGCGGCGCGGTGGCGGCCGACGGCAAGTCGGGCGACGGCTGCGGCCTGCTGTTCAAGAAGCCCGACGGCTTCCTGCGCGCCGTGGCCGCCGAGGCGGGCCTGAAGCTCAATGCCCGCTACGCCGCGGGCCTGGTCTTCCTCAACCGCGACGCGGCCCTCGCCGCGCGCGCCCGCGACCTGCTCGCGGCCGAGCTCGAGGCCCAGGGCCTGGAGCCCGCGGGCTTCCGCAGCGTGCCCACCGACGAGAGCGCCCTGGGCGAATACGCCAAGAAGAGCCTGCCGACGATCGAGCAGCTCTTCGTCAACTGCCCCGACGCGGTCGACGCCGAGATCTTCGAGCGCAAGCTCTACGTCGCCCGCCGCCGGGTCGAGAAGGCGGTGGCCGAGACGGATGCCACCTTCTATATCCCGACGCTGTCGGGCCGGGTGATCTCCTACAAGGGTCTGGTGATGCCGTCCTGGCTGCCGGTGTTCTATCCGGACCTCAACGACGAGCGCTTCGCCTCCTCGCTCGCGGTCTTCCACCAGCGCTTCTCCACCAACACCTGGCCCGAGTGGCGCCTGGCCCAGCCCTTCCGCTATCTCGCCCACAACGGCGAGATCAACACCGTGCAGGGCAACCGCAACTGGGCCCG
>DYFL01000091.1 GCA_020725195.1 Hydrogenophilus sp.
GCCGTGCACGTCGAGGATGACGTTGCCGTTGTCGGTGGTGAAGCCGGCGCGCAGCACGGGGTTGCCGCCCAGTTTCACGAGTTGCCGCGCCACATAGGAGCGGGCCATGGGGATCACCTCGACGGGCAGGGGGAAGCGGCCCAGGACGTCGACGAGCTTCGACTCATCGACGATGCAGACGAACTTCTTGGCGCAGGCCGCGACGATCTTCTCGCGCGTCAACGCGCCGCCGCCGCCCTTGATCATGGCCATGTGGCGCGTGATCTCGTCGGCGCCGTCGACATAGACCGCCATCTCGCCCGCCTCGTTCAGATCCAGTATCTGGATGCCGTGGCGCTTCAGGCGCTCGGCGGTGGCTACACTGGAGGCCACGGCGCCGTCGATGCGGCCCTTGACCTTGGCCAGCTCGTCGATGAAGTAGTTGGCGGTGGAGCCGGTGCCCACGCCGATGATGCCGGCGGGGACATGCTCGATCGCGGCCCGGGCCACGGCCTGTTTCATTTCGTCCTGTGTCATGCTCATGTTCGTATTCTTTGTCAGTCGCGCAGAAAAGCCCGAGAATAGCGAGGTTTAGCGGCCTTTTCAAACGGCCATGGCGCCATATGCCTCCGGCAATGGATGCGACCAAGGCCCTGGCCGTTTGGCTCCTGCCGCCCGCTGGCGCGGGCTTAACATCGGCTCCGCCGATATTAGCCTTCGCCGAAACTTTGTTTTCCCTCACCCCGCCTTTATCCTCGCGGAGCGGGGGCTCTCCCGCATGCGGGAGAGGGGGACGAGGTCGCTTACGCATCATTATGGTTGCCAGCATGGTTGATTATCTAGAAAGAATCCTGCTCGCCCGCGTCTACGACGTGGCCGTCGAGTCGCCCCTGGACGAGGCGACGAACCTCAGCCGGCGGCTCGACAACACGGTGTGGCTCAAGCGCGAGGACATGCAGCCGGTGTTCTCCTTCAAGCTGCGCGGCGCCTACAACAAGATGGCCTCCCTGCCCAAGGCGGCGCTCGCGCGCGGCGTGGTGGCGGCCTCCGCCGGCAACCACGCCCAGGGGGTGGCGCTGGCGGCCGAGGTGCTGGGCTGCTCGGCCACCATCGTCATGCCCGCCACCACGCCCGCCATCAAGGTGGACGCGGTGGCCAAGCGCGGCGCCCAGGTGGTGCTGCACGGCGACTCCTACGACGAGGCCTATCACCACGCGATGGAGATCGCCCAGGCGGAGCGGAAGACCTTCGTCCATCCCTACGACGACCCCGAGGTGATCGCCGGCCAGGGCACCATCGCCATGGAGCTCATGCGCCAGGCCAAGGCCGCCTGTCCCCACGCGATCTTCGTGCCCGTGGGCGGCGGCGGGCTCATCGCCGGCATCGCCGCCTACGTGAAGCGGCTGCGCCCCGAGATCAGGATCATCGGCGTCGAGCCCGAGGAGGCCGACGCCATGGCCCGCTCGCTCGCCGAGAAGGAGCGCCTGGTGCTGCCCCAGGTGGGCATCTTCGCCGACGGCGTGGCGGTGAAGCAGGTGGGCGCGGAGACCTTCCGGCTCTGCCAGCAATACGTGGACGAGATCGTCCGCGTGGGCAACGACGCCATCTGCGCCGCCATCAAGGACGTCTTCGAGGACACCCGCTCCATCCTGGAGCCGGCCGGGGCCCTGTCGGTGGCCGGGCTCAAGGCCTGGGTGGCGCGCGAGAAGGTCAGGGGCAAGCACCTGGTCGCCATCGCCAGCGGCGCCAACATGAACTTCGACCGGCTGCGCTTCGTGGCCGAGCGCGCCGAGCTGGGCGAGCGGCGCGAGGCGGTGCTGGCGGTGTCCATCCCGGAGCAGCCGGGCAGCTTCAAGGCCTTCTGCTCGCTCCTGGGGGCGCGCTCCATCACCGAGTTCAACTACCGCTACGACGACCCCAAGGTGGCCCACATCTTCGTCGGCATCCAGATCCAGGACCGGGCCGAGGTGGACAAGATCGTCGCCGCGCTCAAGCGGCACGAGCTGCCCGTGCTCGACCTCACCGACAACGAGATGGCCAAGTTGCACATCCGCCACCTCGTGGGCGGCCGGGCACGCAATGCCCGCAACGAGGTGATCTACCGCTTCGAGTTCCCGGAGCGGCCGGGTGCGCTGATGCGCTTCCTCAACAGCATGAGCCACGACTGGAACATCAGCCTGTTCCACTACCGCAACCACGGCGCCGACTACGGCCGCGTGCTCTGCGGCATCCAGGTGCCGCCGGAGGAGGAGGGGCAGTTCCGCGCCTTCCTGGACGGCCTGGGCTACCGCTACTGGAACGAGACGAAGAACCCCGCCTACAGGCTCTTCCTCGGCTAAGTCTTTTCGCGGCTGAAGCCGCTCGCACGGGGGCGGCTGGTGGGCAAGATGTGGGAGCCCCTTCAGGGGCGAAAGGCATATCCAGAAATGACAGGCCCCGCCGCGGCGGGGCCTGGGGCGTGCCGGACGGCTCAGGGCTTCCCGGTCTTGCAGGTGCTGATGCCGAAGGACAGGTAGGCCGGGCACCAGCCGATCGCCCCGGTGACGAGGGGCACCACGCCGATCCAGGCCCACACGGGGCCGCCGGCCAGGGCCCAGACGATGAGGGCGGCGCCCACGACGATGCGCACGGTGCGGTCGATGCCGCCGACGTTTGCTTTCATGTCCAACTCCTTCTCTCAGGCCTTCCCACGCGGGAATGGTCCCATCTTAGCCCTGCTGCGGAAGCCAAGGTGTAACCAAGGTCACACAAGGCCGCGCAGGCCCTCGGGGCGGACGACCTCGATGCGCTCCCGGCCCAGGCGCACCCAGCCCTGATCCTCGAACTGCCCGAGCAGACGCGAGACGATCTCGCGCACACTACCCAGCTCGTCGGCCAGGGCCTGGTGCGAGACGGCGAGCACCGGGCCGCGGGCGAGGAGCAGGGCGGCCAGGCGCTGGTCCAGCCTGCGGAAGGCGACCTCCTCCACCAACTGCATCAGGGCGGTCAGGCGGCCCGCGAAGAGGGCGAATACGGCCTCGCGGAAGGGTGCGTGCGCCTCCACCAGGCGCATGAACAGGGGACGCGGCAGCGCCAGCGCGGTCACGGCGGTCTCCGCCACGCCGCTGGCGGGATAGGCGGCCCCGCCCAGGAGGCAGCTCGCCGTGACCAGGCAGACCTCGCCGGGCCGTACCCGGTAGAGGACGATCTCGCGGCCGCCCTCCGAGCGCTTGGCCACACGGATCACGCCGTCGAGCACCAGGGGCAGGGCCTCGCAGGCCTGGCCGGCATCGAAGAGCAGGCGCCCGGCGGGCGCCTGGAGCGCCAGGGCCTGCTGCGCCAGCGCCGCGGCGAGCTCCGCCGGCAGGGTCTCCAGGCTGGGGAAGAGCGCGGCGAGGCGCGGATCGGACGGCGCGCTCATGCGGCCAGGGCCTGGCGGATCGCCGCCTCGCGCGCGGCGCGGACGGCCTCCGCGATGCGGTCGCGGGGGGCGGCTGCGGCCACGGCCCCGGCGTCGACGCCCCGGGCGGCGGCGAGCGCCCGGGCGAGGACCGCCCCGGCGGGGTAGGGCCGCGCCTCGTAGCCCGGCCGGCCGTGGAAGTCGGCGGCGCAGGCCTCGAGGAACTCGGCGAAGCGCCCGGGGCGGCGCAGGGCGTCGGTGCCTTCCAGGAGCTCGAGCAGGGCGGGGGGCTCCAGCCGCTCGGCCCGGTGGGCCTGGCCGTGCCAGCGGGCCGTGGCGAGGGCGAGCTCGCGGCAGTCGACGGGCGCCTTGAGCCGCGCGGAGAGCTCGCGCACCAGGGGCAGCCCCGCCGCCTCGTGGCCGGCGTGCTCGGGCCAGCGTTCGGGCGGGGTGAGGCCCTTGCCCAGGTCGTGGGCGAGCGCCGCGTAGCGCACGGGCAGGCCGTAGCCGGCGTCTGCGGCCCAGTCCAGCACCCGCATGAGGTGCACGCCGGTGTCCACCTCCGGGTGTTTGGCCGGGTCCTGGGGCACGCCGAAGAGGCGGTCCACCTCCGGCAGCAGCCGGGCGAGCGCGCCGCACCCGCGCAGGGTCAGAAAGAGCCGCGAGGGCCGCGCCTCCATGAGGCCGCGGGCGAGCTCCTGCCAGACCCGCTCGGGCACCAGGGCGTCCACCTCGCCGGCGGCCACCATGTCGCGCATGAGGCCCAGGGTCTCCTCGGCCACCCCGAAGTCGGGAAAACGCGCGGCGAAGCGCGCGACGCGCAGGATGCGCACCGGGTCCTCGGCGAAGGCGGGGCTCACGTGGCGCAGGAGGCGGGCCTCGAGGTCGCGCCGGCCGCCGTAGGGGTCGACGATCGCGCCCGCGGCGTCCTCCGCCATGGCGTTGATGGTGAGGTCGCGGCGCCTGAGGTCCTCCTCCAGGGTCACCTCGGGGCTGGCGTGGACCTGGAAGCCCTTGTAGCCCCGCGCGGTCTTGCGCTCGGTGCGCGCCAGGGCGTATTCCTCGCCGCTCGCCGGGTGCAGGAACACGGGGAAGTCCTTGCCCACGGGCCGGAAGCCCAGGCGCACCATCTCCCCGGGGCTCGCCCCCACCACCACGAAGTCCCGGTCCTGGACCGGCAGGCCGAGCAGGCGGTCGCGCACCGCGCCGCCCACGGCATAGACGCGGATGTGGGGCGGGAACTCCACAGGCTCAGCGGTGCGCCTGGGAGCGGAAACCGTCGTAGCTGCGACGCGGGTTCTGCTCCCGCAGGTAGCCGATCACCGCCTCCAGGGGCGTGGCCGCGCCGAAGGGCTCGGGGTGGCCCTCGGCGCAGACGTTGTCGCTCAGCATGGCGTAGTAGTTGTCCCGGGTCATGAGCTTGCGGCCGGGCTTGAACTCCATGAGGGTGGCCATGAGGCGGGTGGCCCCTTTCCCCAGCGGGATGATCCGTCGCCTGAGGCCCAGGGCCTCGGCGGTGAGCCGCACCAGCTCCTCCAGGCTGTAGACCCTGGGGCCGCAGAGGTTGTAGGCCCGGCCGAAGGTCGCCGGCTCTTCCAGGCTCTCGGCGTAGGCGCGGGCCACGTCGGCGACGTAGACCGGCTGGAAGCGGGCGAAGGCCCCCGCCAGCGGCATCACCGGGGCGAGCCTGAGCATCTGCGCGAACATGGTGAGGAAGCTGTCGCCGGGCCCGAAGATGACCGAGGGGCGGAAGGCGGTGACGGCGAGGCCTTCGCCGTGGGCCGCCAGCACCAGTGCCTCGCCGCGGGCCTTGGTCTGCTGGTAGACGCTTTTCGAGGCGGTGTCGGCGCCCAGGGCGCTCATGTGCAGCAGGCGGCCCACCCCGGCGGCGCGGCAGGCCTCCACCACCTTGCGCGGCAGCTCCACGTGGGCCTGCTCGAAGGCCTGGCGGCTGCCGTGCAGGATGCCCACCAGGTTGATCACCGCATCTGCCTCGCGAAACAGGGTCGCCAGCGCGGCGGGGTCGTGGATGTCGGCCTCCACCACCTCCGCCGTCGGCAGGCAGGTGAGGTCCTTCACGCGCTCCCGGCGCCGGGTGGGGATGCAAAGCTGCACGCCTTGCGCGGCCAGCCTGCTTGCGATGTGGTGGCCGACGAAGCCGCCGCCGCCCAGGATGCAGACCTTCTTCACGTGCATGCTTCCCCCGCTCGGTGATGTGTACGCCCCGATTTTAGCCACAAGCGCCGCCGCGCGGCGATGGGGGCGCCTCAGCGCCCGCCGCGCCGGGCCGCAAGCGACTTGAGCGCCTGCGCCGCGCGTTCGCGCCCGGCCAGGCCGAAGGCGAGGGCCAGGGCCAGGGCCAGGGCGCCGAAGCCGATCTGGAAGGCGCTCTTGAGGATGACGCTGTCGACGAGGAGCTGCCCCAGGGCCAGGAACACGGCGAACACGGTGATGGCGAGCTCGGCCAGGGTGGACACGGCCAGGGCGCCGCCGTAGCGGATCCGGTGCAGGAAGGCGAACAGGAGCCGGTTGACGAGGCGGGCGGCCAGGATGCCGAGCACCAGCACGAACACGGCGGCGACCACGTTGGGCAGGTAGAGCGCCGCCCGGTTGAGGAGCTCGGCCACCACCGCCAGCTCCAGGAGGCTCGCCGCGACGGCGATGCTCAGCAGGATGGCCAGCCAGTAGACCAGGGCGGCGACGAGCCCCGGCAGCGAGGCGGGCAGGCTGGCCTGGCGCAGGAAGGCCTCGACGCCGGAGCGCTCGGCCAAGTGCTGGAAACGGATGAGCCCGAGCAGCTTGCGCACGCCTGCGCGCAGCAGCCAGGCGGCCAGCAGGCCGGCGGCGAGCACGATCAGGGCGCCGAGCAGCCTGGGCAGGAAGGCGGCCAGCGGGTCGAGGGCGGCCTGCAGGGTCTGCAGGAAGAGGTCGAGGGCTTGCATCGGGCCTCCGGCTTGAGAGGAAGGGTCGGCATCGCCCGCCGGCCGGCATGCGGGACCGGGCCGGTGGGCTCGGGGCGAATGCCGAAAGGGGAAGGCAAAGGGTAGCGGATAAAGTAATATTTGCGCAAATGTATCGGCCGCCCTGCCCATGCCCGAACAGCTAGCCCGAGACGTCCTGAAGAAGTTCCGCATCATCTTCGGTGCGGTGCGGCAGCATTTCCACGCGGTGGAGAAGGCCTGCGGCGTCAGCGGTGCCCAGGTCTGGGTGCTGGCCCTGCTGGCCGAGCGGCCCGGCATGCGGGTGTCCGAGATCGCGCAGGCCCTGTCCATCCACCAGTCCACGGCGAGCAACCTCCTGGACAAGGTGGAGCGGGCCGGACTGGTGCGCCGCCGCCGCAGCCGCACGGACCAGCGGGTGGTGGAGCTCTACCTGACCGGGGCGGGGGAGGCGGCGCTGGCGAAGGCCCCCCGGCCCTTCACCGGGGTCCTGTCGCATGCCCTGGAGCAGCTCCCGCAGGCCAGGCTGGAGCGCCTGAGCGCGGACCTGGCGTTGATCATCGGGCATCTGGGGCAGGCGGACGCGCGCGCCGCCGAGGAGCCCCTGTCGGAGCTGTGAGCCAGGCGCCCATGGAGCTCGCCTTCCTGCCCGTCTGGCCCCTCGAGCTCAACGCCTTCCTGGTGTTCGGCCTGCTCATCCTTGCCGGGCTGGCGGGCGGCAGCCTGGCGAGCCGCACGGGCTTCCTGCCGCGGATCACCGGCTTCATCGCCATCGGCCTGCTCCTGGGCCCGAGCGGGCTGGGGATCTTCGGCGCGGAGCTGCTCGGCATCGCCCAGCACTTTGTCGAGGTCGCCCTGGGTCTGATCCTGTTCCAGCTCGGGCGGCTGCTCGACGTCGGCCGCGCCGTGCGCGAGCGGCCCCTGCTCGCGGCAGCGGCGCTGGAGGCCGGGCTGTCCTTCGTCCTGGTCTTCGCCGCCCTCTACGGGCTCGGCATCGCGCCGCTGCAGGCCGCGGTGGCGGCCGCCATCGCCATCTCCTCCTCGCCGGCGGTGGTGCTGCTGGTGGTCAAGGAGCTCAAGGCCGCCGGGCCGCTGACCGAGCGCACCCTGAGCCTGGTGGCCTTCAACAACCTGCTCTCCTTCTTCGCCTTCATGGCCCTGCTGCCCTTCATGCACTATGCCCAGGACGCCGGCTGGGAGACCATCGTGCTGCAGCCGCTGTACACGGTGGGCGTGTCGCTGCTGCTGGCCTGGGTCATGGCCCGGCTGCTGCTCGCCATCGCCGCGCGCCTCGGGCGCAACGAGAGCGTGCAGTTCGCCCTCCTGGTGGGCACCATCGTCGGCGCGGTGGGGCTGGCCAAGGCCCTGGGCGGCTCCAATCTCCTCACCCTGCTCGCCCTGGGGGTGCTGGCGCACAACCTGGACCGGAGGCGGGTGCTCGGGCTGGCGGACTTCGGCCACGTCGGCGAGATCTTCTTCGTCATCCTCTTCGTCACCGCCGGCGCCAACCTGCATCTGGCCGACCTCGCCGTGGCCGGCTGGGCGTCGGTGGCCTTCGTGGCGGCGCGCTTCCTGGGCAAGAGCCTGGGCACCCGGGTGCTCAGCCCGCGGGTGCTGCCCCCGGAGAAGTCGCGGCTCATGGGGTTGACCCTGCTGCCCATGGCCGGCATGGCCATCGGGCTGACGCGCAGCGCGGCCGAGCTGTACCCGCAGTTCGCCGTCAGCCTCTCGGCCATCGTCCTGGGGGCGATCGCCATCCTGGAGACCCTCGGCCCCGTCGCCACCGAATACGCCCTCAAGAAGAGCGGCGAGGCGCGGGCCGGCGGCCGGATCGAACATTGAGCCCGGATGCCGCGCCGGGACCTAGTGTAGTGTCTCACAAATGCCTTTACATCTAACTAAGTCGCCACGGTCTGC
>DYFL01000092.1 GCA_020725195.1 Hydrogenophilus sp.
GCTCCTGGTTGGTTGAGTCAAGTCGGCTCGATGGCGGCGACGGGATGGATATTAATAAATACTATCGAATATCTATAATTGATTGTTTATATCAATTATATAGGCTGTGACTATTGCTCGGCCCCGACATGGGCCCTGGAAGGCTCGTGCCTGTGGACGGTCGGGGGAGGCGATGCCGGCGCTGGAAGACAACCGTGGTTCGGCTACGGAGGTACCGAGGCGACAATCAAACAGGACGTATGTAGGTCGGCCTTAGCCCGACATGTCGGCTTAAAGGCCGACCTACAGGCGCGCTTTCAGGTTGTCGGATCAGTAAGCCACCCCCCCCCTCAACATGCGAACTCGCCAGCCGGCGTGTCCTCATTCCTGGCCGGCTCCGAGCAGCCCTGCGCATTGTCCGGTCTCGGCCCGGCGAGCACGCGCCAGGAATAGGCCAGATAGAGGGCGAAGCCGCCGGCCCAGGCGAGGCCGGACAGGGCCAGCAGGCCGTGCCCAAACCCGCCGGACTGCGGCAGGGCGGCAGCCGCCCGAAGCAGGGCGCCGAGGGCGATGAGCCCCGCGGCGATGGGCACCCAGGGCCGGCGGTCCAGCCAGTGGCCGGCATGGATGCGCCCGGCGACGGCCATCACCGCCAGGATGGCCAGGCTCATGGCACCGGCCAGGAGCAGGTGGCGCCCGGCGGAGACCATGGGCCAGCCGGCCAGCAGCGAAAGCCCCATCAGCCCGTAGCCCAGGGCCATCAGCCAATAGACCCCGTAGAGCATGAAGATCCAGCGGTTGAAGAGCGCGCGGCCGATGTGCCAGTCGTTGAGCAGGTTGAACATCGCCGCGGCGGCCGCCAGGGCCAGCCAGCCGATGACCGGGTTGTCGGGCAGCCAGAGCTCCGAGGCGGTGTGCAGGGCGATGGCGAACATGGCCAGGTTGCGGCGCGGCGGCCGGGCCAGGTATTCCACGCCCACCACCCCCTCGCCTTCCAGCATGCCGTTGATGAGGCGCATGGAGATGCGACTCATGGCGATGACGAGCAGGATCATCAGCACCCCCCCGGCGGCCTGCAGCCAGGGCATGGGGTCGGCGTCCCGGCCGACGGCCAGGAAGAAGCCGGCCTGCACCGCCGCCAGGGCCGTCAGGGCGTAGACGAAGCTCATGTGGGCGCGCGCCGGGTCGCGCAGGACGGCGGGCGCCAGCAGGGTCAGCAGCCAGAGCAGGAGGCCCAGGTTGAAGAGGGCCGCCGGCCAGATGGTGACGGCGCCCGACAGCCAGAAGGCCAGGCGCCCCAGCAGCCAGAGCAGGGCGAGCCCCAGCAGGCGCTGCCGGTCGACGATGCCGCAGCCGGTGAACTCCGGCACGGCGGTGAGCAGGAAGCCCGCCACCGAGGCCAGGGCGAAACCGTAGATCAGCTCGTGGACATGCCAGGCCAGGAGGCCGCCGGCCACGTCAGGCATCGGCAGCAGGCCGGCCAGGAAGGCCATCCAGGCCGCCAGGAGCAGCACGGCATAACCCGCCGTGGCCAGATAGAAGGGACGGAAGCCGCACAGGAACAGGGGGTGGGCGGCGACCCGCGCGATCAGTGTGCTCCGCATGACATCTCCGCTTTCTTCTCGGGGCCGCGACTGGATGCCGCCGCCGGCGGCAATCCCCCACCCTGCCCTCCCCCGCCCGCGGGGGAGGGGTGGGGAGGGGGAGGCAGCCCGAACCCCGCCCGCACCTCGGGCGTCCGCATGAACGCGGCGGTGCTGTGGTAGATCCAGGCCTCGTCCCGCTCGGCCTGGGCGCGCTCCAGGCGGAATTCGCCGACGATGCGCCCCGGGGCGGGGGCCATCATCAGGATGCGGTCGCTCAAACGCACCGCTTCCATCAGGTCGTGGGTGATCATGAGCACGCTGGTTCCGCGCGCCATGACCTCGGCGAGCAGCAGGGCGTAGAGCTCCGCCTTCAGGCCCACGTCCAGGGCGGAGAAGGGCTCGTCCAGGAGCAGCAGGTCGGGCTCCAGCGCCAGGGCGCGGGCCAGGGCGACCCGGCTCTGCATGCCGCCCGACAGGGCATGGGGAAACTTGTCCAGGTCGGCCCCGGTTAACCCGAGCCTGCGGCCCAGGGCCGCCGCCCGCGCCTCCCATTCCTGCCGCCCCACCCTGCGCGCCTTGAGGCCCAGGGCGATGTTGTCCAGGGCGGTCTTCCAGGGCAGCAGGCGGGGCTGCTGGAAGACATAGGCGGTGGCGGCGTAGCGGTTTTCGATGCGTCCTTCCGAGGGCCGGTCCAGGCCGGCGATGAGGTTGAGCATGGTGGTCTTGCCGCAGCCCGAGGGGCCGACCAGGGCGACGGATTCGCCCGCCGGCAGCGTCAGGTTGATACCCGCCAGCACCTCGGTCAGGGCGAAGCGGTGGCTGAGTTGGCTTAGCTCCAGCATCATTGCACCTCCCTCCAGCTTTCCACTTCCCGCTTGACGGGCTCCAGCACCAGGTATTCCACCGCCAGGAGCAGGCCCACCACGGCGGCGATCCAGGCCATGGAGGCGGCGGTGTCCAGATGCGCGCGGGACACCGCCAGGGCCGCGCCCACCCCGTCCGGGGTGGAGAGCAGTTCCGCCATCACCACGATCTTCCAGGACATGCCCAGGGCCGCAATCCAGGCCGGGAAGAGATAGGACAGCACATGGGGCAGATAGACATCGGTGAGCGTCATGCGCGCGGGCAGCCGGTAGGCGCGCGCCACGTCCTTGAGCTGGTCGTCCAGGGTGCGCGTGCCCTGCAGGGCGCCGACGAAGATGATGGGGAAGCAGGCGATGAACACGGTGAACACCGGCGTGGCGTCGCCCGCGCCGAACCACAGCAGGGCCAGCACCAGCCAGGCGATGGGCGGCATGCCCACCAGGACCGTGACGATGGGCCGCGACATCATGGAGGCGGTCATGGAAAGCCCCGCCAGCAGACCCAGGACGCTGCCCACCGCCAGGGACAGGGCGAAGCCGGCCAGGGCACGCCTGGCGGTGACGGCCAGCTCCTGCCAGGCGCCGCCTTCGGCCAGCAGACCGGCCAGGGTGTCGAAGGTGGCCAGGGGGCTCGGCAGGACCAGATCGCCGTAGAGCTGGCTGCCCCAGTCCCACAGGGCGAGGAGCATCATGAGGCTGGCGACGGCCCCCCAGCCGCTCCACAGGTAGGCGGGGATGCCGGTGGCCCAGGCGCGCAGCAGGTTCATCGTGGCGCCCTCCCCTCACCCAGGCCCGCCGGGCCATAGAAGCCGGCGTCCGGCAGGCGGCCGCCCACCAGGGCGGGCTGCTTCGCCAGCAGCCGGGCGAAGAAGGCCTCCAGCGCCGGGCGCGCCTCATGGCCGGGCACGAACCGCATCTGGCTCGCCGCCATGGAATCCGCCACCGCCTCGGGGGTGAGCATGTCCACCCGCTTCGCCACCAGCCGGCCGCACTCGGCGGCATGCTCCTGGCACCACTTGAGGGATGCGGCATAGGCGGCCTGGAAGCGGGCGGTGAGATGCGCGTCCTCACGCACCCTGCCCAGGGCGGCGACGCCTGCCAGGGGCAGGCGCGCCTCGGTCCGGAAGACGCGCCCCCACTCCTTCTGCAGGTCCACGCTGCGGTAGAGCTCCGGCGCGATGACGCTGACGGGGAAGGAGCGGGTCTTGCGCAGGGCCATGGACACGGCGGGCTCCGCCAGCAGGGCATGATCCACCCGCCGCATCACCAGCAACTGCATGGCGTCCAGGGGGCTCGCCACATAGCGCAGCCTGAAGTCCTTGCGGGGGTCCAGGCCCTGCCCCTCCGCCAGCAGGCCGAAGACGATGTCCGGCATGTCGGCCCGGAACGGCATGGCGATCTCCTTGCCCTTGAAGTCCGCCAGGGTCCGCATGTCCTTGTCCCGGGAGACCATCCACAGCACGCCCCAGGCGGAGACGTTGACGAGGTCGAGCTTCACGCCCCGGTTGTACAGGTTGGCGGCCACGTTGGTTGGCATGGCGACGAAGTCCGCCTTGCCCTCCAGGGCCAGCACCCTGAGCTGGTCCGGGTCCTTCCAGGCGACGAATTCCACCCGGTCCGCCATGTCTTTCAGGGCGCCGCTTTCCACCATGTGGATGAGGGGGAAGGACACCGCCGCGTAGGGGCCGGAGAGGGTGAGTTTGGCCAGCTTGGCGGCCTGGGCTGGAATGGCCAGAGACAGGGCGAGGAGGAACAGCCAGAAGCGCATCAGAAGCTCCCCTTCAGGGTCAACATCAGGCCACGCCCCGGTGCCTGGATCTCCTGGCCGGAAACGCCGTCGGCCAGGTGCTCGTGGTAGCCCTTGTCCAGCAGGTTGGTGAGGGCCAGGTCCAGGTCCAGGGCGTTCAGACGCCCGGCCTTGCCAAAGCCCCAGCCCGCGAACAGATCCACGGTGGCGAAGCCCGGCGTGGCGTTCTCGGTGCCGTTGGAGAAGACCGTCGCCACCCGGTCCTGCCGCGCCACGCCGCGCAGCTGGGCGCGCCAGCGCAGACCCTTGTCCGACGGCTGGCCGATGCCGAGGCGCAGCTCGGGCGCCGGCATCTGGTAGAGGGGCTCGTCGTCCTGCTCGTTGTCGCCGCGCAGCCAGGTGAAGGCGGCGTCCAGGACATAGGCCCCCACAGGCAGGCTGCCGCCGCCCTCGACCCCATAGATGACCACCTTGTCCAGGTTCTCGGTCAGCTTGATGGGCAGGCCGGTGCCGCCGTGGATGGTGCCGATGATGCGGCCGGCGATGTAGTCCTCGATGGTGGTGTGGAAGGCGGCCAGCCGGTATTCCGCGCCGCCGGCCCGCCCCTTGGCGCCGACCTCGAAGGAGGTGGAGCGCTCCGGCTCCAGCTGGGGATTGCCCATCACGTAATAGCCGTCGCCCCGGGCGGAGTCCTCGAAGCGCTCGCGCATGTCCGCCGCCCGGTAGGCCTGGCCCACGTTGACGTAGGGATTGAAGGCCTGGGAGAAGGCATGGATCGCCCCCACCGACCAGGACAGGGTGTTGTCCGAGTGCCTGAGCCCCGTGGTCTGGGCCGCCGGGCCGCTGCCCTTCCGGCTGGCGTCGCCGGTGATCCGGTCGTAGCGGGCGCCGGCCAGGAGCTTCGTTGCCCCCAGGCTGATCTCGTCCTGCACGAAGACCCCCGCCGATTTCACCTCGCCATCGGAGAAGGGGTCGTTGCGCAGGTTGTTGTTGAACAGGGGTGCGTTGGTGTCCATGTAGCGCTCGGGATCGCCCTTCATCACCCAGCCCTCGGCGCCCAGGGTGAGCAGGTGGACCTCCCCGGCGGGCAGCAGGTAGCGCGCCCGCGCCCCGTCGGTGGCGAAGGTCACCTCATTGCGCACGTAATCCCGCCCCAGGGTGGCGGACCAGGCGCGGATCTGGCGGTAGACCTCCTGCCGGTAGATCTCGCCGCTGAGCTGCCCGGCGCCCAGCCTGCCTTCCAGGCCGACCTCATAGAGCTCGCGCCGCTGCTCCGGGGAGTGGATGGTCACCGTGCCCAGCGCTGGGGGGATGCCGGCCCCGCCGGGTTGGCCGCCGGTGCGGGCGGAACCGGGATACCAGACGTCGTGATCGGCATGGCGCTGCAGGTTGAGCTTGAGGTTGACGTCCCCGCCCAGGCGGTGGCGGGTCTTCAGAAGCAGGGAGTCTGACTCGTAGCCGCTGTGGGCCACCTTGCCCGCCGGGCTCTCGTAGTCCTCCGCCTGGCGCGCCGCTGCTCCCAGCACCAGGGCGTGGTCGGCGCTGCCGTAGCGCCCCAGCAGCGAGCCGGAGAACCCCGCGTCCGCCGAGGAGGCGCCCAGGGCGAAACGGCCGTCCCAGCCCGCGTCCTTCCTGAACGCCGCCTCGGGGGTGCGCAGGTTCACCACCCCGCCCATGGCGCCGCTGCCGTAGAGCACGGAGGTCGGCCCCTTCACCACCTCGGCCTGCTCCAGCAGCCCCAGGTCCAGGAAGGAGGCGACGGCGCCCACGGGCTGGGCCGAGTTGACCCGCAGCCCGTCCACCAGCACCACCACGCTCTCCTTCTTCAGCCCCCGCAGCACGGGGTTCTGGCCCCAGGCGCCGTCGCTATGCACGGCCAGGCCGGGTTCGCCACGAAACAGGGCACCGGCGGGGGCAGCCGCTGCGCCTGCGACCGAATCCGGGGTGAGGGTCTCGACTGCCGCCGGCGTCTCCAGCATCTCGGCGGCATACCCCTTGGCGGTGACGCTCACCGTCCTCAGCATGGCTGCATCATCCGCATGCGCGCTCATGGCGGCCATCACTGCGAGGGTAAGGGGGGCGATACGTCTTGTCGGCATGCTCTTCTCCGGTAAATGGAATCTTGGGTCTGGCTGGCGGAAGAGCACGGGGAGGCTCGTAGCTTGCTGATTGTATGTTAATGAGAATTATTTGTATTTACTTTGACGAGGATCAAGACCCGCCCGGACTCATTGCACTGTGCAGGATCGCCGTCGGCCTTGTCCGTGGACATCCGTTGGCAGACAGCCGGATTCCCCCAGGCAGGTAGCCTAATCGAACACCCCGGGGGGCTCCGTTCGCGTACCGGTGCACATCCGCCTCGGAGAGAGGTATCGACGATGCCGGGGATGCCCTCGGCCTCGGTATCCCGTCAGTCCGGTGCCTGGCTGGGCGGGATGCCGCGGCCGATGTCGTCGATGCGTGCGCAGCCGGTCAGGGCCATCGCCACCTCCAACTCGTCGCGCATCAGGCGGATGACGTGAGCCACGCCCAGCGCCCCGGCGGCCACCAGGCCCCAGATGGCGGGACGGCCGAGGAGCACCGCCCGGGCGCCCAGGCTGAGGGCCTTGAAGACGTCGCGGCCACCGCGGATGCCGCTGTCGAGCAGCACCGGTACCCTGCCCGACACCCGCGCCAGGATGGCCGGCAGCGCGTCGAGGCTGGCGGGCACGCCGTCCAGGACGCGTCCGCCGTGGTTGGAGACCACCAACCCGTCGCAGCCCAGGCCCACCGCGCGTTCGGCGTCGTCGGGGTGCAGGATGCCCTTGACGAGCAATGGCCGGCGGATCTGTCCCCGCAGCCAGGCGAGGTCGTCCCAGGTGGGGGCCTGCGCCACCCAGCCGTCGAACACCCGGCTTTGCCTCGCTGTGAGCGGGGCTGGGGCGAGCGGGCGCTCCAGGTTCACCGCGGTCACATCGCCGGGCAGTTCGAGCGTGGCCAGTTTGACCGGCGCGTCCACCGTCAGCACGACCACCGCATAGCCCGCCGCCTCGGCGCGCCGGGCCAGGCGCAGAGTAGATTCGCGCCCGCCCTGCCAGTAGAGCTGGAACCAGGGTGCGCCACCGGCCTGCATGCCGGTCTCGGCGATGGCCTCCAGCCACTGGCTGGCCAGGCTGCTGACTACCATCGCGCCCCCCTGGGCGGCGGCGGCCATGGCGCTGGCAGCCGCGCACGTCGGCCAGCGGGCGCGGCATCAGGCTCCGGGCATCGAAGGCGCGGCGGTTGGCGGCCAGGGTCAGGCCGCTGCCACTGCCCTCCTGCAGATAGCGCCAGGCGACGGGGTCCAGGCGCTCGCGGGCGAGAGGATCGTAGTCGGCGGCCGTGTTGATGCCGGGCGGGAGGGAATCGATGCGGGGTTCGGTCATGAGAAAAGAGTGGGCTGCCTGAGACGGCGCGGATGCCGTCCGGGTGGCTGGCTATAAAAGGCCTTCCGCGCGAGAAAAGGCCTGATCACCGGGGGCGGCGGGGCGGGTCAAGAGTCCGCCCAGCGCCGCAGGCGGTTGTGATACACGCCGGTGAGGCGCACCACGGGGTCGGTCTCGCCCACGTCCTGGCGCAGCCTCAACAGCGCCATGTCCATATCGAACAGCAGGCGGCGCTGCCCCGGGTCGCGCACCATGTTCTGGATGAACATGAAGCAGGCCATCCGATGGCCGGAGGTGACCGGCGAGACCTCATGGATGGACGAGGACGGATAGACCACCAGGCTGCCCGCCTTGAGCTTGACGCCATGGCTGCCGAAAGTGTCCTCGATGGTGAGCACGCCCCCCTCGTATTCGGCCTCATTTGAAAATCGAGTGGGTAAAGGGGTGCCCGAGCCTGCGGGTCA
>DYFL01000093.1 GCA_020725195.1 Hydrogenophilus sp.
CCATTTCCGGGATGTCGGTCATCTCATTTCACCGTAGGATTTACCGGAAGAGCCAAAAGCGGCATCAAGCACCGGCTTCGCCAATCCCTCGGTTTCTGCATCAACAGGCTTGTGCACTTCCTTCGTGTCCTTTGTGTCCTTCGTGGTCAGGAATAAAGCGCGGCTTGCAGGCGATTGATGGCCTGCCGCATCGGCTGGATGCCGCCGAAGTGTTGGTTGGCGATCTCCGAGGGTTTGCCGTAGCGGTCGAGCGGCTGCACCTTGAACAACTCGGAGAGCTGGTTGAACTGAAGGATGCCACGCTCGATGTATTTGTCGAGCAGGATGCCGAGGATCTCGCGGGCCGTGCCGCTGTATTGCTGGAACAGGTCGCCCGTGGCGCGCCTGGCCTGTTCTGCCCGCTGGCGGCGGGTGAGCAGCGGCGCGTTCCAGGCGAGATGGCAGAGCAGATCGAAGGGGTCGGTGTCACGCTCGCCGCTGGCGGCGGCGAGTTCCTCGAAGCTGATGCCGCGCTCGGTCAGCTCCCGCAGCACCTCGGCCCGGGTGTCCGGGTCGGCCCAGGCGTGCTGGAAATCGGTGCGGTTGGGGTAGAGGGAACGCAGGGCCCGTCCGGAATACTCGGTGTATTTGACGACCTGGAGCTTCTTGCCTTCGGCGTCGAGGTCATAGACCAGGTGTCCGATGACCTCCACTTCGCCGCCGTCGATGTAGAACTTGCGGGGCTCGGCGGCGGGTTCCTCGACCAGGGTGGTGGCCGGATCGAACTGCTCGTCCTGTATCTCGTACTCGAACGGCGGCACCTCGGGCACGGTTTCCGTGACGCTCACCGGTTCCCCGGCTTCGTCGATGACGGCATCGACGATGCGTGCGGGTTCGCCATCGAAATCCGGGTCGGCGAAGTGGTGCGTGGCCGTGCCGGTGAAGTCCAGGATGTTGAAGTATTCCTTGCCGTAGTCGACTTTCAGCCGCGTGCCCCGACCGATGATCTGCTTGAACTCGGGGCGTGAACCCACGACGCGGGCCAACACCACGTTCTTGACCATCTCGGCATCCACGCCGGTGGTGAGGAGCTGGGACGTGGTCAGGATCACGGGGGTCGGCTTGTCCACGTCCTGGAAGTTGGCGAGGTGGGCCAGGCCGATTCCGCCTTCGTCCGCCGTCACGCGGCAGGCGTAGTCCGGGTATTGGGCCACCAGGTCGCTGTTGAGGTTCACCAGTGCCTGCCGCATCTCGGATGCGTGCTCCTGATCGACGCAGAAGACGATGGTCTTGGCGAAGCGGTCGGTGCCTTTCAGGAAGTTGGTGAGGTGCGTGGCAATGGCCTGGGTGCGGGCGCGCAGGGCCACGACACGCTCGAAGTCCTTGGTCTGGTATTCGTCGTCCGGGATGGGACGGCCATAGCGGTCCAGTTCATCCTTGGACGGCCGCCAGCCCGCTGCATCGACGGTGGTGATGACGCGGTGCACCCGGTAGGACGCGAGGAAACCGTCCTCGATGCCTTGCCGCAGGGAGTAGGTGTAGAGCGGGTTACCGAAATAGTTGTAGGTGTCCCGCTCCTCCTCGCGGATGGGCGTGGCGGTCATGCCGAACTGCACCGCCGGCTCGAAGTACTCCAGGATTTCCCGCCAGGCGCTGTCGGCGCGGCTCGATCCGCGATGGCATTCGTCGACGATGATCAAGTCGAAGAAGTCTGGCCGGTATTGCTTGAATACCTCGTTGCCGGAGGAGGAGAGGGCCTGGTAGATGCCGAAATACATGTCGCGGCTCTGGCTGGCGTCGCCGGATGCAATCTTGTGCCGGGCGTCCCCGAAGGGCGCGAACATCTTGGCCATCGGGTCGTCGACCAGGATGTTGCGGTCGGCCAGGAAGAGGATCTTCGGCCGGCGATGCTCGCCTGTGCGGTTCCAGCGGCTGTTCCAGAGCGCCCAGCACAGCTGGAAGGCGACTGCGGTCTTGCCGGTTCCGGTGGCCATGGTGACCAGGATGCGCTTCTGCCCGAGCAGGATGGCCTCGATGACGCGATGGATGGCGATTTGCTGGTAGTAGCGCGGCACCTTGCCGGAAACGAGGTTGAAGGGCTCCAGCAGGTGCTTGGACGCGGCTTCGCCGATGCCCTTGGCGCCGGACAGGCGCTGCCATAGCTCGTCGGCGGTCGGGTAGGCGGGAATCCCGGTTTCCGTGCCGGCGAGGTAGTCAATCTCGATGATGCGTTTGCCGTTGGTGGCGTAGGCGAACTTGAGCCCCAGAATCTCGGCGTATTCCCTGGCCTGCTGAACCCCGTCCTCGGCAGGCCGGCTTGCCTCCTTGGCCTCGACCACGGCAATGGGGAAATCCCGCCGGTGGAACAGGATGTAGTCGGCCCGCTTCTGCTTGCCCCGGCGGACGATGCCGCCGGTCACGATGATCCGGCCGTCGGTGAAGGTGCGCTGCTCGCCGATCACGGTGGGGGCCTGGCCCCATCCGGCTGCATGGAGAGCGGGCGTGACGAAGAGCCGGCAAGTGTCGGCTTCGGTCAAAGGTCCCAGATTGATTTCCTCCCCAGCCATCATGCTTCCTAGAAAACACTCCCCTGTCGGTCTCCCCATCTAGGTTGTGATGATAAATCCTGGGGTACTGGAACGTGAATGATCTTGTTGTTCAGGCCCTTGCCAACAGCAAGGTTTCCTAATGAGCGGCGTTTCAGGTCGAGGCTTTCTCTTGGTGTCGCGGCATGGCGCATGTAGCTGCCACCCGGCTGAAGTCTCGCGAATGTCCGCACCGGAGCGCAGTCATCCGCGGTAAACGATACCGCCGACCGCATCAGACCCCTATCCCGTCAGTCAAGCAAGGTGTCGTGAAGGCCCGTATCGGATCGACATCCGCGGATACCTGTTGTCTCTGTTCCCCCCTACAATCTGCTCCCTGGAAGTCGACCCTTTGTCGATTATGACCGCCATCACACCCCATCCCGACCGGAACGTCAGGGACTCTTGAAGACATGCTCGAAGACCTGATCCAGCCCGAACATCTGAAATCCCTCGCCGGCGCGGCCGCCTTCCAGCGCGGCGAGGCCTATTTTTGCGAGGGGCGGGTGGAGATCGCGGCCGACGAGGCAGAGCGGGTGGCCGGCGCGGTGGAGGGGGGCGGGCGCGAGCCGTACCGCGCCTGGATCGAGGCCGAGGCGGACGGACTGCGCTGGGATTGCACCTGCCCGGTAGGCGGCCGGGGCGATTTCTGCAAGCACCTGGTGGCGCTGGCCCTGGCGCGTCTGGCGTCAGGGGAAGGAGCCGCCCCCAGCCGGGAGCAGGCGGCGGGAAAAAAGCAGCGGCGCGGCAAGGAGGACGAGATCCGCGCCTTCCTGGAGGGCCAGGACTCGGCCCGCCTGGTGGAGTGGCTGCTGGAGGTGGCCCGCTGGGACCGGGCCACCAGGGAAAGATTGCTGCTGGCCGCACGGGCCGGCGGGCCGGCCTCGGAAATCAAAAAGCTGGTCACCCAGGTGACCGGGGTGCGCGGCTTTCTCGATTACCACGCCATGCCCGACTTCGCCCGGCGGGTGGACGAGTTGATCGATGCCCTGGAGGGCCTGCGCGGGGCCGAGCTGATGGGCCTGGCCGAGTACGCCGTCGAGCGCCTGCACCATGCGCTGGAGGCCTGCGACGATTCGGACGGCCACATGGGCGAGCTGCTGGGCCGCCTGGTGGACCTGCACGTGCGGGCCAGCGCCGAGGCGCGGCCCGAGCCGGCGGCTTTCGCCCGCTGGCTCTTCGACCGGCAGATGCAGGACGCATGGGACACCTGGCCGGGGCCGGAGGCCTACCTGGACGCCCTGGGCAAGGCCGGCCTGACGGAATACGCGCGCCTGGCCCGGGCCGCCTGGGACCAGCTGCCGTCCCGGAAACCGGGGGATGCCGAGCGCGGGGACGGCCGCTATCGCATCACCCGCATCATGGAGTCGCTGGCGAAACTCAGCGGCGACACGGAGGCGCTGGTGGAAGTCCACAAGAAGGACCTGTCCAGCACCTACGCCTTCCTGCGCATCGCCGAGATCTATCGCGACGCCGGCCAAGGGGACGCGGCCCTGGACTGGGCGGAACGGGGGCTGGCCGCCTTTCCCAAGGACCCGGACTGGCGGCTGCAGGACTTCCTGGTGGAGGCGTATTTCCGCCGCGGCCGCCGGGACGAGGCCATGGCCATCGCCTGGGCCCAGTTCGGCGGCCGCGGCGGTGGCGTGGACGGCTACAGGAAGCTCATGGAACGCGCCCGCCGCACGGCCGGCGCCGAGGCCTGGCGGACGCGGGCCCTGGGCGCCCTGCGCGAGGCGGCGCTGCGCCATCACGAGCACTTCCGGCCCCTCTACGGCCGGCGCCCGGATCGCCCCGACTTCACGATGCTGGTGCGGGCCTTGATTTGGGACGGGGACCTGGATGCCGCCCTGGCCGAGGCCAACGCGGGACGGTGCGATGCGCGCACCCTGATCGATCTGGCACGCGCCCTGGCGCCTGCCCGGCCGGAGGCGGCTATCCCTTTCTATAAGCGTGCGGTGCACCCTATCGTTGACCTTAAGAAGAACGATGCCTATGCCGAGGCCGCCGGGGTGATGCGCGCGGTGCGCGACCTGCTCGAGGGGCTGGGGCGGGAGCGGGAATTCGGCGACTGGCTGGCGGAGGTGCGGCTCGCCCACAAGCCCAAGCGCAACTTCATGAAGCTGCTGGATGCCCTCTGATGCGCGCCGACCTGCTGCTCGTCGCGCGCGGCCTCGTGCCCTCACGCACCGCCGCCCGCCGCGCCATCGAGGCCGGGCGGCTGTTCTTTTTCCGGGGGGGTGAAAAGCTGCCGGTGAAGCAGCCGTCCCAGGAGCTGCCCGAGACGGCCGAGATCGAGCTGGTGGCGGACGCGGCCGAACGCTATGTCTCGCGCGGCGGGCTCAAGCTCGCCGGGGCCCTGGCGCACACGGGGCTGGAGGCGGCCGGCTGCGTCTGCCTGGACGTCGGGCAGAGCACCGGCGGCTTCACGGACTGCCTGCTGCAGGCGGGCGCCGAGCGGGTGGTGGGGGTGGAGGTCGGGCACGGGCAGCTGCACCCGAAACTGCAAGCCGACGCCCGCGTCGCCTGCCTGGAAGGGATCAACGCACGGGGGCTCGCCCCGGCGGACCTGGGCGGGCACTTCCCGGCGGCGGGCTTCGACCTCGTCGTGGCCGACGCCTCCTTCATCTCGCTCACCCTGCTCCTGCCGCGCTTTCCCGCCCTGCTCAAGGCCGGCGGCCGGGTCTTGGCCCTGGTGAAGCCGCAGTTCGAGGTGGGGCCGCAGAATCTGGGCAAGGGCGGCATCGTGCGCGACGAGCGCCTCTACGCCGAGGTGGAGGCGAGGGTCCGCGCCGCCTGCGCGGCGGCGGGGCTCGAGGTGCGGGACTTCTTCGACAGCCCCCTCCTGGGCGGCGACGGCAACCGGGAGTTCTTTGTCTGGGCGGCGAATCCCTAGGGATCAGCCTGGCCGTATTCCCTGGATTCCGCTGCGCTGCATCCAGGCTACACAGCCGATTCCCGGATTCCGCTGCGCTGCATCCAGGCTACGCCGGGCTGGAAAAAACCCTTTACAAATCCGGCGGTTCCCGTATCATCCGCCCCCAGTTGTGTACTGCAGCAGTTGGCCATTTCGTCGCATCCTCGCGGCGTCTCTGATCCACGGGACTGTATTCACAGCCCCATCAGCCCCAACCCCGCAAAGGCGTGCGTTTGATTAGCGCGCCCCAGGCCCGCCTCGAAGCTTCCATCTCGAAGGTTTGGCGTCGCAGCATCCGGTTGGCGCCGATGCTTAGACGCGAATCGCACCCCCGGCCGTATGAGGCCGAGCGATTCTTTTGCCTGCCCCGTGCAGGCTGCAAACCATTGGGCACCTGTCCTGCCGGACACGCCCCTAGAGAGGTATTTATGAGCTTTTCCGATCTCGGCCTGCACCCCTTCGTCCTGAAGGCCATCGAATCCGCCGGTTATCCCGAGCCCACGCCCGTGCAGGCGCAGGCCGTGCCGGCCGCCATTGCCGGCGCCGACCTGCTGGTCTCCAGCCAGACCGGCAGCGGCAAGACCGCCGCCTTCCTGCTGCCCAGCCTCAACCGGCTGGTGGAGCCCTCCCAGCAATCCGGCAACGGCCCGCGCGTCCTGGTGCTCACCCCCACGCGCGAACTCGCGCTGCAGGTGGAAAAGGCCGCGCGCACCTACGGCCGCGAGATCCGGCGGCTGCGCACCGCCACGCTCGTGGGCGGCTCGCCCTACGGCCTGCAGTTGAAGCAGCTCTCCCAGCCCGTGGACGTCGTCGTCGCCACCCCCGGCCGCCTGATGGACCACATGGAGCGCGGCCGCGTGGACTTCTCGCGCCTGGAGGTGCTGGTGCTCGACGAGGCCGACCGCATGCTGGACATGGGCTTCATCGACGACATCCAGGCCATCGTCGCCCAGACCCCGGCGAGCCGCCAGACCCTGCTCTTCTCCGCCACCCTCGACGGCGTGGTGGGCAAGCTCGCGCGCGAGCTCACCCGCGAGCCGCAGCGCATCGAGGTGGCCGCGACCAAGGACAACAAGGCCCAGATCGAGCAGCGCCTGCACTTCGTCGACGACCACGGCCACAAGACCCGCCTGCTCGACCACTGGCTGCGCGACGCCAACCTCAACCAGGCCGTGGTCTTCACCGCCACCAAGCGCGGCGCCGAGGAGCTGACCGACAGCCTGCGCGACCAGGGCTACCCGGCCGACGCCCTGCACGGCGACATGCCCCAGAGCCATCGCAACAAGACCCTGCAGCGCCTGCGCGAGGGCCGCACCCGCGTGCTGGTGGCCACCGACGTGGCCGCCCGCGGCATCGACGTGGCCGGCATCAGCCACGTCATCAACTTCGACGCCCCGCGCCAGGCCGAGGACTACGTGCACCGCATCGGCCGCACCGGCCGCGCGGGCCGCAGCGGTGTGGCCGTCACCCTGGCGGGCCACCGCGAGCGGCACCTGATCCAGGGCATCGAGCGCTACACCGGCCAGCAGATCAATGTGGAGGTCGTCCCCGGCCTGGAGCCCACCGCCCGCCCGCCCAAGCCCGCGCGTCCGCGCCAGGGCAGCGGCGGCGGCAAGTGGGGCGGCGGCAATGCCTGGTCCGGCAAGCCCGGCCGCCCTGCCGGCGGCAGCGGCTACCGCAAGGACGGCGAAGGCCGCGGCTACGGCAACCGTGCCGAGGGCGGGTTCCGTCGCGAGGAGTCTCGCGGCGCAGCCGGCAACGAGTGGAACAGCCGTCCCAGAAGCACCTGGGGCGACGCCCCGCGCGGCGATGCCCAGCCCAAGCGCTACGACAATGCCGCCCCGGCCAAGACCGGCAGGGGATACGGCGAGGGCAACCGCGGCGCCCAGTCGCCCAAGGCAGGCGATCCGGCCCGGCGCCAGGACAGCTGGAAGTCGGCCAACGACTGGAACAGCCGCCCGGCCTACAAGAAGGGCGGCGGCTACAAGAAGCCGGGCCGGGACTCGGGCTGGAGCTGAGGCTCAGGCCGGCGCTGAGCCGGTAGGCCGGTGAAATTCAAAGGGGGCGTTCATCGCCCCCTTTTCTATTGACGGCACCGGCAAGTGAGGCTGTATTTGATAGGGGTCGGGAAGGGCTAGCGCCCTCCCCGCCCTCCGAACCGTACGTGCGGTTCTCCCGCATACGGCTCTCCAGTCGGTGGTTTCCTCATCGGGATTGGCTCGCTGACTGCCAGACTCTGGTCATGGTGAAGAGCCCCGCAGCCGCGAAGAACGCGTTTGGCCAGCGGCGATGGTCGGTGTGACATCGACCCGCGCCGGGGCGCTTTTCCTGTTTGCGCAGGAGCGCCCGCGTAACGGTAGTGTCCGTGGAAGTGGTGTAAATCTGGCAGACGATGGTGGTGGCCATCGT
>DYFL01000094.1 GCA_020725195.1 Hydrogenophilus sp.
CTTGAAAACCGGCAACGGGCAACCGTTCGTGAGTTCGAATCTCACCGCCTCCGCCAAGACAGCCCGGCGGCCCCGATCGCGGGCCGTTTCAGCCGATTCCGGCGTCCTCAGTCCTCCGCGCAGATCTCTTTCCTGGCCACCGATACCAGGGTGCGCGCGAACAGCCCCGCGATCACTGCCGTGGTGATGCCGAGCAGTGCTCCGGAGAGGATCAGGAAGCCCGGGTTCGGGGTGGAGCGGTACATGGCCAGGGTGGCGAGGGTGACGGCGGCCAGGGGGAAGGAATAGGCCCACCGGGACAGGAAGAAGCGGATGCGCAGGAACCAGCGCCACTGCACCAGCACGAGCAGGGTGAAGAACAGGGCGATGAAGTAGAGCACCCGGGCGAAGGCGTCGACCTCGCCGGTGAGGCTCAGGTAGGCGAGGAAGCCCACGGCGGGCGGGGCGATGAGGATGAACAGGGTCGGCAGCAGCCGGTCCGGCAGGCTGCCGTGGAAGATCACCCGGTTGAAGATGATGGCGAGCAGCACCGGCCAGAACACGATGCCGATGCTGAAGAAGAACAACGACACCTCCAGCGGCGCGTGATGCACCCCGGCGATGGGCGCCAGGACATTGCCCACCACCGGGATGAACCAGGCCGGGTTGAGGTGCAGCAGTTCGAACTTGGGCTGGTGGATCCACTGGGTGAGGATGTGCAGGGTCAGCATGAGGTGCAGCGCCGCACCCAGCGTCCACAGCAGCTTCGAGTAGGACTCGCTCCACGGCAGCCAGCCGATGGACAGCAGGATGAGCGCGATGGAGAAGGTGGGCACGAAGCTCATCTTGACCGGGTGGTTCCATTCTTCCGCGGCGGCGGCGCGGTGCCTGAACACCTTGAGCGCATAGGCCGCGCCCAGCGCCAGGAACAGGCCTGTGCTCAAGCCCAGCAGATAGGGGCTCACGCGCACGGGCAGGGCGAACAGCGCCTCGGCCCGCGCCCAGGCGAGGGTGAGGCCGCCCAGGCCCATGATCATGGCGAACCAGGCGATGGGGAAGTGCTGCAGGCGCGATACCGGGGTGTCGTTCATGGGGTGGGCGGGTGGGGAAGCGAGGGCCCGGGGGCGCCCCGGGCCCGTCGGTCAGAGCGGACGCTGGATGCTGACGCCGCCGCGGAACTGGTTGGGCAGGTAGCCGGTGGCCTTGTCGCCGGGGTATTCGGCGGCGAGCTTGGCCTGCACCGCAGGCGGGATGGTCTCGGGCGTGCCGTGGCAGGTCATGCAGAGCTCCGCCGTGACCAGGCCCTTCATGTAGCGGAAGGTCTTGCCCTTGGGTCCGTCGACGACCTGGTAGTACTCCAGGGCATCGCCCTTCACGCCCTGCGCGAAGCGCTGCTCGAGTTCCCGCAGGGCCTGGGTCTCCCACTCGTCCGGGGTGCTGCGCTGGGGGTTGCGGGGCTTGAAGGTCACGCGCTTGACGGAGACGCCGTGCTTCTGGGCGATGCCGCCGGCGATCTTCGGGGCCTTGTCCCTGCACACCGTGATGGCGCCCTCGGGCCCGCCCGCGGCGATGTCCTGCCTGAGCTCGCCGAGCAGGGTCTTGACGAGTTCGCCGACCGCCGCGCGCGAATCGGCGGCGTAGGCGGCCTGCTGCTCGACGGTGGGCCCGGTGGCGCAGCCGGCCAGCAGGGCGGCCGCGAGGGCGGTCAGTGCGATTTTCGGTTTGCTCATGGTCTCTCTCCTGCCTTCCTTGAGGTGATATGCCGGCACGTGGGTCGTGCCGGGTGTACGCCCCGGCCGCGGCGGCATCCGCGAGATGTCTCCTCCGGCGCGGCGTCGGGGTGCTGGTACTTTACAACCACCCGGCCCCGCTTTGACAGGGGTCAGGCGTGCGGCGGCTGCGCCCCGGCCCGGTTGCGCATGTGCTCCGCGACCTTGGCGAAGGCGGCGTAGAGCTCCTGCCGGAGCCCCGCGTCCGCCACCACGTCGTCCAGGGCCTGGCGCATGCACAGCAGCCACTGGTCGCGCTCGGCCTCGCCGATGGGGAAGGGCAGGTGGCGCCGGCGCAGCATGGGGTGGCCGTGCTTCTCCACATAGAGCTGGGGGCCGCCCATCCAGCCGCTCAGGAACTCGTAGAGCTTCTGGGTCGAATGCGCGAGGTCTTGCGCATGCAGCTTGCGGATGCCGTAGGCCTCGGGCAGCTCGTCCATGAGCTGGTAGAAGCGCTCGGTGAGCGCGCGCACCCCGGCGTCGCCGCCGATGCGCTCGTAATGGCTTGTCATGATCGAATTGAGGGGGGAGGGTCCGCGGGATTCTACCCCGGTCGGGTGGCCGGGCAATCCCGGGGGCAGCGGAAAAAAAGACCGGGGGAAGCAGGAGGAGCTTCCGCCCGGCACCAGTGGAGGAGACACTGAGCAGTCATCCGGGGCGCATCGGCATCGCACCCATGCGTCACGGGCTGACTGTCATCTACCCTAATGCAACGCCCGTGCCAGATCGGAGCGGCGAGGCCGGTGTGTGGTAATGCGCTGAATTCATGGAGAAAAGATGCCTGCGCCCTGCGCGGGCTGGGCCTTCCCCGCGATGGATGGTCAACCGTGACCGCCATTTTTGACAATTCCCTGCATTTTCTGTCAGGCCGTCTGCCGCCGCGGGTGCGGCCGGCGCAGGCCGATCGCGCGGGATCGCGCTGAAGCCCCGCATCCGCACCGCAAGGCGCAGGGTTCGGGGAGAGGGCGGCCCCGTGATTGACGGAAATGACGGGGCCGCCAGACAATGCGGTCATTTCTGACAAGCGAGCCCCATGAGCGCCCCCAGCGAGCTGAAGTCCGTATTGGACGCCCTGTCCGAGCCGAGCATCCTGATCGACACCGACTACCGCATCCTCGCCGCCAACGGCGCCTACCAGCGGGTGTTCGGCGATCCGAGCGGCATGCTCGGGCGCACCTGCCACGAGGTCTCGCACCGCTACGACCGGCCCTGTGACCAGTGCGGAGAGTCCTGCCCGCGCCAGACGGCGTTGAAGACCGGCGAGCCCGCCCGCGTGCTGCACCTGCACCACACCCCCCGGGGCGAGGAGTACGTGGACGTGGAACTGGTGCCGATCCGCGACGGGGACGGCAGGGTGGTCTACTTCGTCGAGATGATGAAGTTCCTGCACGAGGTCGGCGACGGCCCCCAGGCCTTCGGCATGGTGGGGCGCTCGCCCGCCTTCAACCGCATGCTGGAGCTCATCAACCGCGCCGCCCCCTCCCAGACCCCGGTGCTGCTCCTGGGCGAGTCGGGCACCGGCAAGGAGCTGGCCGCCCAGGCCCTGCACAGCCTCTCGCCCCGGCGCGGCCGGCCCTTCGTGCCGGTGGACTGCTCGGGCCTGACCGAGAGCCTGTTCGAGTCGGAGCTCTTCGGCTACGAGAAGGGGGCCTTCACCGGCGCCGGCCAGCGCAAGATCGGCCTGGTGGAGGCGGCCGAGGGCGGCACCCTGTTCCTCGACGAGGTGGGCGACATCCCGCTCGCCCTGCAGGTGAAGTTGCTGCGCCTGCTGGAGACCGGCACCTACCGCCGGGTGGGCGGGGTGGAGACGCTGCGCGCCGACTTCCGCCTAGTGGCCGCCACCCACCGGGGCCTCGGGCAGATGGTGGAGGAGGGCGGCTTCCGCCGCGACCTCTACTACCGCATCTCCGCCTTCCCCGTGCCCCTGCCCGCCCTGCGCGAACGGCGCGAGGACCTGCCCCTGCTGGTGGAGGCCCTGCTCGCGCGCCTGGCCCCGGAGCGCCCCGTGCGCCTGAGCAAGGCGGCCATGGACCGGCTCCTGGCCTACGCCTTCCCGGGCAACGTGCGCGAGCTGCGCAATTTCCTCGAGCGGGCCCTGCTGCTCGCCGACGGCGACACCATCGAGCCCCGGCACCTGCCGGAGGACCTCGCCCCCGGCCTCCCCGCCCCGGCCCAGGCGGGCAGGCCCGGGGAGGTCGTGCCCCTGGACGAGGCGCAGCGGCGCTACGTGCGCTGGGCCCTGGAGCAGGTGGGCGGAGACAAGAAGGCGCTCGCCGCCCGCCTGGGCATCAGCGAGCGCACCCTCTACCGCAAGCTCGCCTGACCCCGCCAGCGGCAAGGTTGACACTGTGCGGGAGGGCCACCTATCCTGCGCCGCTCATATCAGGAGTTGCTTATGAACCCGGCCGCCATGAACCCAGCCGCCCAGCACGCCGACCCCCGGAAGCTGATGCATTCCATCCTCCAGCGCATCGCCACCGGCCCCGACCTCTCGAAGGACATCGCCCGCGAGGAGGCCTACCTCGGCATGAAGGCCATCCTCGACGATGCCGCCGATCCGGTGCAGGCCGGCATCTTCTTCATCGCCCTCAGGATGAAGCGGGAGACCGACGACGAGAACAAGGGCATCCTGGACGCCATCCTGGAGGCCACCCGGCGGGTGACCGCCGAGGTCGACGAGGTGGTCGACATCGCCGACCCCTACGACGGCTACAACCGCTGCCTGCCCGCCGCCCCCTTCCTGCCCGCGCTCCTGGCCGAGCTGGGCGTGGCCGCGGTCAACCACGCCCTCGACGCCGTGGGGCCCAAGTTCGGCGTCACCGCCCGGCACGTCCTCGCCGCCGCCGGCGTCGACGTGGACCTCGGCCCCGAGGCGGCGGCCCGGCGGCTCGCCGACCCGGCCCTGGGCTGGGCCTACGTCGACCAGTCGCGCTACTGCCCCAAGCTCCACGACCTGGTGAATCTGCGCAGCCGCATCGTCAAGCGCCAGGCGCTCACCACCGTGGAGGTGCTCGCCAAGCCCGTCGTCGGCCGCCGCCGCACCCACTTCGTCACCGGCTACGTGCACAAGCCCTATCCGCCCATCTACGCCATGCTCGCCCGGCACGCGGGCTTCGACTCGGGGCTCATCATCCGCGGCGTCGAGGGCGGCGTGATCCCCAGCCTGCGCCAGCCCGGCAAGTTCTTCGCCTACCAGGACCGCGGCGAGGCGGTGGAGGGCGACGTCCATCCCGAGGCCCTGGGCATCCAGCAGAGCGTGCGCGCCGTGCCGCTGCCCGACGACCTGCCCAAGTCCGGGCGCGAGGGCGACGAGGTGGCCATCATGGTGGACGTCGAGGCCACCGCCCGGGCCGCGGCCGAGGCGGGGCTGGCGGCGCTCGCCGGCCGGCAGGGCCCGGCCTACGACGCCCTGGTGCTGGGTGCGGCGCTCATCCTCCACCACCTCGGCCGCGCTGGGACGCCCGCCGAGGCCGCCGGCCTGGCCCGCGCCGCCCTGGATTCCGGCCGCGCCGCCGCGAGGGTGCGGTGATGGCCGAGGGGTACATCGCCGTCGCCGCCGAGGGCGAACTCAAGCCGGGCCAGATGAAGCGCCTGGAGCTCGCGGGCAGGCGCCTCCTGCTCTGCAACGCCGGGGGCGCGCACTACTGCGTGGACGAGATGTGCAGCCACGAGGACTACTCCCTCTACTTCGGCTGCATCAAGGGCCGCTCCATCAAGTGCTCGCTGCACGGCAGCTGGTTCAACCTGGCCACCGGGGCCCCCGAGAACGAGCCGGCCGACTGCCCCCTGCGCACCTACCCGGTGAAGACGCAGCAGGGCCGGGTCTGGGTCGATCCGACGAGCGCCTAGTCCAGCCTGACGAGCACCTCGCTGCGGGCGAAGCCGAGCTTGCGCCGGTAGTCCGCGATCTTTTCCTGCAGGGCCGCCCTCTGCGAGGGGTGCACCGTCCTGACCGCCAGCAGGAGGCCGGACGGTGGCGCCGCCCCCGGGTCGGCGTGCAGCTCGTAGTGCAGGTGCGGGCCGGTGGCCAGGCCGGTCGTGCCCACCTCGCCGATGACCTGGCCCTTGCGCACCGCCCCGCCCGGCACGAGGCCGGGCGCGAAGCGCTGCAGGTGGCCGTAGCGCGTGGTGTACCGGTCGAAATGGCGCAGCACCACCAGCTTGCCGTAGCCGCCGTTGCGGCCGACGAAGACCGCCTCCCCGTCCGCCGTCGCGCGCACCCGGGTGCCGGCGGGGGCCGCGTAATCGGTGCCGCGGTGCGCCCGCCAGAGCTTCAGGATGGGGTGGTAGCGCAGCCTGGCCGGCACCGAGGTGATGCGGGTGAACTCCAGGGGGAAGCGCCGGAAGGCCTGCGCCATGTCCCCGGTGGAGAGCCTGACCGCCCAGGGTTCGCTTACCGGGTCGACGAGCCGCAGGGTCCTGTTCACGTCCACGCCGTCGGCATCGAAGTAGGCGGGCGGCCCGCCGCCGTCGTCGAAGAGGAAGGCCTCCAGATGCCTGGTCGGGCTGACGAACTCGGCCGCGAGGATGCGCCCCGGGCTCGGCAGGCCGTCGCGGTAGCGCATCTCGAAGACCAGGCTGCAGCGATAGCCCTGGTCGAGGTCGCGGTGGAAATCCACCGTCTCGGCGAAGATCTCCGCGAGCTGCAGGGCGAGCGCCTCGGGCAGGCCCACGGCGTCCGTCGCCGCGAACAGGGGCGAGACCTCCGGGGTGCCGGCCCCCGTCGCCAGGACCGCGCCCGGCGCCACCCCGAAGGCCGCCACCTCGACCACGGCCGGCGCGGGCTCGACCACGGCCGCAAAGGCCTGGCCTGACACCAGAAAGGCTGCCAGAAATGCGATCAGCCGGCCCAGGCCGGGTCTGCCGTCCTTGCCCATGCCCTTGCCTCAAGGGAACGCCTCGGATAAACGCCGGGCGGTTTTCGAGCCGGAGGGCTCGTCAGTCCATGGCAACCCATCCCCACCCCAGCCCTCCCCTTGAAGGGGAGGGAGAGGGGAGGCGGGGCACGTCGGAGACGTCCTCCCCCTTCAAGGGGGGAGTCAGAGGGGGGATGGGGTGCATGCATGGCCAAACCGCCCCGCGACAGGCTCAGGACGGGACCAGCAGGACCGGCACGGCCGACAGCCGCGCCACCCCTTCGGCGACGCTGCCCAGGAGCATGCGCTCCAGCCCCCGGCGGCCGTGGGTGCCGAGCACCACCAGATCGGCGGGCCAGTCGGCCGCCTCGCCGGCGATGCGGGCGGCGACATGCTCGGCCGGCGTGGCCATCTCCAGGAGCCGGACCTCCGCCTCCACCCCGGCGGCCCGCGCGGCCGCCTGCGCCCCGGCGAGCAGCTGCCCGCCCGCCTCGCGCCGGGCGCGGCCGAGCTCGGCGGTGTCGATGGCCAGCTCCATGCCCACGCCGAGCCAGCCGGTGTCGACGACATGCACGATGCGCAATGCGGCGGCCAGGCCCCGGGCGAGGCCGAGGGCGTGAGTGCGGGCGCGCTCGGAATGCGGGCTGCCGTCGATCGCCACAAGGATGCGGGTATACATGGAAGACCCCCTTCTTTGCCTGATTCCAGCATAGCAGGGGGTGTCGGCGCATGAGGCTAGCCCGGGGCGAGGGGCCCGCCAAGAGTAAATGGGGTCGCGATATGGATGGCCGCCCGATGGCAGTAATCGTGTCTACCCATTACCCCCGGATTGCGCTGCGCTGCATCCGGGCTACCCCGATGTCCCCACCCGTAGCCCGGATGCAGGCCGATAGGCCGTAATCCGGGATGAGGGCCCAGCCATGTCCTCCCCGGATTGCGCTTCGCTTCATCCAGGCTGCTTTCTGGGTAGCGTCCGTCAAGGTGGTGTAATTTCCGTCCATCATCTCCGGCCTGGTTG
>DYFL01000095.1 GCA_020725195.1 Hydrogenophilus sp.
AGGACATCGCCCTTTCACGGCGGTAACCGGGGTTCGAATCCCCGTGGGGACGCCAATACGGAAAAGGGCTTGCGGCAACGCAAGCCCTTTTCTTTTGTGGCGACGGGTAACTGACGGGTTCGCGGCGGCAACGCAAGCCGGGCAATCCCGGCTCTTCGTCAGAGCTTCCCGGCCTCCAGCCGGTAGGCGATCGGGATCTCCAGCCGCGCGGAGCGCTCGGGGTGCAGGCTGCCCCGGGCCGCCTCGGCGGCGTCTTCCAGCAGCCTGACGGCGTCCCGGTCGAGGAGGGGATGGCCCGAGCCCTTCCGGACCTCGACGCTGACCAGGCGGCCGTCGGGGGCCACCTGCACGGCCAGCACGACCACGCCTTCCTGGCCCAGGCGCCGGGCCGGGAGCGGATAGCGCTTCATCTCGCGCAGCCTGTCCACCAGGGCGGCATACCAGCGCCTTTCGGCCTCGGCGGCGGCATCGACGGGGGGCGCCGGCTTGGGGACGACGGTGGGTGCCCGGGCCGGTGCTTCGCTCGCGGCCGGGGCTGCGGCCGGGGCCGAGGCGGTGATGACGGCGGGCTCGGGCGCGGCCGCCGCCGGGGCCGTCGGCGACGGCTCCGGGGCCGGTTTCGGGACGATCGGGCGCTCGGGGGGTGGCGGGTCCGGCTTGCGGACCGCCGGCTTCGGCGGCGGCTTCGGCGGTGTCGGTTCCGCGAGAGGCGGCTGCGCCGCCGGGGTGAAGGCGACCTCCCAGCGGAAGCTGTCCGGCTCCGGCTCGGTGGGGGCCTTGGGCCACAGGGCGGCACCGAGGCCGAGGGCGACGGCATGGACCGCCAGCGACACCCCCCAGGCCCTCACGTGCGGCGCACCTCCAGGCTGACCTGGGTGAAGCCCAGGCCCTTCACCCTGTCCACCAGCTCGACGAAGGCCTTCAGCGGCAGGCCGCCGTCGGCGCGCACGACGACGGGGGTGGCGCGGGGCGTGCCCTCGAGGGCGGCGGCCAGGTCGGGGGCCGGCTGGTCGTTGACGTAGACCGCCCGGTGCAGGGTCAGGGTGAGCACCAGCGGGGTCTTCCGGGCGGCGGCGGCATGCCGGGCCTCGGCGAGGTCCACGGGGATGCGGCCGGTGACGATGAAGGTGGCGGTGGTGAGCACGATGGTGAGCAGCACCAGCATGACGTCCACCAGGGGCACGACGTTGATGCCGCTGATCTCCTCATCCACGGGCCCGCTCCTGGAGGGCCTCGTACTCGGCCAGCCTCTCCTTCACCCCCCGGCGCAGGCCGTTGTTCAGGGCCACGCAGGGGATGGCCACCAGGAGGCCGACGGCCGTGGCCTTGAGCGCCAGGGCCAGGCCGGTCATGATGCTCTTCACGTCCATGTCGCCCGTGGCGCCCATGCTCTGGAAGGTGAGCATGATGCCGAGCACCGTGCCCAGCAGCCCGATGTAGGGGGCATTGGCGGCCACCGTGCCGATGACCACCAGGCGCCGGGTCAGGGCGGTCTCCAGCTCCACCCGGGTGGCGAACTCCGCCACCCGCACGCGCCGGTAGTAGGCGAAGCGCTCCACCGCCACCGCCAGCGCCCAGACGCTGAGCGCCAGGAGCAGGCCGATGACGCCGTAGTCGATGAGATCGGTCAAGCCTTCCATATCAGATCCCCAGCCAGATGCGATGCAATCCCAGCGTCACGAGCACCAATGCCGCGCCGCGTTTGAGCCAGACCCCAAGCCCGGCGCGCCCCCGCCTCAGCTGCTCGCCGAAGCGGCCGAGCAGGGGCAGCAGGATCAGCAGGGGGGTGAGCGCCGCCCCCAGGCCGAAGGCGAGGCCGTAGGCCGCCCCCTGGCCCGGCGAGCCGGCCTGGGCGGCGAAGGCCAGCAGCGAGGCGAGCGGCGCGCAGGGCACCAGGCTCAGGCTGAACCCCAGGGCGAAGGGCGGCATCTGCCCGCCGGCGCGCGCGGCGGCGCAGGCCCGCTGTGGGGCGGGCCCGAGCAGCAGCCACAGCCCCGCGGCCAGGCTGGCGCCGCCGATGACGAGGTTTCCGCTGCCGCCGGCCAGAACCTTGGCCAGCCAGGCCCCGGCCGCCCCCGCGGCCAGCCCCAGGGCAGTATAGGCCGCCAGGCGCCCTGCGAGGAACACCCCGGTATCCGCCAAGGCGGAGGCCCCCCCGCGGGCCAGCACCCAGGTGCCCATGAACGGCAGGCAGGTGACGGTGCAGGCTGTCAGCCCCAGGGAGGCGCCCAGCAGCCAGGCGGAGACGAGGCCGGCGGTGTCAGGCATTCGTCGATTCCATCTTCTTCACCCAATGCACCGCCTTGATCTCGCCCTGAGGGCTCTCCCCCTTCGCACGGGCCTTGTAGTAGGCGCGGCTGGAACCGAACAAGCGGACCGGGCCGAACTTGAGCTGGATGACGTCGTCGTCCGGGCAGAACTCGGCGCATCGGCCGCACAGGGTGCAGTCCTCGTTGAAGGCCTTGGCTCCGTGCTCGCGGTGGATCTCCGGGATGTCCATGGGGCAGGCCTTGGTGCAGATGCCGCACTTGTCGCACTTGGCGTGCTCGCGCTTGACGAGGCGCATCGGCGAGAGGCGCTGGAATGCCGCGTTGAGGGCCAGCAGGGGGCAGATGCGGCAGAAAGGCTGGCGCACCGCGAGGGCCGCGACGAAGACGAAGCCGAACAGGGTGTTGGCCAGCGCCCCGAAGGCGAAGTCCAGCGCCCCCTTCTGGTTGATGGTCAGCTGGGTGGTGTCACCGGTGAGCAGGGTGGTGGCGACGCGCGAGGGGCAGACCTGGCAGAAGGCGTCGCCGGTGACGTGGGGCGTCACCCCCAGGCCGGCCATGAGGGGCAGGGCGAGGACCAGGACGACGAGCATGAGCCATTTCGCCGGCCTCAGCCGCCGCACCGCCTTGTCCGAGAGCCCCCGAAAGGGCCGCTTGAGCCACCGCCCCAGCCTGTAGGCCAGGTCCTGCAGCGTGCCCAGCGGACAGATCCAGCCGCAGAAGGCCTTGTTGAGGAAGACGAAGAAGAGATAGAAGCTCAGGAAGGTGAAGGCCAGCGGAATGACCATGGACAGCGCGAATTGCCCGGCCTGGGCGATGGCCTCGCCCACCCGGTGGTGCAGTTGGTGCTGGGTGGGGATCAGGACACAGTAGGCGCCGTCCAGCTTGTCGTAGGCGCAGGACAGGGCCGGCAGGGCTTTGGATATCTTCTCCGCGGTGTAGTAGCCCACCAGGGTGCCGCCATAGACGGTGACGAACAGCATGACGATCTGCACCGCCAGGCGCAGGCGACCGAGGGTGAAGCGGGACGCCGTTTCAGCCATGGTTCTTCCCTCCCTTGCCGAGGACCAGGGGCAGCCCCAGCAGCCCGCCCAGGAGCAGGAAGCCGAGGCCGGCGCCGAGGCTGCGGCCGGCCCCGGCGGCCTGGCCGTATTTGTGGTTGAAGGCGGTCAGGAAATAGCGGCCGGCCTCGTCCGTATGGCCCACGGCCAGGACGAAACCGTTTCCCGGCTCGCGGCCGTGGTGGCCGCCGTGGTCATCCTCGGCCGGCCTGAAATCGGCGGGAAAGGCGATCCGCACCACCCCATGGGCATCGGCGGCCAGCACCTGCCGTGTGCCGCCGCTGGTCTCGAGACGGAGCTTCGCGCCCGGCAGGGGCCGGCCTTCGAAGCGCACCAGGAAGGCCCAGGTCTCGTCGGCCCGGTAGCGCCAGTGCTCGCGCGGCAGGGGCTGGGGCACGATCTCCAGTTCCGCCTTGGACGCCTGCAGCATGGCGGTGGGCGCGGGGCCGGGATTGGAGAAGTAGTGGACGGTGCTGGCGGTGATCACGCCGTCCGGGGTCTCCTCGCGGGCCTGCAGCCAATGGTAGTTGCCCGCCTGGCGGGCGGCCACCTTGAAGCCGGCCTCCGCCACCGGCACGCTCCAGGGCTCGCCGGCCCCGGCACGCACCTTCGCCTCCTCCGCGCGCAGATTGGCGAGGCAATAGGGGGCCCGCCCACGGTCGCCGCGCCCGGCCGGGACGAGGAGGGGCAGCTGGGTGTAGGCCTCGGCCTCCACTTTCCGGCAGTCCGTGCCCTGGCCCGGTGGCCTGGCCGCATGCGACGGCCCGGCCAAGGCCGCCAGCAGCGCGATGCTCACGATATGCGCCCCACGCATGTCAGAACCCGTATTTGTAGGTGAGCATCAGCGTGCGCGGCGCCGCAGCGGTGTAGGTGACCTTGCCGGCGGTGTCCTTCTTCACCTCGGCGGCGTAGTGCTCGTCGAAGAGGTTGTCGGCGTTGAGGACGAAGGCGTGGCCCCGCTTCTCGTAGGCGATCGAGAGGTTGGTCACCCACTCCCAGCCGTCGTACTTCTCGGTGTTGGCGTTGTCCAGCCAGTATTCGCCCCAGGTGTTGGAGGCCAGGCGCACGCGCCAGCCGGCGGGCGAGCGCCAGCCGACGAAGACCCCGTACTGGTGCTCCGGGATGAAGGGCAGGCTCTTGCCCGCGCGGTCCATGTTCACCGTGCTTCCGCCCACGCGCACGGGCTCGGTGAAGCTGGCATAGGTGTAGTCGGCATAGCCGTAGTGGGCGCCGAGCTCCCAGCCGGCGCCCAGCTCCAGGCGGCCCGCGAGCTCCAGGCCCCGCTTGTCGGTCTTGCCGGCGTTGAGGTAGCTCGTCACCCCGCCGTTGCTCTGCTGGACGATCTCGTTTTCCACGGGGTTGTAGTAGACGCTGGCGTCGAACTCCCACTCCCTGCCACGGCCCTTCAGCCCGACCTCGTGGTTGCGCGAGACGGGCGCCTCCAGCGCGGGGTTGCTGGAGAACTCGCTGGTGGAGGGGATCTGGCCGGCCTGGGCCACCATGCCGAAGAGGGACAGGGTGTCGGTGAGCCGGTAGGCGGCGGCGATCTTGGGCGCGGGCAGATAGAAGGTCTTCTCCGAATGGGTCACGCCGGCCCCGGCGACGTACTTGCCGGTGGCGAAGTCATACTTCCAGATCTGGTTGTTGTCGTCCTCGAAGTCGACCCTGTCGTAGCGCAGGCCCAGGTCCACGATCCAGCGCTCCGTGGGCCGCCAGGACTCCTGCAGGTAGACCCCGGTGAGCAGGTTGGTGGCGTCGTCGATCTCGGCGAGCGTGCCCTTGGTGTCCGAGAGGGTGGCGGTGATGCGCCCGGCACCATTTTTTGTGACGTCGCGGTACTGGTACTTGCGCGAGTCCGGGGTGCGCTCCTTCCTCACCGTCAGGCCCCCCACCAGGGTGCCGCCCGTGTGCCGCCACTGGCCCTCGATGTCGGTGCCGAGGTTCCAGACCCAGTCCTCGGTCTCGTTGATCATCCCGGTGACCGGGTGGTAGTGGTACCAGGTGTTGTAGTAGACGCGCGGCTTGAAGGTGAAGTCGCCGTGCTCCACCTCGTACTTGCTGTTGAGGAACCAGACCTTGGAATAGCGCCCGGAGTGCTTCCAGGGCTCGGAGGTGGCGGTCTGCTCGCCGCTGGATACGAACTGGTCGTAGAGCGTCTTGTCCATGGCGCCGGGCAGCTGCATGTCGGCCACGGCGTAGGAGATCTCGCTCTCCAGGGTGCCCCGCGCCAGCATCAGGCCGTGCTTGAGCGAGGTCTGGGTGGTGTCGAACTGGTTCCGGTTGCGCCAGTCGTTGTCCATGTTGCGGTGCGTGGCGGTGAGGGCCAGGGCCTGCTGCTCGCCTGTCTTGCCATAACGTAGATGGACGTTCTGGGTGCCTTCCGTGCCCAGGCCCAACTTGAGGTTGTTGGCCGTATCGTCGAACACCGACTTGGAGAAGATCTGGATGGCCCCGCCGGCGCTGCCGGCGGCGAAGAGGTTGCCGGGCCCCTTGGCGATCTCGATGCGCTCGATGTCCTGGGTGTCGACGAAGTCCAGGCGGGTGAAGCTGTCCGGGTCGGTGAGCGGCACCCCGTCGCGCAGCACCATGATCTCGCGGATGCCGTAGGGCGCCTTCAGCCCGGCGCCGCGGATGATGAGCCGCGCGTCGAAGCCGCCGTTCTTGCTGTCGATGAGCACGCCCGGGATGCCCTGGACCGCCTCCTTGAGGTTGAACATCTTCTTGTCTTCCAGTTCCTCCTTGCCCACCACGGCGATGGCCTGGGGGACCTCGGAGGTGGGGCGCGCCTCCCGCGTGGCGGTGACGCTCACCTCCTCCAGCCGCTGGGTTTCCGCGGCCCAGGCCGAGGCGGCCTGCAGGCAACAAAGGGCGAGGATCTTCTTTTTCATGGTGTCTCCTTGATTCTCGTCGTTCGGGCATGCGCCCGGGCGATCGCCGGCTGCGCAGGAGGCCCGCCCCCGGCAGCGATGCCATGGCGACTTGCGGGTCCGAATGGCGGCATGGGCCGGACAGATGGTAGCCAACCGCAGGCGGCGCGGATATGCGGCAAATCGCCGCAGGGCCCCTGGAGCGCGGCCCCGACGGCTTCCCCGTGCGCCAGGCGCGGGCCGGATGGCTTGGGCGCCGGCGAAATTCTGCGATAATCCCTTCAACCCCAACCGAAAACTGCCGAATGCCATGATGATGCGCGCCCTACTGCCCGCCGCCCTCGCCCTCAGCCTGCTCGGGGGCTGCGCCAGCAACGGGGACCCGCGGGACCCGCTGGAGCCCATGAACCGGACCATCCACGCCTTCAACGAGACCGTGGACAAGGTGGCCATGAAGCCGCTGGCCCGGGGCTACCAGGCGGTGACGCCCAGCTTCGTGCAGACCGGGGTGCGCAACTTCTTCTCCAACCTGGACGACGTCACGGTGCTCGCCAACGACCTGCTGCAGCTCAAGGTCGAGCAGGGCGCCCGCGACTTCATGCGCCTTTCCATCAACACCGTGCTGGGCTTCGGCGGCGTGCTCGACATCGCCAGCGAGGCGGGGCTGAGGAAAAACAACGAGGACTTCGGCCAGACCCTGGGCTACTGGGGCATGGGCCCGGGGCCCTACCTCGTGCTGCCCTTCCTGGGCCCGAGCAACTTCCGCGACACCGCGGGCCTCGTCGTGGACAACCACTACACCGATCTGGTCTACGACATCGACGACAGCGAGGCCAGGGCCGGGGCCGTCCTGCTGCGGGCGGTCAGCCGCCGCGCCGACCTGCTCGACCTGACGGAGGCCATCGATGTCGCCGCCCTGGACGGCTACGAGTTCACCCGCGACTTCTACCTGGAGCGCCGGCGCGCCCTGGTCTACGACGGCCGGCCGCCCCGGCTCGAGGAGTGAGAGCTTGTGAATAAACCTACTGCGCGTCCCGATAGCTGCGTTGGGCGGTACTCGCTCCTCGCCTATCCATTTGATATGTCTCGTCGCTGCGTTCCGTCCGCCTTGCTCTCGGGCCGCTCGCTACGGTTTCTTCACAAGCTCTGAGATGAGCAAGGCCTTCGTCCGCGAAGACGCGCCCGGGGACGAGGAGGAGGCGCTCGCCCCCCTGCCCGCGGGCGGCAAGAACTACATCACCCCGGCGGGCTACGCCCGCCTGCAGGCGGAGCTGAACCAGTTGCTGCGGGTGGAGCGCCCCGCCGTGGTCAACACCGTCGCCTGGGCCGCCGGCAACGGCGACCGCTCGGAAAACGGCGACTACATCTACGGCAAGAAGCGGCTGCGCGAGATCGACCGCCGCATCCG
>DYFL01000096.1 GCA_020725195.1 Hydrogenophilus sp.
GACCCCTGACCCCTGACCCCTGACCCCTGACCCCTGACCCCTGACCCCTGACCCCCCTGCCATGAAACCCTCCCTCGCCGCCAAGCTCCAGCACCTCTCCGAGCGCCACGAGGAGCTCAACCGCCTGCTCGCCGCCGAGGACGCCACCGCGGACATGGACCAGTACCGCAGGCTCTCGCGCGAGCACGCCGAGATCCTGCCCGTGGTGGCACGCTACCGCGAGTACCGGCAGGCGCAGGCGGACCTCGAGACCGCGGAGGGCATGCTGGCCGACCCGGAGCTGCGCGAGCTCGCGCAGAGCGAGATCGAGGCGGGCGGCGCGCGCATCGCCGCGCTGGAGGCCGAGCTGCAGCGGCTGCTGCTGCCGCGCGACCCCAACGACGAGCGCAACATCTATCTGGAGATCCGCGCCGGCACCGGCGGCAACGAATCCGCCCTCTTCGCCGGCGACCTCTTCCGCATGTATTCCCGCTACGCCGAGCGCAACCGATGGAAGGTGGAGGTGGTGTCCGCGAGCGAGGGCGAGGTGGGCGGCTACAAGGAGGTCATCTGCCGCGTCGTCGGCGCCGGGGCGTACTCCAGGCTCAAGTTCGAGTCCGGCGGCCACCGCGTGCAGCGCGTGCCCGCCACCGAGTCCCAGGGCCGCATCCACACCTCGGCCTGCACCGTGGCGGTGATGCCCGAGGCCGACGAGGTGGAGGCCGTCGCGATCAACCCCGCCGAGCTCAAGATCGACACCTTCCGCGCCTCCGGCGCCGGCGGCCAGCACATCAACAAGACCGACTCCGCCGTGCGCGTCACCCACCTGCCCACCGGCATCGTGGTCGAGTGCCAGGACGACCGCTCCCAGCACCGCAACAAGGCCTCCGCCCTGAGCGTGCTCGCCGCGCGCATCCAGGACATGCGGCTGCGGGAGGCCCAGGCCAGGGAGGCCGCCACCCGCAAGTCGCTGGTCGGCACCGGCGACCGCTCGGACCGCATCCGCACCTACAACTTCCCGCAGGGGCGGGTCACCGACCACCGCATCAACCTCACCCTCCACAAGATCGACGCCATCATGGACGGCGACCTGGGGGAGCTGATCGGCGCGCTCACCAGCGAGCACCAGGCCGAGCAGCTCGCCGCGCTGGGCGAGGAATCCTGAGCCGGCACATGAGACCGCTCCCACCGATGTGCCCTGTTCCTCAGCTAGAGGCGGGCCGACAATGCCCCTGAAGGTCAAGCGCGTCTACGACCCCCCCGCCCCCGACGATGGCCTGCGCGTGCTGGTCGACCGGCTCTGGCCGCGCGGCCTCACCAGGGAGGCCGCCGCCCTCGACCAGTGGCTCAAGGCATGCGCACCCTCGGACGCCCTGCGCCGCTGGTACGGCCACGACCGGGCGAAATGGGACGAATTCCGCAGCCGCTACTTTGCCGAGCTCCGCGGCAAGGAGGGCGAGCTCGGCCTCCTGCGCGCCCTGGCCGAAAAGCAGCCGGTGACGCTGCTCTACGGCGCCGCCGACACCGGGTGCAACAACGCGGTGGCGCTGGCCGAATACCTCCATGCCCAGCCTCGATGAGCTCATGGCCTCCGGCCCCGACGCCCTCCGCGCCATCGTCCGCGAGGCCCGCGCCCATCTCGCGCCCGGCGGCTGGCTGCTCTTCGAACACGGCTACGACCAGGGCGGGGCGGTGCAGGCGCTGCTCAGGCAGGCGGGTTACACGGAGGTGTCTCTGGAACCGGACCCGGCGGGCCGGCCCAGGGTGAGCGGCGGGCGGCGTTCGTAGGGCACGGCCGCGAGACGTGGCGTCGTGCATGACGGCGTCAGCGCTCCGGTGTCTTGCTGCGCGGAGCCGCCCTACGCGAGCTGGAACCCACAGCAATGCGCCGGTGCCGGGCGCACATGAAAAGACCCCGGCCTCCGAAGAGGGCGGGGTCTGCATTGCCGGGCTCCGCCCGGATCGCGGCCTCGCCGAGGACGCTCAGAACTGGCGCGCGATGCCGATGCGGAACACGTCGTTGTCCGGCTCGAACTTCACGCTCACCGGGGCGGCGCCAAGCGTCTTGTCGTCGTACCAGGTGTGGGCGTAGTCCATGCGCAGCAGCCAGTCGCCGGTCAGGGCCACTTCGGCGCCCAGGCCGAGGCGGAAGCCGTCGTGGTCCCTGTCGAGAGAACCGCCGATGCCATAGGCGGAGCCGGAATACTCGAGATTGACCCGCTGCCAGCCCGCCCGCACGTAGAGCAGGGTGTTGCTGCTCGGCAGCCAGCCCAGGCGGCCGCTGATGCCGTAGTTGTACTTGTCCTCGATCTTGCCCGTCACCGTGCCAACCGGATCCACACTCGTGCTGGTGTGCTCCGCCCCGCTCCAGTTGAATTCCACCTCGACGCCGGCGTAGGTGTTCGCGCTGGGCTTCATGCCCCAGCCGCCATAGAGCCCGCCCTCGGCGCCGGAGGCGCTGATGCCGTCGACGGTGAACGTCTCGGGGATCGAGGTGTCGGTCAGCCTGCTGTTGACATCGTAGATCGAATAGCCGATCTGGGCGCCCACATAGGGGCCGACGAAGGGCGTCGCGGCGTGTGCGGCGGCGAAGGGCAGGCCCAGGGCCAGGGCCACGGAAACGGCGATTTTGCGATTGCTCATGATGCCTCCTTGCTGCAGTGATGGATGGGGGGGTCGATAGGCCTTTCCGACCTACAGGATTCAGACTAGGCAGCACATCGGGCCACGGCAATGCAGCACCGCAGATAATGAGGGCATGCAGCGGCCCGGCGTCGCAGGGGCGCCACGGCTTACATGGATCGATATAGCGTGTGCGAATCCGCCTGCCCGCGGCGCCGGCTGCAGCCCTATCCCGCGGCGAGCAGCCCGGCGCGGGCGAGCGTCCACAGCAGCTGCCGACAGGCCGCGAGCAGCGCTTCGCGCGGCGGCGCACGGCCCTGCGCCTGCAGGGCCGCGAGCAGCCCGTCGACCAGCTCGTCGAGCGTGCGGCGGCCGTCCAGGTTGCGGACCAGGTGCGCGCCGAACTCGTCCAGCTCCACCGCAGTATGGCGCACGGAGGCGAGCACCCGGCCGCGGACGGCCTGGGCCCGGGCCAGGGCATGGGCCGCGGGCCGGGCGGGCAGGTCGACGTGGAAGGCGTGCGCCTCGGCCGAGATGCGCACGCACTGATGGGCGGCCAGGTCGAGCCACTCGTCCCGGCACGCGGCCGCCTCGCCGAGGAAGCGCGCGTCGCCGTGCTCGGCGACCAGGGCGCGGGCCGCCACCAGGAGCTGGGGCCAGCCCAGGCTGTCCGGGTAGCGCAGGGCCAGGGTCATGGCCGCCGCCTTGGCCAGCGGATGGGCGATGCGGCACTCGCCGCCGGTGGCGAGCCGGAAGGCCTGGGCCGCGTCGCTGGCGAGGTCGATCTCCTCTTCGCTGGCGAGATCGGCATGGAAGGCGAGGCCGTCGCAGGCGTCGAGGTCGGGCATGCCGTGCATCGCCACGCCGCGGCGCACCAGCAGGCTGCGGCGGAATTTGCGCAGGCGGGCGTAGTCCATGAGCTGCTCGACCTTGATCCGCTCGTCCAGGCCGGCGAGCCCCCGCGCGGCCGCCTCGCCCAGGGGGGCCGGCAGCATGGTCGAGAACTCGGCGTCGGCCAGGTAGTCGAGGCCGGCGTCCCGCGCCCGCGCCATGAACTCGGCGAACCACAGCGGCTCGTTGGTCTGCTCCAGGTACTCGTGATAGACGTAGGAGGCCGGGGCGCGGCGCAGGTACGCGATCTCCGCCGCCAGGCCCTGCGCCTCGGCCGTGCCCTGCAGGGCCAGGGCCGGCTCCAGCAGGTCGAACAGGGCATGGGCCTGGCCGAGGCGCACCGAGGCGCGCGCCGCCTCGTCGCAGTAGGCCAGCAGCATGTCGCGCAGCATGGCGCGGGCATGCCAGCCGGGCAGGGTGTTGTAGCTGACGTAGGCGATGCCGTCGGGCGCCAGCTGCTGCGCGCACACCGCCAGCACGCGGTCCTGCACGGCGCGCGGCACCCAGGAGTAGAGGCCGTGGGCGATGACGTAGTCGAACTCGCCCAGGTCGGCCAGGTCGTCGGTGACGCTGCGGTGCAGCACGCGGACGTTCCCTAGGCCCAGCTCGCCGATCAGCGAGGCGGCCTCCTCGACGTGCCGGCGGGCGAGGTCGATGCCGACGAACGCGCTGCCCGGCAGGTAGTAGGCCATGGGGATCAGATTGCCGCCGCCGGCGCAGCCCAGCTCCAGCACGCGGCAGGCATCCGCCGGCCTGGCCGCCACGCCGAACAGCCGGGCGATGGCGCGCAGCGCGTCCGGGTGGGTGTCGGTGATCGGCACGCTGTCGTAGGGCAGGTCGTCGTAGCTGTCCAGGGGCATGGCGGTCATGGTCTTGCGCATCGCTCGGGCGGATGGCCGCATACAATACCGCATCGCCCCATGGAGCCGTAGCCGTGCCCACCCTCGACGAGCTGATCCGCCGCGGCGCCCGCGGCATCCGGGAGCATCTGGGGCTCAATGCGCGCGAGGCTCGGATCGAGGCCCTTGCCTTGGCCGCCCACGCCCTGGAGGCCAACCGCGCCTGGCTCGTCGCCCACGGCCGCGACCGCCTGGCCGGCGAGCTGCAGGAAAAGGCCGAAGCACTGTTTTGCCGCCGCGAGGCCGGCGAGCCGGTGGCCTACATCGTCGGCACGCGCGAGTTCTACGGCCGCCCCTTCCGCGTCACCCCCGCCACCCTCATCCCCCGGCCCGAGACCGAGCACCTCGTCGAGGCCGCGCTCGCCCGCCTGCCCCCCCTCTGCCCTGGCCCTCTGCCGGGCGGAGAGGGGGAAAGAATCAAAGTGCTCGACCTCGGCACCGGCAGCGGCTGCATCGCCATCACCCTCAAGCTCGAGCGCCCCGACCTCGCCGTCACCGCCGTCGACGTGAGCGCCGAGGCCCTGCGCGTCGCCCGCGGCAACGCCGCGGCCCTGGACGCCGAGGTGGAATGGCTGGAGAGCGACCTCTACGCCGCGCTCGGCGGCCGGCAGTTCGACCTCATCGCGAGCAACCCGCCCTACATCCCCGAGGCCGACTCGCATCTCGGCCAGGGCGATCTGCGCTTCGAGCCGCCGGGGGCGCTCGCCTCCGGCCCCGACGGCCTCGACGCCCTCCGCGCCATCGTCCGCGAGGGCCGCGCGCACCTCGCGCCCGGCGGCTGGCTGCTCTTCGAGCATGGCTACAATCAGGGCGAGGCGGTGCAGGCGCTGCTCAGGCAGGCGGGCTACGCGGAGCTGTTTCTGGAGCGGGACCTGGCGGACCAGCCCAGGGTGAGCGGCGGCCGGCGTTCCTATCAACCTTGAATCCGCAGATGACGCCGATGAACGCAGATAGAGGCTTATGGCATCAACGGGTTGCCGGAATATCCAGGCGCATCGCATGGGTGGCGGGCCGGAAGGGGCGGATTCTTTGAAATATCTGCGTAAATCTGCGTCATCTGCGGATCAACTGCTTTTTCTAGGATTAACCCGGCCATGAAATACCGACCGTCATTCCGGGCGTGCCGCAAAGCGGCATTGACCCGGAATCCAGAAAGTAGCCCGGATGCAGCGAAGCGCAATCCGGGGAGGACCTGGCTGGGCCCTCATCCCGGATTACGGCCTATCGGCCTGCATCCGGGCTACGAGGCTTCCCGCACTTTCAAATCGGTGACACCCATGAACGCCGTTTCTTCTCGTCAATTCAGTCAGTTACAAACCACCCAACACAAAATCTCCGGACAGTAGTGGGTTGGCGTACTAGAGCAGGCGCCGCAGATGCGCGAGCAGCGCCCCGCCGGCCTCGCCCGGCGTGAGCGGAATGCCCAGGTCCCGCATCTGCGTCACCGCCATGCCCTCGTGGCCGCAGGGATTGATGGCGGAAAACGGCGCGAGGTCCATGTCCACGTTGAGCGCCAGGCCGTGGTAGCTGCAGCCGCCCCGGATGCGCAGGCCCAAGGCGGCGATCTTCGCACCCTTCACGTACACCCCCGGCGCGCCCGTGAGCCGCTCCGCCTCCACCCCGTATTCGGCGAGCAGGTCGATCACCGCCTGCTCCATGCGCCGCACCAGCTCCTTCACCCCGTAGCCGCGCCGCTTGAGGTCGACGAGCAGATAGGCCACCACCTGCCCCGGCCCGTGGTAGGTCACCTGCCCGCCGCGGTCGATGGGCACCATGGGGATGCCGATATCCCTCAACAGATGCTCTCGCTTGCCCGCCTGGCCCAGGGTGAACACGGGCGGATGCTCCACCAGCCAGATCTCGTCCGGCGTCTCGGCCGTGCGCCCGGCGGTGAAGGCCTGCATGGCGCGCCAGGTCGGTTCGTACTCGACACGGCCCAGGCGCTGGATCACGAGGGGGATAGGTTCGGCGCGCGGCACGCGGGGGGTCACCCTTCGGCGGGTGCTCTCAATTGGGTGGGGCATAAGTGTAGCGCGCGGAACAAGCGGCCGGCCTATAGGCGATTCGGAAGGTTCTGGATTAGGATGATGCAGACCCTCTCCCTGGAACCACGAGGGCGTGCAGCGCGCCTCCAGGAAACCGCCAACATGCCTACGATCAGTCAGTTCTTTGGCATCATCATCCAGATGTTCTGGCGTGAGCACGCAGCGCCGCATTTTCACGCGCTCTACGGCGAACACGAGGCCCTGATCGATATCCGTACCCTCGAGGTGATCGGCGGCAGCCTGCGAAACGCGCGCTCCACCTGACCATCGAATGGGCCGTCGAGCATCGTGACGAACTTATGGAGGACTGGAGGCTATGCCAATCCAGACAACAGCCGAACAAGATCCCGCCACTGGAGTGACCCCCGCGGCACCCTGGCGCATCAAGGCCCTGTCGGTGCTGCCCGGCTACCGGCTCGCGGTGACGTTTCAGGACGGCACGGAAGGCATCGCCGACCTCTCATCCATCCTGACATCACAGAACCGCGGCATCTTCGCGGGGCTGGAGGACAGCCGCCTGTTCGAGCAGGCCTATCTTGAGCTGGGCGTCGTCACCTGGCCCAACGGCGCCGACCTGGACCCGGCATGGATGTACGAGCAGATCAAGGACAAGAAAACGTGGTCTATCCCCTTTTGATTCTGCTGAGAATTTCAAACACTAGAAAAGTAGTTTGTTACCTTTTGACTATCGGCGCAATATCAATCCAGACAATCCTGCCAGGCAGTGCCAACGCCACATCCAATTTCACAAAAGAGCAAATTTGCAAAGCGGGCATTGCCACAATCATGGGAAGAAATCCAAGCATAATTAGAATCGAACGCTCCGAAGGTGATATTGTTTATTTATCATATCGCCGGCCTGACGATGGGACCCCCTGGGCACAGAAATGTAAAATAGAAAAAAACAGGATTATTTGGGCTTCTAACAATCCGGGAAGCACTGGGCGATGGCGTACGCATGAACTCGATGAAAAAATATACTTTAGGGCACCTCTAAAAACCCGCGAATTTCATGAATCCCGAACCGAGAACCGCG
>DYFL01000097.1 GCA_020725195.1 Hydrogenophilus sp.
CGCGCAGCTTCACCATCACCAGCAACGAGATCCTGGAGGCGCTGACCGAGCCGCTGAACACCATCGTCTCCGCCGTGAAGTCGGCCCTGGAGCAGACCCCGCCCGAGCTCGGCGCCGACATCGCCGACAAGGGCATGGTGCTCACCGGCGGCGGCGCCCTGCTGCGCGACATCGACCGCCTGCTCATGGAGGAGACGGGCCTGCCGGTGGTGGTGGCGGAAGAGCCGCTCAGCTGCGTGGTGCGCGGCTCCGGACGGGCGCTCGAAGAGATGGACCGCCTGTCCACGGTGTTCGCCGTCGATTGAGTTGCACGGACTGACCTTTCTGCAGGGGAAACGGGAAACGGGAAACGGGAAACGCAAAACCCGCGACGCGGTCACGCGGACCTGCCGGGGCGGCGGGCCGTCCGCGTTTCCCGTTTCCCGTTTCCCTTTTCCCTGATCCACAGCCCATGTCCCAAGCCAGCCACGCACCGATGTTCGTCAGGGAGATGGGCGCCTCCGCCCGCTTCGCCCTGTACGCCCTGGCCTGCCTGGTCCTGGCCGTCCTCGATGCCCGCTACGACGCCCTGAGCCTTGTCCGTTCGGGGCTCAACGCCGTGATCCACCCCGCCCAGCAGGGCGTCGCCTGGCCCTTCGAATTCCTCAACGAGGCGGCGGGCTTCTTCGTGGTCCACGGCGAGCTCAAGCAGGACAACGCCCGGCTCGTCCAGGAGCGCGGCCTGCTCCAGGCGAGGCTCCAGGACTACGAGGCGCTCAAGGCGGAAAACGAGCGCCTGCGCACCCTGTCGGGGCTGCCGGTGCCGGCCGGCACCCGGCGGCTGCCGGCCGAGATCGTCCAGACCGCCGCGAATCCCTTCTCCCGCAGGGTCATCGTCAACCGGGGCAGCATGCACGGCGTGGTCGCCGGGCGCCCGGTGGTGGACGAGAACGGGCTGGTGGGCCAGGTCATCCGCGTCCATCCCTGGTCGTCCGAGGTGGCGCTGATCACGGACCGGGGCCAGGCCTCGCCCGTGGTGGTCACGCGCAACGGCCTGAGGCTCCTGGTCTCCGGCATGGGCTCGGACAGCCTGCTCGAGGTGCGCTACCTGGACATGCACGCCGACGTGAAGGACGGCGACGAGTTGGTGACCTCCGGCGTCGACGGCGTCTACCCCCCCGGCCTGCCGGTCGCCCGGGTGATGAAGACCGAGCCCCCGCGGCTCACCCCCTTCGCACGCGCCCTGTGCCAGCCGCTCTCCGGGGTGGGGCGCCACCGGCACATGGTGATCCTGCTGGCGGACTCGACGCCGCCCGCAGGGCATGCCCCGGCGCCGCAAGCCGCCACGCCTTCGGCCGCCGCCCGGGGCGCGGCCCCCGCGCAGGCAGGGGCGGCAGCGGCCGGGGAGACGGGGAGGGCGAGATGAACGGCGGGACGCAGAACGGCGCGCGGGGCAGCAAGCCGCTCATCCCCCAGGGCCAGGTGCTGGCCAGGCCGGCCTCCCGCGGCCTGGTGTACGGCAGCCTCCTCGGCGGCTTCCTGCTCACCGCCCTGCCCTGGCCGCAGACGGCGCTGTGGCTGGTGCCCGACTTCGTCCTCGTCGCCCTGGTCTACTGGAACATCCACGCCCCGCGCATGGCCAACCTGGGGCTCGCCTTCGTCCTGGGCCTGGCGGTGGACGCCGCGCACGGCGTCCTGTTCGGCCTGCACGCCCTGGCCTACTGCAGCGCCACCTTCGTGGTCCTGATGCTGCGCCGCCGGCTGGAAAACTTCGGCCCCTCCGGCCAGGCCCTGCAGCTCGCCTGGCTGTTCCTGGCCCAGGAGGCGCTGGTGCTGATCCTGGGGCTCGCCTTCGGGCGCGAGCCGGACTGGCGCTATCTGGCCGCGGGCGCGGTCACCGCCATGCTCTGGTGGCCGGCGAGCGCCCTGCTCGACCGGCTCACCGGCCGCGCCGCTGCGGCCGATGCCGAGGGCGGCTAGCCCATGTACCGGCGGCCCCAACTCGTCAACGCCGAACAGGAACAGCGGCGCTTCCGCTTCCGCCTGCGCTTCGCCGGCGCCGTCGCGGGGCTGCTGTTCACGGTCCTGCTGGGGCGCTTCGTCTGGCTGCAGCTCTTCCAGTACGACCGCTACCACGCCCTGGCCGAGAACAACCGCATCACCCTGACCCCCTCGCCCCCGGCGCGCGGCACCATCTACGACCGCGGCGGCCAGGTGCTCGCCCACAACTACGCCGCGCTGACCCTGGAGATCACCCCGGACCGTGCGGGCAGGCTGGAGGAGACCATAGACCGCCTGGCCGAGCTGGTCGAGATCGACGCCATGGACCGCAAGCGCTTCAGGAAGCTGCTCTCCGAGAGCAAGGACTTCGAGAGCATCCCCATCCGCGTGCGGCTCACCGACGAGGAGGCCGCCCGCTTCGCCGTCAACCGCTACCGCTTCCCGGGCGTCGAGGTGAAGGCACGGCTGTTCCGGCAATACCCCATGGGCGACGCCTTCGCCCATGTGGTCGGCTACATCGGCCGCATCAACATCAAGGACGAGGCGCGCCTCGAGTCCGAGGGGCGCAAGGCCAACTACCGCGGCACGGACCACATCGGCAAGTCCGGGGTCGAGGAGAGCTACGAGCCCCTCCTGCACGGCCGCACCGGGCTGGCCAAGGTGGAGACCGACTCCGGCGGCCGGGCCGTGCGCGTGCTGTCCCAGACGCCCTCGGTGGCGGGCAACGGCCTCCATCTGCACCTGGACGCCCGGCTCCAGCAGATCGCCGCCGACGTCTTCGGGCCCTACCGCGGCGCGCTGGTGGCGCTGGACCCGAAGAACGGCGGCGTGCTCGCCTTGGTCTCCAAGCCCGGCTTCGACCCCAACCTCTTCATCGACGGCATCGACGTGGCCAACTGGCGGGCGCTCAACGACTCTCCCGACCGGCCGCTGATCAACCGGGCCCTGCGCGGCATCTATCCGCCGGGCTCCACCATCAAGCCCTTCATGGCCCTGGCCGGGCTGGAGCTCGGCTACCGCAGGCCGGGCGACAGCATCGCCGATCCGGGCTACTTCTCCCTGCCCGGCAGCAGCCACCGCTACCGGGACTGGAAGAAGGAGGGCCACGGCATCGTGGACCTGAAGAAGTCCGTGGTCGTCTCCTGCGACACCTACTACTACCGGCTCGCCCACGAGATGGGCATCCAGAAGATGGGCGAGTACCTCTCCCGGTTCGGCTTCGGCGCCAGGACCGGCATCGACCTCGAGGGCGAGCTGGCGGGCCTCATGCCCAGCCCGGAGTGGAAGAAGAGGCGCTTCAATCAGCCCTGGTGGCCGGGCGAGACGGTCATCGCCGGCATCGGCCAGGGCTACACCCTGTCCACGCCGCTGCAGCTGGCCGTGGCCACCATGGCGCTCGCCAACGGCGGCGCCCTGTATCAGCCGCAGCTGGTGCGCGCTTGGCGCGATCCCGTCAGCGGGCAGGTGGTGCATGCCCAGCCGAAGCTGCTGGGGCGCATCGACATCCGGCCGGAGCACCTGCAGCTGGTCAGGCAGTCCATGGTGGAGGTGATGCTGCCCGGCGGTACCGCGGCCGCGGCCGGCGCCGGGGCGGAATATCTCTTCGCGGGCAAGACCGGGACCGCCCAGGTCAAGAGCATCCGCCAGGGCGAAAGATACGACGAGCGCCGCATCGCGGCCCATCACCGGGACCATGCCCTGTTCATCGCCTTCGCCCCGGCGGACGACCCCAGGATCGCCCTGGCGGTGATGGTGGAAAACGGGGGCAGCGGCAGCGGCACGGCGGCCCCCATCGCCCGCAAGGTGATCGACTATTGGCTCCTGGGCAAGGTGCCCGAGGCGCTCCGGGAAGGCGCCGCCGACGAAGGCGGCGAGGAGGAGGCCCACGGCGCCCCGGCCGCGGATGAACGCCCCGGCCCCGTGGCCGCCCGGGCCCCTGCCGGCGGCACGCAGCCGCGCGGCGGCAGCCCCAATGCAAGCGCTGCGCCGGCACCGCCGGCCGCACGCCCCGGAGGGACACGCCCATGAGGCTGCGGCATCGCCTGGCGAAGCTCTTCGCCCATGTGGACGCCCCGCTGATGGCCCTGCTCGGCCTGCTGCTCCTGGCGAGCACGGCCACGGTCTACAGCGCCTCGGGCGCCAGCGCCGACAAGATGGTGGCGCACTTCACCAACCTGGGCATCGCCCTCGGCGCCATGCTCCTGGTCTCCCACATCCCGCCCCAGCGGCTGATGCAGTTCGCCCTGCCGGCCTACGTGCTCGGCGTGGTGCTCCTCTTCGCCGTGGAGCTGGTGGGCGACGTGGTCAACGGCTCCCAGCGCTGGCTCAACCTGGGCATCACCCGCATCCAGCCCTCCGAGCTCATGCGCCTGGCGGTGCCGATGATGCTGGCCTGGTTCCTGCACTACAAGCAGGAGGTCCTCTCCACCCGCCACTACGCTGCGGCGGCCCTGCTCCTGGCGGTGCCCGTGGGCTTCATCCTGAAGCAGCCGGACCTGGGCACGGCCACGCTGATCACCGCCTCCGGCTTCTACGTCCTGTTCCTGGGCGGACTGTCGTGGCGGATCATCCTCGGCGGGGCGGCCCTGGGCGGCGCGGCCCTGCCCTTCGCCTGGGGCCTGCTGCACGACTACCAGCGCCAGCGCGTGCTGACCATGCTCGACCCCAGCTCCGACCCCCTGGGTGCCGGCTACCACATCATCCAGTCCACCATCGCCCTGGGTTCCGGCGGCTTCGCCGGCAAGGGCTGGCTCAACGGCACCCAGGCCCACCTGGACTTCCTGCCCGAGCGCACCACGGACTTCATCTTCGCCGTCTACTCCGAGGAGTTCGGCCTCATCGGCGCCTTCCTGCTCCTGCTGCTCTACGGGGCCATCATCATGCGGGGCATGATGCTCGCCTCGGAGGCGGCGGACACCTTCGGCCGGCTGCTCGCCGGCGCCATCGTGCTCACCTTCTTCACCTACGCCTTCGTCAACATGGGCATGGTCTCCGGCATCCTGCCCGTGGTCGGCGTGCCCCTGCCCCTGGTGAGCTACGGCGGCACCTCCATGGTGAGCGTGCTGGTCGGATTTGGTATCGTCATGAGCATGGCGACCCACAAGAAGCTGGTGAAGACGTGAGGAAACGATGAGCCGCAAGACGCTGTCCCTGCTGCTGCTGGCCACCGCCTATCTGGCCGGCTGCGCGACCCCGCCCACCCAGACGCCCCCCCCGGGCCAGGCGGCCGGCACCGCGCCGAAGAAGGGCGGCTACTACCTCGACGACGGCCCGGGCGACCACCCGCCGGCGGACCTCGCCGCGATCCCGGACGCCACGCCCAGGGCGGAGCCGCTGCACCGTTTCGCCAACCGGCCCTATGCCGCCCTGGGCAGGCAATACGTGCCCGATGTGAGCGAGGCGCCCTACAAGGCCCGCGGCCTGGCCTCCTGGTACGGCCGCCGCTACCACGGCAAGCCCACCGCCTCGGGCGAGACCTACGACATGTACGCCATGACCGCGGCGCACCCCACCCTGCCCATCCCCAGCTATGTGCGGGTGACCAACCCGAACAACGGCAGGAGCGTGGTGGTGCGCATCAACGACCGCGGGCCCTTCCTCCACGGCCGCCTCATCGACCTGTCCTACACCGCCGCCTGGAAGCTGGACATCCTGCGCGGGGTGTCGCCGGTGGAGGTGGAGCGCCTCTTCCCGGGTGCGCTGGAGACGACGCCGCTGCCGCAGGCCGCCCGGCCCGAGCCCGTGGCCATCGCCCAGGCCGAATTGCCCGGCCCGCAGGCGGCGGCCGGCGGCCGGGACCTGCCGCCGGGCATCTATCTGCAGCTCGGCGCCTTCGCCAGCCAGGCCGCCGCCGACGACCTGGTCGCCCGGCTCGGCCAGCGGCTGGGCGACGCCGTGCCGCGCGTGTTCCGCATCGCCTCCGGCGGCCTGCACAAGGTCCAGGCGGGCCCCTACGCCGACGCCGCCGCGGCCGAGCGGGCCGCGGCGGCCATCCAGGAGGCCTTCGGCATCCGTCCCTACAAGGTTCTTGGACAGCGGCAGGGAACAAACCCGCGCCGCGGCTAGTCCTGTCTGAGGCCGGTGACGCCGGGGCCTGCGGGTTCAGTTGTCGGGCGCCAGCGCATAAAATCGGCGTTACGCGGTCGGCCCCCATCCTGGCGGGCCGGCCTTCATGAACAAATCGAGAGTGCGATCCCCTCCATGACCATGAGAGAAGCGAGTTTCGCTAAAGCCGTCCTGTTCCTGCTCGCCCCCCTGCTGCTGGCCCTGCCCGCGCGCGCCGCCCTGCCCGTGCCGCCGCCGCCCCGGATCGAGGCCAGCGCCTGGCTGCTGGTCGACGCGCAGAGCGGCCGCACCCTGGCCGAGAAGGATCCGGACGCCCGGATCGAGCCCGCCTCGCTGACCAAGCTGATGACCGCCTACATCGCCTTCACCGCGCTGAAGGACGGCCGGCTCAAGCTCGGCCAGGCCCTGCCCGTGTCGGAGCAGGCCTGGCGCGCCGAGGGCTCGCGCATGTTCCTGGACCCGCGCAAGCCGGCGACGGTGGACGAGCTGCTCAAGGGCATGATCGTGCAGTCCGGCAACGACGCCTGCATCGTCCTGGCCGAGGGCATCGCCGGCTCGGAGGAGAGCTTCGCCGCGCTCATGAACGCCACGGCCAAGCAGCTGGGCATGAGCAACACCCACTTCACCAACGCCACCGGCCTGCCCCATCCCCAGCACTACACCACGGCGCGCGACCTCTCGCGCCTGACGCTCGCCCTGATCCGGCAGTACCCCGAGTTCTACAAGCTCTACTCGATGAAGGAGTACGCCTACAACGGCATCACCCAGCCCAACCGCAACCGCCTGCTCTGGAGCGACCCCAGCGTCGACGGCGTGAAGACCGGGCACACCAAGAGCGCCGGCTACTGCCTCATCGCCTCGGGCCAGCGCGACCAGCGGCGCCTGATCTCGGTGGTGCTGGGCGCCGGCTCGGACGCCGGCCGCGCCATGGAGAGCCAGAAGCTGCTCAACTACGGCTTCCAGTTCTTCGAGACCGCGCGCATCTATACGGCCCGCCAGGTGGTGGCGCCGGTCCGGGTCTACAAGGGCAAGAGCAACGAGGTCAAGGCGGGCTTCCTCTCCGACTTCTACGTCACCGTGCCGCGCGGCGCGGCCTCCCGCGTCAAGGCCCAGCTCATCACCCAGGAGCCGCTCATGGCCCCCATCTCGCGCGGCCAGCAGGTGGCCTGGCTGCGGCTCAGCCTCGACGGCAAGCCCCTGGGCGACTACCCCCTGGTGGCCACCGAGAGCGTGGGCGTGGCCAGTGCCTTCGGTCGCGCCTGGGACAGCCTGCTGCTGATGTTCAAGTGATGGGGGTCAGGGGTCAGGGGTCAGGGGTGGTGCGGCCTTTGGCCGCGAAGTATATTTACCCTAGCCCCTAGCCCCTAGCCCCTAGCCCCTAGCCCCTAGCCCCTAGCCCCTAG
>DYFL01000098.1 GCA_020725195.1 Hydrogenophilus sp.
GAGGAGTTCGACGCCATCAAGATCGGCCTGGCGTCGCCGGAGAAGATCCGCTCCTGGTCCTACGGCGAGGTGAAGAAGCCGGAGACCATCAACTACCGGACCTTCAAGCCGGAGCGCGACGGCCTCTTCTGCGCCAAGATCTTCGGCCCGATCAAGGACTACGAGTGCCTGTGCGGCAAGTACAAGCGCCTCAAGCACCGCGGCGTGATCTGCGAGAAGTGCGGCGTCGAGGTGACGCAGTCCAAGGTGCGCCGCGAGCGCATGGGCCACATCGAGCTCGCCAGCCCCGTGGCCCACATCTGGTTCCTCAAGTCCCTGCCCAGCCGCCTGGGCATGGTGCTGGACATGACCCTGCGCGACATCGAGCGCGTGCTCTACTTCGAGGGCTTCGTGGTCACCGAGCCGGGCATGACCCCGCTCAACCGCGGCCAGCTGCTGACCGAGGACGACTACCTGGCGAAGCTGGAGGAGTACGGCGACGAGTTCAAGGCCGGCATGGGCGCCGAGGGCATCCGCGACCTGCTGCGCAGCCTGGACCTGGATTCCGAGATCGAGAAGCTGCGCGACGAGCTCGCCAAGACCAGCTCCGACACCAAGATCAAGAAGATCGCCAAGCGCCTGAAGGTGCTCGAGGCCTTCCAGAAGTCCGGCATCCGTCCCGACTGGATGATCCTGGAGGTGCTGCCGGTGCTGCCGCCCGAGCTGCGGCCCCTGGTGCCGCTCGACGGCGGCCGCTTCGCCACCTCCGACCTCAACGACCTCTACCGCCGGGTCATCAACCGCAACAACCGGCTCAAGAGGCTGCTGGAGCTCAAGGCCCCCGAGATCATCGTGCGCAACGAGAAGCGCATGCTGCAGGAGGCGGTCGATTCCCTGCTCGACAACGGCCGCCGCGGCAAGGCCATGACCGGCGCCAACAAGCGCCCGCTGAAGTCGCTCGCCGACATGATCAAGGGCAAGGGCGGCCGCTTCCGCCAGAACCTGCTGGGCAAGCGCGTCGACTACTCCGGCCGCTCCGTCATCGTCGTGGGCCCCACGCTCAAGCTGCACCAGTGCGGCCTGCCCAAGCTCATGGCCCTGGAGCTCTTCAAGCCCTTCATCTTCAACCGCCTGGAGGTGATGGGCCTGGCCACCACCATCAAGGCCGCCAAGCGCATGGTCGAGTCGCAGGAGCCGGTGGTCTGGGACATCCTCGAGGAGGTGATCCGCGAGCATCCCGTGATGCTGAACCGCGCGCCGACCCTGCACCGCCTGGGCATCCAGGCCTTCGAGCCCGTGCTCATCGAGGGCAAGGCCATCCAGCTGCACCCGCTGGTGTGTACCGCCTTCAACGCCGACTTCGACGGCGACCAGATGGCCGTGCACGTGCCGCTATCGCTGGAGGCCCAGCTGGAGGCGCGCACCCTGATGATGTCCTCCAACAACGTGCTCTCGCCCGCCAACGGCGACCCCATCATCGTGCCCTCGCAGGACATCGTGCTGGGCCTCTACTACATGACCCGCGAGCGCGTGAACGCCCGCGGCGAGGGCATGATGTTCGCCGACACCGACGAGCTCAGGCGCGCCTGGCAGTCCGGCATGGTGGATCTCAACGCCAGGGTGACCGTGCGCATCCGCGAGCGCGTGCGCGACGAAAACGGCCGGATGCTCGAGAAGCGCAGCCGCTACGAGACCGTGGCGGGGCGGGCCATGCTCTCCGACATCCTGCCCCCGGGCCTGTCCTTCGAGCACATCAACCGGGTGCTCAAGAAGAAGGAGATCTCCCGCCTCATCAACGCCGCCTTCCGCCGCTGCGGCCTGAAGGAGACCGTGGTCTTCGCCGACAGGCTCATGTACACCGGCTTCTCCATGGCGGCCAAGGGCGGCATCTCCATCTGCATGCAGGACATGCTGATGCCGCCGCAGAAGGCCGAGATCCTCGCCGCCGCCGAGCGCGAGGTGAAGGAGATCGAGGACCAGTACACCTCCGGCCTCGTCACCCAGGGCGAGCGCTACAACAAGGTGGTGGACATCTGGGGCCAGGCCGGCGACAAGGTGGCCAAGGCCATGATGGAGCAGCTCTCCGGCGAGGAGGTGGTCAACAGCCGGGGCGAGAAGGTCCGCCAGGAATCCTTCAACTCCATCTACATGATGGCCGACTCCGGCGCCCGGGGCTCGGCGGCCCAGATCCGCCAGCTCGCCGGCATGCGCGGGCTCATGGCCAAGCCCGACGGCTCCATCATCGAGACCCCGATCACCGCGAACTTCCGCGAGGGCCTCAACGTGCTGCAGTACTTCATCTCCACCCACGGCGCCCGCAAGGGCCTCGCGGACACGGCGCTGAAGACCGCGAACTCCGGCTACCTCACCCGCCGCCTGGTGGACGTGACCCAGGACCTGGTGATCACCGAGACGGATTGCGGCACCCGCAACGGCATGGCCATGAAGGCCCTGGTCGAGGGCGGCGACGTCATCGAGCCGCTGCGCGAGCGCATCCTGGGCCGCGTGACCGCCGCCGACGTCGTCCACCCCGACACCGGCGAGACCGTGATCGACGCCGGCGACCTGCTGGACGAGGACCGCGTGGACCTGATCGAGGAGCTCGGCATCGACGAGGTCAAGGTGCGCACGCCGCTCACCTGCGACACGCGCTGGGGCCTGTGCGCCAAGTGCTACGGCCGCGACCTGGGCCGCGGCCACCTGATCAACTCCGGCGAGGCCGTGGGTGTGATCGCCGCCCAGTCCATCGGCGAGCCCGGCACGCAGCTCACCATGCGGACCTTCCACATCGGCGGCGCGGCCTCCCGCGCGGCCGCCGCGAGCCAGGTGGAGTGCAAGTCCGCCGGCACGGCGCGCTTCGGCCCGACCATGCGCTACGTCACCAACGTGCGCGGCGAGCAGGTCGTGATCTCCCGCAACGGCGAGGTGCTGATCGTCGACGACATGGGCCGCGAGCGCGAGCGCCACAAGGTGCCCTACGGCGCGACCCTGTCGGCCAAGGACGGCGGCGCCGTCAAGGCGGGCACCGCGCTCGCCACCTGGGACCCGCACACCCGCCCCATCATCACCGAGTACGCCGGCCGGGTGAAGTTCGAGAACGTGGAGGAGGGCGTCACCGTCGCCAAGCAGATCGACGAGGTGACCGGGCTTTCCACCCTCATCGTGATCGATTCCAAGCGGCGGGGCGCCATCGTCGGCAAGGGCCTGCGCCCGCTGGTCAAGCTCCTCGGCCCGGATGGCCAGGAGGTGAAGGCCGCCGGCACAGACCACCCGGTGAGCATCACCTTCCAGATCGGCTCGCTCATTACGGTGAAGGACGGCCAGGAGGTGAACGTCGGCGACGTGCTGGCACGGATCCCGCTGGAAACCACCAAGACCCGCGACATCACCGGCGGCCTGCCGCGCGTGGCCGAGCTCTTCGAGGCGCGCAGCCCGAAGGACGCCGGCATGCTGGCCGAGATCACCGGCACCGTCTCCTTCGGCAAGGAGACCAAGGGCAAGCAACGCCTGGTGCTCACCGACCTGGACGGCGTGGCCCACGAGTACCTGATCCCGAAGGACAAGCACGTCACCGTGCACGACGGCCAGGTGGTGCAGAAGGGCGAGCCCATCGTCGACGGCCCGGCCGATCCGCACGACATCCTGCGCCTGCAGGGCGTCGAGGCGCTGGCCCGCTACATCATCAACGAGGTGCAGGACGTCTACCGGCTGCAGGGCGTGAAGATCAACGACAAGCACATCGAGGTCGTGGTGCGCCAGATGCTGCGCCGCGTGAATGTGGCCGACGCCGGCGACTCGCGTTTCATCCCTGGCGAGCAGGTGGAACGCTCCGATCTCCTGGAGGAGAACGACCGCCTGGCGGCCGAGGGCAAGAACCCCGCCACCCACGAGGACGTGCTGCTCGGCATCACCAAGGCCTCGCTTTCGACCGATTCCTTCATCTCCGCCGCCTCCTTCCAGGAGACCACGCGGGTGCTGACCGAGGCGGCCATCATGGCCAAGAAGGACGACCTGCGCGGCCTCAAGGAGAACGTCATCGTCGGCCGCCTGATCCCGGCGGGCACCGGCCTGGCCCACCACCGCACCCGCCGCCAGCAGGCGGCGACGGAGGCCGTGGAGGGCACGGTCGAGGCCGAGGAGGCGGTAGGCGAAGAAACCGGCGGTCCGGAGGCTTGACAGGACCTGCCTGCCCCCATAGAATCTGCGGTCTTTTTCCGGCGGCCCGTGAGGCGACTTGCGGGCCGTTTGTCCGGCATACGGAATTTCTGAAGCTGATCTTTCAAGAAGGCGCTGCAAATGCCAACCATTAACCAACTCGTGCGGAAGGCGCGTAAGGCCCCGCTGGAAAAGAGCAAAGTGCCGGCAATGGAGAATTGCCCGCAGAAGCGTGGCGTGTGTACCCGCGTGTACACCACCACCCCGAAGAAGCCGAACTCGGCGCTGAGGAAGGTGGCCAAGGTGCGGCTGTCCAACGGCTTCGAGATCATCGGCTACATCGGTGGCGAGGGCCACAACCTGCAGGAGCACTCCGTGGTGCTGGTGCGCGGCGGCCGGGTCAAGGACCTGCCGGGCGTGCGCTACCACATCGTGCGCGGCAGCCTGGATACCGCGGGTGTGAAGGATCGGAAGCAGAGTCGCTCCAAGTACGGCGCCAAGCGCCCGAAAGCGGCCTGACGGTGAATTGAGGGTAGAGCTATGCCAAGACGTCGTGAAGTCCCCAAGCGCGAGATCCTGCCGGATCCCAAGTACGGCAACCAGGAAGTGGCCAAGTTCATGAACGTGGTCATGCACAGCGGCAAGAAGTCCGTCGCCGAGCGCATCGTTTATGGCGCATTCGGCCAGATCGAGAAGAAGAGCGGCAAGAATCCGCTCGAGGTCTTCTCCCAGGCCTTGGGCAACATCAAGCCCGTGGTCGAGGTGAAGAGCCGCCGCGTGGGCGGCGCCAACTACCAGGTCCCGGTCGAGGTGCGCCCGTCCAGGCGTCTGGCCCTGGCCATGCGCTGGCTCAAGGACGCGGCGCGCAAGCGCGGCGAGAAGTCCATGGGCGCGCGCCTGGCGGGCGAGCTGCTCGATGCGGCCGAAGGCCGCGGCGGCGCCATGAAGAAGCGCGAGGAAGTGCACCGCATGGCCGAGGCGAACAAGGCCTTCTCGCATTTCCGCTTCTGAGTTTGAGGATCTGGCAAAGTGGCACGCAAAACCCCTATCGAGCGCTACCGAAACATCGGCATCTCCGCGCACATCGACGCCGGCAAGACCACCACGACCGAGCGCATCCTCTTTTACACCGGCGTGTCGCACAAGATCGGCGAGGTGCATGACGGCGCCGCGACCATGGACTGGATGGAGCAGGAACAGGAGCGCGGCATCACCATCACCTCCGCGGCGACGACCTGCTTCTGGAAGGGCATGGACCAGACCTTCCCCGAGCACCGCATCAACATCATCGACACCCCCGGGCACGTGGACTTCACGATCGAAGTGGAGCGATCCATGCGCGTGCTCGACGGCGCCTGCATGGTGTACTGCGCCGTGGGCGGCGTGCAGCCCCAGTCCGAGACCGTGTGGCGCCAGGCCAACAAGTACGGCGTGCCGCGCCTGGCCTTCGTGAACAAGATGGACCGCCAGGGCGCCAACTTCTTCAAGGTCTACGAGCAGATGCGCTCGCGCCTGAAGGCCAATCCCGTGCCTGTCGTGATTCCCATCGGCGCCGAGGAGACCTTCGTCGGCGTGGTGGACCTGGTCAAGATGAAGGCGGTCTACTGGGACGAGGCCTCGCAGGGCATGAAGTTCGAATACCGCGACATCCCCGCAGAGCTCCAGGGCGAGGCCCAGGAATGGCACGAGAAGCTGGTGGAGTCCGCCGCCGAGTCCTCCGAGGAGCTGATGAACAAGTACCTGGAGGAGGGCGACCTGTCCGAGGCCGAGATCAAGGCCGGTCTTCGCACCCGCACCATCGCCGGCGAGATCCAGCCCATGCTGTGCGGCACCGCCTTCAAGAACAAGGGCGTGCAGCGCATGCTCGATGCCGTCATCGAGTTCATGCCCTCCCCGGTGGACATCCCCCCCGTGCAGGGCGAGAAGGAAAACGGCGAGCTCGACGTGCGCCGGGCCTCGGATGACGAGCCCTTCTCCGCGCTGGCCTTCAAGATCATGACCGACCCCTACGTCGGCCAGCTCACCTTCTTCCGGGTCTATTCCGGCGTGGTGAACTCCGGCGACACCATCTACAACGCGGTCAAGGGCAAGAAGGAGCGCCTGGGCCGCATCCTGCAGATGCACGCCAACGAGCGCCAGGAGATCAAGGAAGTGCGCGCCGGCGACATCGCCGCCGCCGTGGGGCTGAAGGAGGCGATCACCGGCGACACCCTGTGCGCCCTGGACAAGCCCATCATCCTCGAGCGCATGGAGTTCCCCGAGCCCGTGATCCATGTGGCCGTCGAGCCCAAGACCAAGGCCGACCAGGAGAAGATGGGCCTCGCGCTCAACCGCCTGGCCCAGGAGGATCCCTCCTTCCGCGTGCGCACCGACGAGGAGTCCGGCCAGACCATCATCTCCGGCATGGGCGAGCTGCACCTGGAGATCATCGTCGACCGCATGCGCCGCGAGTTCAACGTCGAGGCCAACGTGGGCGCCCCCCAGGTGGCCTACCGCGAGGCCATCCGCAAGGCCGTCGAGGTCGAGGGCAAGTTCGTCAAGCAGTCCGGCGGCAAGGGCCAGTACGGCCACGTCTGGATCAAGATGGAGCCGAACGAGGCCGGCAAGGGCTACGAGTTCGTCGACGCCATCAAGGGCGGCTCGGTGCCCCGCGAGTACATCCCCGCGGTCGACAAGGGCCTGAAGGATTCGCTGCCCAACGGCGTGCTGGCCGGCTTTCCGGTCGAGGACGTGAAGGTCACCCTGTTCGACGGCTCCTACCACGAGGTGGACTCCTCCGAGCAGGCCTTCAAGATGGCCGCCAGCATGGCCTTCAAGGAGGGCATGCGCAAGGCCAGCCCGGTGCTGCTCGAGCCCATGATGGCCGTCGAGGTCGAGACCCCAGAGGACTACATGGGCGACGTCATGGGCGACCTGTCCTCCCGCCGCGGCATGATCCAGGGCATGGAAGACCTGCCCGGCGGCAAGGCGATCAAGGCCGAGGTGCCTCTGGCCGAGATGTTCGGCTATTCCACGGTGCTGCGCTCGCTGACCCAGGGCCGCGCCACCTACACCATGGAATTCAAGCATTACTCCGAGGCGCCCAAGAACGTCGCGGAAGCCGTTATCAACAAGAAGTGAGGTGCTGAATCATGGCCAAGGAAAAGTTTGAGCGGACGAAGCCGCACGTGAACGTGGGGACGAT
>DYFL01000099.1 GCA_020725195.1 Hydrogenophilus sp.
CTCGCGCGGCCAGTTGTCGAAGCAAGGCTAGCACTTATCCGCCTGTCCAGTTTTGCGGAGCCGGCTCTTTTAGACCATGGCGGATCGGAGTCCCCTTGTGGGGCAATGACAGCGTCGGCGGTGCGGGGCGCGCCGCACTCAACCCGTCTTCTCCATCGCCGCCACATACCCCCCGCGCTGCGCCAGGCCGTTGAGCCTTGCCCGGTGCAGGAAGGCGGCCTGGGCGGCGGCGGCGTTCTCGGGCCGGCCCTTCCAGGTGGCCATGGGCGGCTCCTGCAGCGCCCGGGCGTAGGAGAAGGAGAGCTGCCAGGGCAGGTGGGGGTAGCCGTCGTTCATGGCGTTGAGGTTGGCGGTGGCCTCCTCGGGGGTCTGGCCGCCGGAGAGGAAGTTGATGGAGGGCACGGCGGCGGGGACGGTGCGGCGCAGGATGCGCACGGTGCGCTGGGCGACTTCCTCGGGGCTCGCCTTCACGGGGTGGGCCTTGCCGGGCACGACCATGCTGGGCTTGAGGATCATGGCTTCGAGCTCGACGCGGTGGCGCTTCAAGGCGGCGAAGACCTCGTTCTGCACGGCCTCGGTGACGGCCTCGGCCTGGGCGATGTCGTGGTCGCCGTCGATCAGCACCTCGGGCTCGACGATGGGGACGATGCCGGCCTCCTGGCAGACGGCGGCGTAGCGGGCCAGGACCTCGGCGTTGGTCTGGATGCCCAGCGGCGTGGGGTTGGCCGGGCCGATGGGGGAGACGGCGCGCCACTTGGCGAAGCGCGCGCCCTGCGCCTTGTAGCCGGCCAGGCGTTCGGCCAAGCCGTCCAGCCCCTGGGTGACCTTGTCGCCGGGGGCGTGGGCGAGGGCGGCCAGGCCCTTGTCCACCTTGATGCCGGGGACGATGCCGGCGCGGCGGGCGATTTCCACCAGCGGCGTGCCGTCGTCGGCCTTCTGGGCCAGGGTCTCCTCGAACAGGATGACGCCGGAGATGAACTCGCCGATGCCGGGGGTGGAGAGCAGCAGCTGCCGGTAGGCGCGGCGGGTCTCCTCGTTGCTTTCGATGCCCACGGCCGCGAAGCGCTTGGTGATGGTGGGGGTGCTCTCGTCGGCGGCGAGGATGCCTCGGCCGCGCTGGACCATGTCGCGGATGGTGGCGTGGAGTTCTTCGTGGGTGGTCATGGGGTGGCCTCCGTGGGTGCCTGGCTTGTGGACTATCAGGCTAGCCCGTGACGGGAGCTTTGCAACGCGGGGGGTCAGCGCAGCGCGGTCTTGGTCGGCTTGTCTTCGCCGGTCTTGAGCCAGCCCAGGATGCCGGCCTTGACGCCGGCGAGGTGGGTGGCCGCGTCGTAGGCGGCGAGCACGGCCCATTTGAGGCGCGAGGGCTCCCAGGCGGCCTGCTCCTTGGGCGGGTTTTCGACCAGGGCGGCTTTGTAGCTGCGCACGATCTCGGGGAAGGTGTCGGGGTGGAAGCGCGACAGGTCGACGAAGAGCATGGGCGAATAGGTCCTGAGCTCGGCCAGGGGCTTGAGGGTGGTGAGCAGGAAGGGGCCGGGCGATTGGATCTGGCGCAGGATTTCGCGGCTCTGCACGGCGCCGTTGCCGGCGGTGCCCAGGTAGGCGAGGGCGAGGCTGGAGTCGTAGTTGTCGAAGACCCGGGCGCTGCCGCTGCCGGGCGCGTCGTCCGGCAGGTCCGGCCCGGGCAGCAGGTCGGCCTTGCCGGGTATGCAGAAGAGGTTGAGCTTCTCGGGCCTGACGGGGGTTTCGCTGCGGTGCGGGGTGCGGGCGACGATGGCGTCGAGCAGGGCCTGGAGGCGGTGCCTCTGCTCCGCGGTCATGAAGCCCTTGCGATGGCTGTAGAGCACGTAGGTGTAGGCGCCGTAGCCCCTGGATTCGCCCTGGCTGGCGGTGAAGAACTCCCAGGCGTGGGCCTCGACGTCGAAGGCGGGGGCGGCCATCTTGGGTGCGGGCGTCCTGTCGTAGTCCGGGGCGGCCATGGCGGGTTCGGGCAGGCCGTCGGCCAGGGCCGCGCGGGGGTGGCCGAAGGCGGCGAGGTGGGCGGCCTCGGCGGCGGCCCTGGCGTCGGCGTATTCACGGCGGGCCTCATCGACGGCGGCCCGGACGGCCGCGCGCAGCGCCTCGGCCTTGGGCTGGAGGGCCTCGGCCTCGGCGGCGGCCGCCTGCAGCAGGGGCTGGTCCTCGGCGGCGGGGGCGGCCAGGGCCTCGACCAGGCGCAGGGTGGGTTCGGTGACGCCGACGAGCCCGGCGGCGGGGGCGGCGAGGGCCTCGGCCTCGCGCAGGGCCTGGGAGCGCAGGGCCTGCGCCGTGGCGAGCGCGGCGTCCAGCTCGGCGCGGCAGGCCGGTTGGGGCAGGCAGGTCCTGAAGCCCGCCTCGTGCAGCGCGGCCAGGTAGGCCGTGGCGTCGGCCTCGACGACGGCCTGCAGGACGCCCCGGCGGTAGGCCTCGAGGGGCCGGGCGCCGGCGGGCTCGCGCTCGCGGGCGCGGTTCAGGTCGTCGCCGAGGTCGCGCTGCAGCCGCAGGCGCGTGGGCAGGAGCGAGGCGGCCTCGTAGAGCTGCGTGGCGGTCCAGGCGGCCTCCTCGGCGGCGGGCTTCAGCCCCTCGGGGAGCCGGACCTTGGCGGCGGCGGCGCGCATGGCCTCTTCCAGTGCGGCGGACTTCTGGGCGAGGTTGTCGGCGGTCTTGCGGGCCTCGGCCAGCTCCTTGCCGAGGTTTGTGCTGCGTTGGGCGATGGCCCCCAGGGCGCTGCGCAGGGCGTCGGTGCGCTCGGCCGCGGTGCGCACGGCCTGGTCGGCCTCGGCGCGGGCCTGGCCGCGCGCCTCCGCCGCGGCATCGGCGGCCTGGGCGAGCTCGACGCGGTCGGCGTCGCCGGCGGCGGCGTAGCGGGCGGCGGCCTGGCGCGCCACGGTGGCGGCCTGCAGGTGACGGGGCAGGGCTGCCAGGGCCGTCACTTTGGCCGCCTGGGCCTCGCGGGCGAGCCGGACGGCGCGCTCCAGGCCTTCCTTGCGGCCGTCGACCGTGTCCCGGAGGGCATCCAGGGCCCGGGCCTGGCGGCGGGCGGCGAAGCTGAGGTCCCAGGCGGCGGTGTCCAGCCGGCGCAGCCCCTGCAGGGCGGCCTCGGCCTGCCCTTCCCTGATGCGGGCGGCTTCGTAGGCGTCGAGCACCTCGGCCGGGGGGCTGGGGGGCGGGCGCTCCAGGTCGGCCGCGGTCTCGGCCCGGGGCAGCGCCGGCGCCAGGAGCAGGGCGCAGAGCAGGGCGGCGAGCGGGCGGGTCGGCATCATGGCCCGGCCTTCGCCTTGCGCGCCAGGCGCTCCAGGAGCCAGTCGGCCAGCCCCGCCAGGACCACGCCCACCAGGCCGGCAAGCATGTAGACGGCCTCGCCGATGGGGAGCTCCGGGGTCGCGAGCTTGAAGACCATGACCACGGCCAGGGCGCCGGCGGCGGCGATGAGGGAGAAGCGGGTGGGGCGTGTGATCATGTCCCTGTGGGTGCCGGTTGTGGGGCGGCGGTTTCGTTGGCGTTTACTTACTTGTATGCCAGCCGCGGCGGCAGGTCAAACCCGCGCAGGGGCAGTTGGTATGGGGGCGGCGGCGATGGGGCTTCTTCAGCCGCGCGTCCGCTCAAGCCGGCCACCCCTTTCCCCGTCGAGGGAGGCACATGGCCGGCGGCCTGCTAAAGTTCAGGGCCTCGAACCGGGAAAAGGGACCCTCCATGAAACTGCTCTATCTCCTGCATGTGCTGGCCACGGTGGTCTGGGTGGGCGGCATGTTCTTCGCGTACCTGGTGCTGCGCCCGGTGGCCGCGGCCCAGCTGGAGCCGCCGCAGCGCCTGCGGCTGTGGAACGGGGTGTTCGGGCGCTTCTTCCCCTGGGTGTGGGTGGCGGTGGCGCTGCTCCTGGCGAGCGGCCACGCCATCATCCAGCAGTGGGGCGGCATGGGGCTGGTGCCCATGCACGTGCACGTGATGCTGGGCATCGGCTACCTCATGGCGGCGATCTACGCCTACCTCTACTTCGCGCCCTACCGCCGCCTCGGGCAGGCGGTGGCGGCGGAGGACTGGAAGGCGGGCGGCGCGGCGCTGAACCTGATCCGGCAGCTGGTGGGCACCAACCTCGCGCTGGGGCTGGCGAACATCTCGCTGGTGTTCGTGCTGCCGATGCTGGTCTGAGAGTGAGGCTTACTTCTGCAGCGGCGGCAGGAGCCTGCGCAGGTTCTCGATCAAGGGAGGCAGGTCTTTCGTTGCGGTATGGAAGAGCTGGGCATGGTCGATGCGGCCATATTCATGGGCAAGGATGTTGCGCTGGCCGATGACCTGTCGCCAGGGCACCTCTGGATGAGCGTCCTGAAAAGACTGACTGAGCCGCCGTGCTGCTTCACCGATGATTTCCAATGCGCGTTCAAGGGCCAGCTTTCGTATTTCGTCCTCAGAGAACTGTTCCAGGGTGATACCGGCAACGGTCTGCCTGGCCCGTTCAGCAGCATCGATCATGTCCCAAAGGTAGGCGGGGTCGCGGTTCTCAGGCGACATAAACCCGCTCAAGGTCCTTCATGATCGCCTCGCGCCGATACGGGTTGCGGAAGATTTCCGGCGTCGTGACATCCACGGGGCGCCCGAAGATATGCGCCAGCTCCTCCTTCAGGTCGACCATGTCGAATAGGCTGTAGTGCGTATCCGCTTCAAATTCGAGCAACACATCCACATCGCTGTCTGCCGTGAAATCCGCGCGCGTGGCCGAACCGAAAAGCGAGAGTGCGCGTATGCCGTGCCGCTTGCAGAAGGCAGCCAAGTCTTTCCTGGGTAGCTTGAGCGCGGGGTTGATCATCGAGGGCGGGCTCGAGGGTGGATTGTATGCATCTTACTCCCGAGCCGGGCATAGGGAAGTCACGCCACGCCCGATGGAATTCGGCCTTACGCCTGCATCAATCCCCCGCCGCTCACCCAGAAGTCGATGCCCTTGGTGAGGAAGTCGTCGCAGGGCAGGTAGTGGGCGCCGTCGCAGGAGAAGGTGAGCGAGACCATGCCGTTGAAGATGTTCAGCGAGCCGGCGCGCAGGTAGAACATCTCGTCCATGAAGCGCAGGGCCCTGAAGGTGTCGAGCACCACGCGGACCTTCCCGGGCGGGACCACGGCCTTGTCGGGGTAGGGGCGCCGCGGCAGGGTGAGGCAGATGTCCGGGTCGGTCAGGGCCTCGATGTCGAGCAGCCGGTAGTTGTAGGGGTCGTCCACCAGCCAGATGGTGGCGCGGCTGCTGGAGAAGTGCAGCTTGCCGTGGAAGACGCCGTGCTCCACGATCAGCTCCTCCATGACCCCGAGCACGGTGTCGATGTTCTGGTCCATGACGCTGTCGGAGCGGGTCTGGTGGAAGACGGTGCCGCGGATGGCGGGGTCGCCCCTGATCTGGCGCCAGTACTTGGGCTCCTCGTAGAGCTCGCGGGTGATGGGCAGGTCCCGCAGGTCGAAGTCCGCGCCGACGAAGCCCAGGGCCCGGCCCGTGGCGCCGCGCACGATCTGGATGGCGGTGAGCGAGGGGCGCTTGGCGCGCATGCTGATGTAGGCCCGGGAGAGCAGGAAGTCCTGGCTGGGCACGGCCTCGCGCATGTAGGGCCGGTCGGAGCGGTCGCGGCCGTAGTCGCTCTCGATCAGGCCTTCCCGGCTCACGTTGTCGCTCACCTGCACGGCGTCGGTGTCCAGGGCGTACATGAACTTGCAGGCGGGCAGGGTCTTGATCACCTTGATCAATGCAGCGTTCATGCCGGCGCGATCCCCCCAGGCCCGGCCGCAGCCGGCCGCGGCGCGGGCCAGGGGCGTGCGCAGCATGGTCTTCAGGGCCTCGCGCTGGCGGGCGATGCCTTCCTGCAGGGTGCCTTTCGGCGGGTGCATGGCGTTGGACAGATTCTGATTTTCGGCGCCGTTCCGGGCCTGGCCCGGGTCCGCGGCTGGGGCCGTCAATAATAAGACCCGGCGGTCCTGGAAGACAAGCCGCGCGGCGGTCCGGGCGGTCGTCTCGGCTCCCGGGCCGGCTTCCGTTCGGTGCGGAAACCGCTGCCTGGGGCCGGGGCAGCCGGCGCCCGGCTCAGTCGAGGCGCTGGCCGTGCTCCCGCGTGGCGTGGAACCGCACCTTGGGCCACTTCTCCATCAGGAGCTCCAGGTTGTAGCGGTTGGTGGCGAGGTACACCGGGTTGCCGTCGACGTCGCGGGCCATGCGCACCGCCTGGTCGCGCTCGAACTGGCGGCGGGCGGCCTCGTCGGGGAAGGTGAGCCAGCGCGCGGTGTGGATGTCGGCGCCCTCGTACACGGCGTCGACCTTGTATTCGGCGGCCAGGCGGCTCGCCACCACCTCGAACTGCAGCTGGCCCACGGCGCCCAGCAGCAGGGCGCCGCCGGCCAGGGTCTCGAAGACCTGGATGGCGCCTTCCTCGCCCAGCTCCTTCAGGCCCTTCTGCAGCTGCTTGGACTTGAGCGGGTCGCGGGCGCGGGCGGTGCGGAACATCTCGGGGGCGAAGTAGGGGATGCCCTTGAAGTGCAGCGCCTCGCCGGAGGTCAAGGTGTCGCCGATCTGCAGCTGGCCGTGGTTGTGGATGCCGATGATGTCGCCGGCCACGGCGTCCTCCATGAGCACCCGCTCGTTGGCCATGAAGGTGAGGGCGTTGGCGAGCTTCATCTCGCGCTGCAAACGCTGGTGCTGCACCTTCATGCCGGAGCTGTAGCGGCCCGAGCAGACGCGGAAGAAGGCGATGCGGTCGCGGTGCTTGGGGTCCATGTTGGCCTGGATCTTGAACACGAAGCCGCTGAAGGGGGCCTCGGCGGGCTCCACCATCCTGGCGCCGCCGTCGCGCGGCTGGGGCGGCGGCGCCCATTCCACCAGGGCCTGCAGGATCTCGCGCACGCCGAAGTTGTTGATGCCCGAGCCGAAGAACAC
>DYFL01000100.1 GCA_020725195.1 Hydrogenophilus sp.
GGCTGCGGCAGCTGCCGCCGGGCGGAGCGGCTCCTGCCCGAGGCGGCCGCGCCCGTGATCCGCCTGTTCAGGGTGGATGTGCAGCGGAGCACCGGCCTGGCGCGGCAATACGAGGTGTTTCATCTGCCGGCGCTGTTCCTGTTCAGGGCGGGCCGCTATCACGCCCGCCTCGACTGCGAGCTCACGCCGGTGCGCCTCGCCGAGGCGATCGGGGACGCCTTGGCGCGGCCTGCGCAGGAGGAGCCCTAGATGGGGGCCGCGGCCGTCGATGCCGAGGGCTGGTTTTCGGGGGCCCGCCGCATCCCCTCGCCCAACTGCGACGACCGCCCCGGGGGCGAAGTGCCGAGTCTGCTGGTGGTGCACAACATCAGCCTGCCGCCGGGGGAGTTCGGCGGCGAGGGGGTGGTCGAGCTCTTCACCAACCGCCTCGATCCGGGCGCGCATCCCTATTACGCGACCATCGGGGAGCTCAGGGTCTCGGCCCACTTCTTCATCCGCCGCGACGGCGAGCTCCTCCAGTTCGTGCCCTGCGGCAGGCGGGCCTGGCACGCGGGCGTCTCCAGCTGGAGCGGGCGGGAGCGCTGCAACGACTTTTCCATCGGCGTCGAGCTCGAGGGCACGGACGACAGGCCTTATACCGAGGCCCAGTACGCCCGCCTGATCGACCTGGCGCGGGCCCTGCGGGCGGCCTATCCGACGCTGGCCGGGGTGGCGGGACACTCGGACATCGCGCCGGGACGCAAGACCGATCCAGGCCCCCGATTCGACTGGGCTAGGCTGGATGGGGCGGTGCCGGGCCTGAAACGCGAGGCGCCCAAGCCGTAGGGCGGATGGTTTGCATCCGCCTTAACCCCCGGCGGCCGCGAGCAGCCGCCCTGCCCGTCCGCGCTCGGCCCTGGCCGTCTGCGGATCAACTGCTTTTTCTAGGTTTATTCAAAAGCTCTCAGGCGGCCTGGGCGGGGATGGTGCTGCCGATGCGCTTGATGCGGTTCCGCTCGTCCACGTACACCAGCCTGGGCTGGTAGTTGCTCAGTTCCAGCTCGGTGTAGGCGGAGTAGGTGGCGATGATGAGGATGTCGCCCACGGCGGCCTTGCGCGCCGCGGCGCCGTTGACCGAGATCATGCCGCTGCCCCGGGTGCCCCGGATGGCGTAGGTGGTGAAGCGCTCGCCGTTGTTGACGTTGTAGATGTCGATCTGCTCGTACTCGCGGATGTCCGCCGCCTCCAGCAGCGCCTCGTCGATGGCGCAGGAACCCTCATAGCCGAGCTCCGATGCGGTCACGCGCACCCGGTGCAGCTTGGACTTGAGCATGGTGCGTTGCATGGCGGCAAGACCTTGATGGGAAACGGAAAGATCCGAATTATACCCCAAGGCCCGTCCGGACCTCGATGTTGTCGATGAGGCGGGTGCCGCCCAGGCGGGCCGCGGCGAGCACCACCAGGGCGGTCTCGTCGGGCCCTGGCGCGAGCAGGCTGGCCTGGCTGCGCACCGAGACATAGTCCACCGTCCAGCCGCGGGCCTCGAGCTCGGCCCGGGCGGCCGCCTCCAGGCCCCTCCAGTCCCGTTCGCCCGCGGCGATGCGGGCCGCCGCGGCCTCGAGCACGGCATACAGGCGCGGGGCCTCGGCCCGCTCCCGGGCCGAGAGGTAGCCGTTGCGGGAGGAGAGCGCCAGGCCGTCCTCGGCCCGCACCGTCTCGCCCGCCAGGACCTCGATGGGCAGGTTGAACTGGCGCACCATGCCCTTGAGGATGAAGAGCTGCTGGTAGTCCTTCTTCCCAAACACTGAATAGCGGGGCCGGACCATGTTGAAGAGTTTGAGCACCACCGTGGCCACGCCCTGGAAGTGCCCCGGCCGGGTCTCGCCGCAGAGCGCGTCGGCCAAGGGCGGCAGGACCTGGTAGGTCTGGGGCTCCGGGTACATCTCGGCCAGGCCGGGGGCGAAGACGATGTCCGTGCCTGCGGCGTCGAGCCGCTCGCAGTCGGCCGCGAGGGTGCGGGGGTAGCGCTCGAAGTCCTCACCGGCGCCGAACTGGAGCGGATTGACGAAGAGGCTCGCCACCGCGGGCCGGCCGGCCTGTCTTGCCTGCCCGACCAGGGCGATATGGCCCTCGTGCAGATTGCCCATGGTGGGCACCAGGGCGGTTTGGTGCTCGCCGGCCAGGGCTGCGCGCAGCTCGGCCACCGTGTGGATCAGCCGCATCTCAGAAACCGTGGATCGGGGCGGGGAAGTCGCCGTGCTTCACGGCCTCCACATAGGCCCGGATGGCCGCCTCCAGTCCGCCGGCCGCCTGCATGAAATCCTTGGCGAAGCGCGGCGGCTTGGCCGTCAGGCCCAGCACGTCGTGGAGCACCAGCACCTGGCCGTCGCAATCCGGCCCGGCGCCGATGCCGATGGTGGGAATGGCGAGGTTGCGGGTGACCTCGGCCGCCAGCCGAGCGGGGATGGCTTCCAGGACCAGCATCCGGGCGCCGGCCGCCTCCAGGGCGAGGGCGTCCTTCAGGAGCCGTTCCGCCGCCTTGTTTTCCCTGGCCTGGGCCCGGTAGCCGGTGAGGTTGACCGACTGGGGCAGCAGGCCCAGGTGGGCGCAGACGGGCACGCCCCTTGCGGCGAGGAAGGCCACCGTCTCGACCATGACGGCGCCGCCCTCCAGCTTGACCATGTTGGCGCCGGCGGCGAGCAGCCGGGCCGCCGAGGCGAAGGCCTGGGCGGGGCCCTCCTGGTATGCGCCGAAGGGCAGGTCCGCGAGGATGAAGGCGCCGGCCTCCGTCGCCCCCCGCGCCACGGCCTCGGTGTGGTAGGCCATGTCGTCGAGGGTCACGGCGAGGGTGGTGGCGTGGCCCTGCACGGTCATGCCCAGGGAGTCGCCCACCAGCAGGATGTCCACCCCGGCCCCGGCGAGCAGGCGGGCGAAGCCGGCGTCGTAGCAGGTGAGCGCGGCCAGCTTTTCGCCCTTTTCCACCTTGGCAAGCAGTTGCGGCAAGAACATCAGGCCCCCCGGTTGAAGAATTCCCGCGCGCCGCGCATCTCGCCGATGCGCTCGACCAGCAGCGCGAAGTCCTCGTCGCGGTCGGCGAAGTTGAGGTGCTCGCTGTTGACGATCAGGAGCGGCGCGGCATCGTAATGATAGAAGAATTCCGCATACAGGCGGGCGAGCTCCGCGAGGTAGGGCTCCGCGATGCCGCGCTCGTAGGCGATGCCGCGCCGGCGCACCCGGTCGAGCAGGGTGGGGGGCGAGGCCTGCAGGTAGATCACGAGATCGGGGTCGGGCGCCTGGGGCCGCAGGTCGTCGTAGAGCTTCCGGTAGAGACGGAACTCGGCCTCGTCCAGGTTGAGCCGGGCGAAGAGCATGTCCTTGTCCAGGAGGTAGTCGGACACCGTGGCGCCGGCGAAGAGGTCGCCCTGGGCGAGGTGGCGCGCCTGCTCGGCGCGGGCGAGCAGGAAGAAGATCTGCGCCGCCAGGGCATGGCGCCTGCGGTCCTCGTAGAAGCGGGGCAGGAAGGGGTTCGCCTCGGCCGCCTCGAGCACGGACCGCGCGCCGAGCAGGTTCGAGAGCCTGCGCGCGAGGCTGGTCTTGCCCGCGCCGATGGGGCCCTCGACCACGACGTAGCGGAAGCGATCGAGGGGCATCAACGGGAGAGTCGCGTCAGCGGCGCGTCTTCCCCTCCTCCCTCGGGGAGAGGGATCGCGGTCGGCGCAAGGGCGGACAGCCTCTCCAGCCCCGACACCGCCATCCCGGCCAGGCACTCCCGCGCCGGGCCGCGGCCCGGGATCAGGCACTCCGGCGCGATCTCGGCCAACGGCGCCAGGACGAAGGCCCGTTCGTGCATGCGCGGGTGGGGCAGGCTCAGGCCGGGCTCGTGCATGACCAGGCCGTTGTAGAGCAGGAGATCCAGGTCCAGGGTGCGCGGCGCATTGCGGAAGTCGCGCAGCCGGCCGTGCCGGTGCTCGATCTCCAGCAGCGCGTCGAGCAGGGCCCGGGGCGGCAGGCCGGTCTCCAGCTGCGCCACCGCATTGATGAAGTCCGGCTGCGCGGTGTAGCCCACCGGCTGGGAGAGGTAGAGCGAGGAGCGGGCGACGAGCCGGGTCCCGGGCAGGCCGGCCAGCTCCGGAAAGGCGCGCTCGACCTGGGCCACGGGGTCGTCCAGGTTGGCGCCCAGGGCGACGTAGGCGGTGACGGCGCTAGTCAAGGGCGGCCCCTGCCTCGGCGGCCTTGCGGGCGCGGCGGCGGGGCTTGCGGCGCCGGCCTTCGCCGGCCCTGGCGGGCTGCAGCATGGCCGCGCGCTCGGCCTCGCCGGCATCCTGGAAGCGGGTCCACCAGTCGGCGAGTTCCTGGGGGGCATCTCCCCCCCTGGCGCGGATCAGGAGGAAGTCGTAGCCGGCGCGGAAGCGCGGATGGCTGAGCAGGCGGTAGGGGCGGGCCCCGCTCCTCTGCTCGTAGCGCGGCTGCAGGCCCCAGATCTCCTTGATCGTGCCGTCGAAGCGCCGGGGGAAGGCGAGGCTCTCGCGCTGGCGCTCCAGGGTCTCGTCCATGGCGGCGAAGAGGGCCGCCTGGGCGGCCTCGCCGGCTTCCCTGAGCCGCGCCCAGGACCGGTTCAGGTCGAACCAGAGCAGGCAGGCGAGCAGGAAGGCCGGCGAGGCCGACTGCTCGTTGCGCACCCGCGCGTCGGTGTCGTGCAGCGCCGCATGCAGGAAGGGCTGGCGCACGGGATCGTCGAGGATGGCATCGAGCATGGGCAGGATGCCGTGGTGCAGTCCCTCGGCGCGCAGCTGGTGCACGCCGCGCTCGGCATGGCCCGAGAGCAGCAGCTTGATCATCTCGTCGAAGAGCCGCGCGGCCGGGATGCGCTCGAGCAGCGGCGCCAGGCCGGCGATGGGCGCACGGGTCTCCGGCGCGATGCGGAAGTCCAGCTTCGCGGCGAAGCGGGCGGCGCGCAGCATGCGCACCGGGTCCTCGCGGAAGCGGGTCTCCGGGTCGCCGATGATGCGCAGCATCTTCTTTTGCGCGTCCGCCACGCCGCCGTGCCAGTCCCAGATCGTCTCCGCCTCCGGGTCGTAATACAGGGCGTTGACCGTGAAGTCCCGCCGCGCGGCGTCCTCGCCCTGGCTGCCGAAGACGTTGTCGCGCAGGATCAGCCCGTCCACGTCGGTGACCCGGTCCTCGTCCAGGTCGGGCACGCCGCCGCTGGCGCGGAAGGTGGTCACCTCGATGGCGTCGGCGCCGCAGTAGACATGCACGATGCGGAAGCGGCGGCCGATGATGCGGGCACGGCGGAAGGCGTTGCGCACCTCATCCGGGGTGGCGTCGGTGGCCACGTCGAAGTCCTTGGGCTCGCGCCCGATGAGCAGGTCGCGCACCGCGCCGCCGACGACGAAGGCGGCGTAGCCCGCCTCCTTGAGGGTGCGGGTGACCTTGAGCGCGCAGGGATGGATCTGGGAACGGCGGATGCCGTGCTTATCGAGCGGCAGGATCTGCGGGCCCCTGACCCGCCCGCTTCTGCCGAAAACCTTGCGCAGAAACCGTTTGATCATGGTTGGCCCGCTATTCGCCGGGACATGGCGGAAGACACCATCGAAATCGCGAACGCTGGCTATAAAGCGCCATTATACACGGCGCGCCAGCCCCGACCGGATGGGCCGATTAACCCCTGCAAAAAAATGGGAACTGTACCAAGGTCCAATACCGGGTTTCCGGCCTGCCTCTATAAATGAATGCAAGTGGGGCCGCTCGGGGAGCGGTCCATTGCTCGGGGAAGGATGAAGGAGAGGGACATGACTACCATCACCAAGGGAATCACCGTTTCGTTCGGCAACACGCCGCAGGCGGGGGATGACCTGTTCACCAATACCGGCCTTACCGAGGACTCGTTGACCACCGTCTATCTGGATGTGATGGCAAACGACCTCGGCGGTGCTGCCAAGACGCTCTATTCACTCGACAACGGCATCGAGGACGAAGGCTCCGCCAGTTCTGCGGATCTGTTGACCAAGGATGCGGTGGGGGCGGTGAATTACAGCGCAGGTGGCGCCAGCATCTGGATCACCGCGGACGGAAAGGTCGCATACGATTCAAGCTCTTGGAGTGACGCGTTCAAGGCACAACTGCAAAGCCTGGGCGATGGCGAATTCCTGACGGATACCTTCACCTACGCGATCCGGCTCGGCAACGGCACCCTGAGCTGGGCCACGGCGACGGTGCAGATCGCCGGGGTGAACGACGGTCCGGTGCTCTCTGACACGACCGATCCCGCGGCGGTGCTGGAGCTGGGCGATGCCTCGGCGCAGGACCTCTCGCCGATCACCGGCAGCTTCACGGTGAGCGACGCGGACGTGGGCGACACCCTGACCGCCTCGGTGGTGGGCGGCCCCGTGGTCAAGCTCGACGGCGCTGACTTCACGCTGCCGAGCGGGGCGGCGGCGCTGATCGCCGGCGGTGCCTTCACCCTGACCAATGCGGTGCAGACCTCCAACGGCGGCAGCCTGTCGGTGAACTACAGCTACGACCCGGGGGCGGCCAACCTGGACTTCCTGCGCGCCGGCCAGAGCCTGACCATCACCTACTCGGTCAAAGTCAACGACGGCACGGCCGACTCGGCCACGCAGGATGTGACCGTCACCATCACCGGCACCAACGACGTGCCGACGATCGGCGGCGTGAGCACCG
>DYFL01000101.1 GCA_020725195.1 Hydrogenophilus sp.
ACCGCAATGCCAGAAATCTTCTCCGTGCTACCCACTCGAAATTTGAGAGAGGCCAGATTATCCATTCGCCGCAATATCCCTCCCCCTTGCAGGGGGAGGGCACCTCGTAGCCCGGATGCAGGCCGATAGGCCGTAATCCGGGATGAGGGCCCAGCCATGCCCTCCCCGGATTGCGCTTCGCTTCATCCCATTGGGCTACCTTTTGGAAGTAATGCGGTCACGGAAGTGCGGATTCAAGGCTTATAAGTGCACCCAAGAATGCAGCACTACACTGGATAGGTCCGGATTGCCGCATGCCTTCGGCACTCAATGGGACGCCACAGCCCGCCAGACGGCGGCGATCCGCCCTGGCCTGTCATTGAGGCGGCGTAGCCGCCGCGGCAATCTGGGCCGACTTCGGATTCTCATGCCTTACCCTCTCCCGGAGGGAGTAGGGGATGTAAAGTTGATTTGTTTCCCATCAACCTTGAATCCGCAGATGACGCCGATGAACGCAGATAAAGGCTTAGGGCATCAATGGGTTGCCGGAATATTCAGACTCACCGCATGGGTGGCAGGCTGGAAGGGGCTAATTTTTTGAAATATCTGCGTAAATCTGCGTCATCTGCGGATCAACTGCTTTTTCTAGGATCGATGGCGCAAGCCGACGGTAGCGGGGTTGCCGGCAGCTGTAGGCTCACCGGCGGGTGTGTGAACTGAGGCCGGGGAGAAGCGACACATGGCATATCGTGCAGAAGATTGGGCCTGGACCTGGCCGAACGGCCCGTTGAGGCCGTCCCCTGAATCCGCCCACGGCCGGCCTTCCGTGCTGTCCTCATGATGCTCGCCCGGACCAGCCTCAAGACCCGCGTCCTGACCCCGCTGGCGGCGGCGCTGCTGCTGCTCTTCGGGGCCTATGCAACCGCCTTCTACTGGGAGGAGCGCAAGCACATCGCCGAGGAATTCCAGCGGGACCTGCGCACCTTCCAGCGCACCCACCACTCCGTCCTGAAGCGGGAGGCCGACAAGCTCGGTGCCGTCCTCGATGCCATCGTCACCAGACCGGATCTGCAGGCCGCGCTGGCCGCCGGCGACCGGCGGGCCCTGCTCGAGCTTTCGGCCCCCCTGTTCCGGCAGCTTCACGACCGGTACGGGATCAGCCACTTCTACTTCAGTGACGCCAACAGGGTGAACCTGCTGCGCGTGCACCAGCCGCCGCGCCATGGCGACCGCATCGACCGCCACACCACCCTGACGGCGGAGGCGACCGGCCAGCCCGCCTGGGGGGCCGAGCTGGGGCCGCTGGGCACCTTCACCCTGCGCCATGTCTTCCCCTGGCGGGCCGAGGGCCGGCTCATCGGCTACGTCGAACTGGGCGAGGAGATCGACGCCATCCTGCAGGAGCTGCCGCGACGCCTCAGGATGGACTACGTGATCACCCTCGACAAGCGCCGCCTCGATCGGCAGCGCTGGGAAGAGGGCATGAGGGTCCTGAACCGGTCCGTCGACTGGGACAGGCTGCCCATGAACGTGGTCGCCGCGGAGTCGCTGAGCGGGGTCCCCACCGGCCTGCTCGCCGCCCCCGTGAAGGGCGATTTCGAGGCCACTGTGGGCGGCAAGAGGCATCGGGCCGTCTTCCTGCCCCTCACCGACGCCGCCGGCGGGCAGGTGGGCCAGATCCTGCTCCTGCGCGACATGAGCGAGCGGCTCGCCCATATGCACGCCGCGATCTACAAGATGGCCGCGGTGAGCCTGGCGATCGGCCTGGCACTGCTCGCCTTCTTCGCCTTCATCCTCAACCGGATCGAGGGCCGGCTGGAGGCCTCCCGCCGCCGCCTCGCAGAGGAGGCCGAGGCCCGCCAGGCCATGCAGGCGCAGCACATCGCGGAACTGCAGGAACAGTACCGCCGGGTGGAGCAGACCAACCGGGAATGGAGCACCGCCTTCGACGCGGTGCAGGACCCGATGTTCATGCACGACCGGGACCTTCGCCTGCTGCGCGCCAACCGCGCCTACCTCGAACGCGCCGGGCTGCCGGCGGCGGTCCTCGGCCGGCCCTACTGGGAGGTCTTTCCGAAACTGCCCGGCCCGATGGCGAGCTGCCTGCGCGCCATGGAGACACAAACGGAGGAAGCGGAGGAGCTGGCGCTGGAGGGCGGCGAGGTCTTCCTCTGCCGCAACTACCCGATCCGGGACGGCGAAGGCGCCCACCTCTACTCCCTGCACATCATGCACGACATCACCGAGCGCAAGCGCTACGAGCGCGAGCTGGAGCGGCAGGCCAACTACGACGGCCTCACGGGGCTCGCGAACCGCAACCTGCTCACCGACCGCATCCAACAGGCGGCAGCCCACAGCCAGCGCAGCCGGCGTCAGGCGGCGGTGCTGCTCATGGACCTGGACCGCTTCAAGATGATCAACGACAGCCTGGGCCACAACGCCGGCGACTCGCTGCTCAGGGCCGTGGCGCAACGCCTGGCGGAGCGCGTGCGCCAGGGCGACACCGTGGCCCGCCTCGGCGGCGACGAGTTCGTCATCGTCATGGAGGGGCTGGCCAGGGAAGACGACGCCGTCGTCTCGGCCACCAAGATCCTCGAGGCCCTGCGCCCGCCCTTCACCCTGGCCGGGCGCGAGGTCTTTGTGACCGTCAGCCTTGGCATTGCCCTCTGCCCCCGGAACGGCGAACAGCCGGAGCCGCTGCTCAAGAACGCCGACGCCGCCATGTACCAGGCCAAGCGGCTCGGCGGCAACGGCTTCAAGTTCTTCACCGAGGAGATGAACACCTGGGCGGTGCAGCATCTGGAACTGGAAACCGCGTTGCGCCATGCCCTGGAACGCGGCGAGCTGGAGCTGCATTACCAGCCCAAGGTCGACCTTGCCAGCGGCCGGATCAGCGGCGCCGAGGCCCTGATCCGCTGGCGGCATCCCGGGATGGGCCTGGTCTCGCCGGGGGACTTCATCCCCCTGGCCGAGGAGACCGGGCTCATCGTGCCCATCGGGGAGTGGGTGATCGAAACCGCCTGCGCCCAGATCCGGGCCTGGCAGGACGCCGGCTTGCCGCCCATCGGCGTGGCGGTCAACCTCTCGGCGCGCCAGTTCCGGGAGCCCAACCTGCCCGAGGTCATCGCCCAGGCCCTGAGGCTGAACGACCTGCCCCCCCGCTTCCTGGAGCTGGAGCTCACCGAGAGCATGCTCATGCACGACCCGGAGCAGGCCGCCGCCACCCTGCACCGGCTCAAGGCCCTGGGGCTGCGTCTGGCGCTCGACGACTTCGGCACCGGCTACTCCAGCCTCGGCTACCTCAAGCGCTTCCCCATCGACAGCCTGAAGATCGACCGCTCCTTCGTGCGCGACATCACCTCGGATCCGGACGACGCCGCCATCGCGCGCTCGGTGATCTCGCTTGCCCACAGCATGGGGCTGGGCGTGGTGGCGGAGGGCGTGGAGACGGAAGGCCAGCTCCACTACCTGCGCCGCCACAGCTGTGATGAGCTGCAGGGCTACTACTTCAGCCGGCCGTTGCCGGCCGATGACCTCGCCCGCCTGCTGCAGGAAGGCAAAACCCTCGAGCGTGAGGCCGAAGGCGGCAGGACGCTGCTGATCCTGGACGACGAGGCGTATGTCCTCGAGGCATTGAAACGCCTGCTCGCCCCGGAGGGCTACCGCATCCTCACCGCCCAGAGCCCAGCGGAGGGCTTCGAACTCCTCGCCGCCCACGACATTCGGGTGGTGGTCTGTGATCAACGCATGCCCGGCATGGACGGCACCGAGTTCCTGGGCCGGGTCAGGAAACTGCACCCGGAAACCGTCCGCATCCTGCTCTCCGGCCACACCGACCTGGCCGCGCTGACGGACGCCGTCAACCGCGGCGCCATCTACAAGTTCATCTCCAAACCATGGAATGACGAGACCCTGCGCGAAACCGTCAGGGCGGCATTCAGGGACACCAGCCCGCGCAGCGCGGGTCCGGCAGGCCATCCGCCGCAGGCGATTCATCCGCAGTCCCTGCAAGCACAGGGGGCGGCGTCGGAGTGATGACAGGAGCAATGCATGCAGCTTCGCGCCATCCCCCGCCCAGATCGAGGGCGACACCGACCTGGGGCTCAGGGTCAAGAACATGCTCGACGGGGTGGACTTCGAGGAGCTCGCCCGCAGCCTGCCTGGGCCGCATGCTCACCGGCCTGTGCGAGCGGGCGCTCGCACAGGCCTTGTGACGGGCCATCGGCCCCCCCTCCCCGTGGGAGCGGCTTCAGCCGCGAACAGCCGCAGGAAGAACTTCGCGGCTGAAGCCGCTCCCACACAGACCCCGCGATCTGCATCTCACCTCGTTCCGGTGAATTGACCCCTGCGGTTCAGGCGAGCCGTAGGGCGGGTGGTCCCCACCCGCCGTAAAACCCCGGCGGCTGCGAGCAGCCGCCCTACATCCTTCGGTATTTCCGCAATCGGCTCAGGCGAGCATGCCGCCGTAGGCGAGGAACAGCCGCCGGGCCTGCAGCAGGTTGAGCCACAGCTCGTGCGCGCTCCAGGCCAGCAGCAGCAGGCCGGGCACGCTGGCCGCGGGCGGCAGGAAGGGGGCGGGCAGGAGCAGGAGCACCGCGGCGACGTGCTGCCTCAGGTGGCGGCGCACGGCGGCGTCCGGGATCATGTCCTTCATGTTCGGGATGGTGCCCGCCTTCGCCCGCGTCTGGGTCTGCAGGTGGAACCAGGCCAAAAAGGGCACGATCTTGTAGAGCATGCCGTGCACGATGGACACCGCGAAGCCCAGCAGGAACATGAGCCCCAGGGACACCTGCATGGGCCCCTGCCAGGGCTCGGGCAGGAGGACGGCGAGCGGCGAGGCGGCGATCAGGAGGATGACGCCGACGAGCGCGTAGCGCCAGAACTCCAGGCTCGCGTCGGGCACCTTGCGCCGGCGCCGGCGCTGGATGTCCAGGGTGGCGACGGCGAAGGCGGCCACCCCAAACGCGGCGAGCAGCCAGGCCAGCACGGCCGCCCACGCCGCCTGCCGCTCGGGCAGGAAGAGGCTCAGGCTGTAGAGCACGAGCCCCGCGAGCAGGGCCCAGGACAGCCAGCGGGTGAGGGCCGGGGAGTAGGGCGGGGTGAGCTGCAGCATGGGCACCACGTGGTAGGCCACGCCGACGATCAGGATGGTCACCCAGCCGATGAGCCCCCAGCCGGCGTGCAGGCCCGTGAGCGCCTGCGGGGCGTGCAGGGGCCAGAGCCCGGAGAGGCCGCCGGCCAGGTAGATGCCCAGTCCCAGGGTCGCGAGCAGGGCGAGCCAGGCCTTGCGCATGGGGTTCAGCACGATCTGCGCGGTGGCCGGGGCGCGCAGCAGGCTCAGCCCCGCCGCGATCACGAAGGGGATCCAGCCGAGGCCCAGGGCGACCATCCCCGCCTGGATCCAGGCGGGTTCCATCCGCCACAGCCCGGCGGCCAGCAGCAGCGTGCCGGCCGTGAGCCCGAGGTGGGCGCTGCGGGTCACCGCCATCACCGCCGGCACGGGCGAGCCGATCACCACCGGCAGCATCTGCAGCAGCGAGCCCACCATCACCAGCCCGAGGAAGCCCAGGGTCAGCAGGTGCGTGAGCGCCAGGGCCGCCGGGGTCCAGCGGCTCGCGGTCCACTCCGGCGCCAGCGGGATGGCCGCCAGCGCCGCCAGCATCAGGAACAGCGGGGTGGTCAGGAAGAAGCGCAGCGGCGCCGTGAAGGGCGGGCCCTGGGTGAAGGCGAGACCGGGTCGGCTCATTCAATGGACGAAAGACGATGATCCGCAGGCGAACGCAGATAATTTGAAGGCTTGCCCTCACGCCCTTGGGCCACTCCTGATGCGGAACCAGCCAGCCTCATCCATGTTCCTTGTTTCGAGGTTCCATCTGCGTTCATCTGCGTCATCTGCGGATTCGGGTTTCAGGTTTGTTCCGGCGGATCGAAGATCAGGATCTCGAAGCAGCCGTCCGGCTGGAGCTGCGTCTTGTAGGCGAGCCCCATCTGGTTGAGGATGGAGTAGAGGGGGAAGGGCTCGCGGTGGATCATCATGCGCACCTTCTGGCCCGGGGCGCGCCGGTCCAGGGCCTCCAGCACCTTCTCCATGGGCTCGGGCGGCATCAGCCAGCGGACGTCGACGACGATGTCGGGCTTCATGAGGCACTCCGCATCGCCGCAGGAGCGGCCCGTCGCTTCGGCATCACGGCCGCTCCGGATGCAGCGTCTGGTCCAGCGAGGCGACCAGGTCCTGCTCGCCGGCCAGGGCCTGGTCGGACATGGGGTAGAGGATCTGCTCCTCCTTCAGGTTGTGCTGGCGCATGAGCATGAGCAGGGTCTCGGACAGCCCCAGATAGGCGTCGCCGTTGCGGGCCTCGACGGCCGCCTGCATCTGGGCGAGCAGCCCGTTCATCTGCGCGTGCTCCGAGCGCATGACCTGGGTGGGGCCCTGGGACATGCCCGTGCGCGCCTCGAAGGCGGGGAAGAGGGTTTCCTCCTCGGCCGCGAAGTGGCGCCTCAGGGCCTCGCGGAACTGCCCGAACGCTGCCGCGGCCTGCTCCCAGGCCCCGTCGGAGACGGCGGATTCGGCCTCGGCGAAGAGGTCGTCGCAGCGGTTGTGGTCTGCCGAGAGCAGGGATGCGATGGTGTCCATGTGATACCTCCTGTTTTGAT
>DYFL01000010.1 GCA_020725195.1 Hydrogenophilus sp.
TGGAGTAGTTCATGTTGGCGATGCCGCCCTCGTACATCAGGTCGACGATCAGCTTCAGCTCGTGCAGGCACTCGAAGTAGGCCATCTCGGGGGCATAGCCGGCCTCGGTCAGGGTCTCGAAGCCCATCTTCACCAGCTCCACGGCGCCGCCGCAGAGCACGGCCTGCTCGCCGAAGAGGTCGGTCTCGGTCTCCTCGCGGAAATTGGTCTCGATGACGCCGCCCTTGGTGCCGCCGTTGGCCGCGGCATAGGCGAGGGCGATGTCCTTGGCCTTGCCGGACTTGTCCTGGTACACGGCGATCAGGGAAGGCACGCCGCCGCCCTTGAGGTACTCGGAGCGCACCGTATGGCCGGGACCCTTGGGCGCAACCATGATGACGTCCAGGTCGGCGCGGGGCACGATCTGGTTGTAATGGACGTTGAAGCCGTGGGCAAAGGCCAGCACCGCGCCCTTCTTGATGTTGGGCTCGATCTCGCCGTAATAGACGCCGGGCTGCTGCTCGTCGGGCACCAGGATCATGACCACGTCGGCCCCCGATACCGCGGCGGCCACTTCCTTCACGGTGAGGCCCGCCTTCTTGGCCTTGTCCCAGGAGGCGCCCCCCTTGCGCAGGCCGATGGTCACGGTGACGCCGGAGTCCTTCAGGTTGAGCGCGTGGGCGTGTCCCTGGGAGCCGTAGCCGACGATGGCGACCTTCTTCTTCTTGATCAGGCCGAGGTTGGCGTCCTTGTCGTAGTAGACCTTCATGGATGATCCTTTCTTTCTGATTCGGGAAACGGGAAACGGGAAACGGGAAACGGGAAACGCATCGGGCGGTTCTTATACTCTTCCCGTTTCTCGTTTCCCGTTTCCCGGCATTTCAAATCTTCAGCATCCGTTCGCCGCGGCCGATGCCGGAAGCGCCGGTGCGCACGGTCTCCAGGATGGCGGCGGGGTCCAGCGCCTCGAGGAAGGCGTCGAGCTTGGAACCGGTGCCGGTGAGCTCGATGGTGTAGGCCTTGTCGGTGACGTCGATGATGCGGCCGCGGAAGATGTCCGCCAGGCGCTTCATCTCCTCCCTGAGCTCGCCCGTGGCCCGCACCTTCACGAGCATGAGCTCGCGCTCGATGTGGCTGCCGTCGGTCAGGTCCTGCACCTTGACCACGTCGACGAGCTTGTTGAGCTGCTTGGTGATCTGCTCGACCACGTCGTTGGATCCATAGGTGACGATGGTCATGCGCGACAGGGTGGCGTCCTCGGTCGGGGCCACCGTCAACGACTCGATGTTGTAGCCACGGGCGGAGAACAGGCCCGCCACGCGGGAGAGCGCGCCCGCCTCGTTTTCCATCAGCACGGAGATGATGTGCCTCATACCAGGATCATCTCCGAGAGGCCCTTGCCGGCGGGGATCATGGGATAGACGTTCTCGCGCGGGTCGGTGATGAAGTTCAGGAACACCAGCTTGTCCTTCCATTCGCCGAAGGCGCGGCGCAGCGCGGGCTCCACGTCCTCGGGCTTCTCGATGGTCAGGCCCTCGTGGCCGTAGGCCTGGGCGAGCTTGACGAAATCCGGCAGGGAGGCGACGTAGGACTCGGCGTAGCGCTCCTCGTAGAAGAACTCCTGCCACTGCCGCACCATGCCCAGATAACCGTTGTTGAGCAGGATGATCTTGATGGGCAGCCTGTTTTCCTTGCAGGTGGAGAGCTCCTGGATGTTCATCTGGATGCTGCCCTCGCCGGTGATGCAGGCGACCATGGCCTCGGGGTGAGCGAACTGCACGCCCATGGCGTAGGGCAGGCCGACACCCATGGTGCCGAGCCCCCCGGAGTTGATCCAGCGGCGCGGCTTGTTGAACTGGTAGTACTGGGCGGCCCACATCTGGTGCTGGCCCACGTCGGAGGTCACGAAGGCCTCGCCGCCGGTCACCTCGTAGAGCTTCTCCACCACGTACTGGGGCTTGATGGCCGCAGCCCCGCGGTCGTACTTGAGACAGTCCTGCGCCCGCCACAGCTCGATCTGCGCCCACCAGGCCTTGAGCGCGGCCTCTTCGGGCCGCTCGGCGCCGCCCTTGATCAGACGGCCGAACTCGTCCAGCACCTGGGCCACGTCGCCGACGATGGGCACGTCCACCTTCACCCGCTTGGAGATGGAAGACGGGTCCACGTCGATGTGGATGATGCGCCGCGCCTCGCGGGCGAAGTGCTTGGGGTTGCCGATGACGCGGTCGTCGAAGCGCGCGCCCACGGCCAGGAGCACGTCGCAGTGCTGCATGGCCATGTTGGCCTCGTAGGTGCCGTGCATGCCCAGCATGCCCAGGAACAGCGGGTCGGGCGCGGGGTAGGCCCCCAGGCCCATCAGGGTGCTGGTCACCGGGTAGCCCAGTTCCCGGGCGAAGTCGATCAACTGCGCCGAGGCATTGCCCAGGACCGCGCCGCCGCCCACGTAGATGACCGGGCGCTTGGCCTCCAGCAGCATCTGCACCGCCCGCTTGATCTGGCCGGCATGCCCCTTGTAGGTGGGGTTGTAGGAGCGCATGGAAACCGAGTCCGGGTACTCGAAGGCGCAGGTGTGCTGGGTGACGTCCTTGGGGATGTCCACGACGACCGGCCCCGGACGCCCCGTGGCGGCGATGTAGAAGGCCTTCTTGATGGTGAGCGCCAGTTCCTTGACGTCCTTGACCAGGAAGTTGTGCTTCACGCAGGGGCGGGTGATGCCCACGGTGTCCACCTCCTGGAAGGCGTCCTGGCCGATGGCAGGGGTGGGCACCTGGCCGGTGATCACCACCATGGGGATGGAGTCCATGTAGGCGGTGGCGATGCCGGTCACCGCGTTGGTGGCGCCGGGGCCGGAGGTGACCAGGGCGACGCCCACCCTGCCGGTGGCGCGGGCGTAGGCGTCCGCCGCGTGCACGGCGGCCTGCTCGTGGCGGGCCAGGATGTGCTTGAAGCCCTCCTGCTTGTAGATCTCGTCATAGATGTTGAGCACCGCGCCGCCGGGATAGCCGAAGACGTATTCCACGCCCTCGGCGTGCAGACAGCGGATGACGATCTCCGCACCCGTCAATTCCATCTCGGCCATGTAAATCCCGGTTCCCGCTGCAATTCGGAAAAGCTAAGAACACTAACGTCAGCGCCCTGTTTGGTCAAGCCGAGGCACGGCCCGCCGGGCCCGGGATCCGCCCCCCGGCGGCGACCTGGCCTGCGGCTATTTCCGGCCGCAGGGGAAGCTCGCGGCCAGGGCCTTGTGCAGCGCCGCGGCGGCCGGCTGCTTCAGGTGCTCCGGATGCGCCCCCAGCCAGTCGGCGACCGCCCTGGGCACGCGCGCGTGGTCGGCCGCCGAGAGGCAGAATGCGGGCCGGCCATAATGGCCCGCGGCGTCGATGAAACCGTTGACGTAGCTGTGGCACATGACGGCCAGGGTGCGCACGCGGTCGGCCCCCTTGCACATCGCGAGCAGGGAGGCACCGCTTTGTGCCGGGGCCTCCGCCGCGCCCGCCGTGCCCAGGCACAGCCCGCAGAGCAGGCCGAGGAAGAGCCGCCGCGCCGCCCGGCGCGGCGTGTCCGGATGCGCCATGTACAGGGCCTCCAAATGCAAGAGGGCCGGCGACGCTTGCCGCTGGCCCTCAGGTTCTGGTGGGTGGTGGGGGATTCGAACCCACGACCAACGGATTAAAAGTCCGCTGCTCTACCGGCTGAGCTAACCACCCGCGAAAGACCGTGGATTATATAGATGCGGCGATCGATGTCAATCGGCGGGGCCCCGCGGCCGGGGCCCCGCCGTCTTCCCACGGCCGCCCGGGACCGGCCTTAGACGGCCTCCAGCTTGCGCATGCTCGCGGGCAGCAGCTTGAGGTCGACCAGGCCGGTGACCAGGGCCTGGAAGAAGGTGGCCTCGCCCTCGTACACCATCTTGTAGTACTGCACCTTCATGGTGAGCGCGCTGCCCAGGACGATGGCCCCGAAGGTGATGAAGGAGCCCACCGCCAGGGTGGACACGCCCGTGATCGCCTGGCCCACCGTGCAGCCCATGGCCAGCACGCCGCCGAAGCCCATGAGGATGGCGCCGATGAAGTGGTTGAGGAAGTCCTTGAAGGAGGCGAACCACTCGAAGCGGAAGCTGCGGGAGATCAGCGCCCAGAGCAGCGAGCCCAGGATCACGCCGGCCAGGGCCATGACGCCGAAGGTGAGCGCGCTCTGCTTGAAGCCCCCGGCCACATAGCCCAGGGTCTGCCCCATGGGGTTGATGAAGGTGTAGGACTGGGGCGCGAGGGGGCGGCTGTCGTCGGGCTTCACCGCATCCTCGGGCGCGTAGAAGTCCCACTCCCCGACGTATTTCTGCAGGCTCATCTGCTGGTCGTCGGCGCTCACCATGACGTTGCTGGTGACGTACCAGGCGCCCACCACGGCCAGGCCGACCATCAGGCCGCCCAGGATGTTGTCGAAGCTGCCGCGGAACTCGGCCGCCTTGAACACGAGCGCCAGCAGGGCGAGACCCAGCACGCCGCCGATGGCCAGACGCGCCGCGGCCGCGCCATCGGCGCCGGCCACGATCGCACCCAGGTCCTGGTTGCCCTTCAGGGTCACCGCCAGGGGCCGGATCCAGTCATAGAAGAGCACCGTGAACAGGGTCTTGTCGGAGCCCGGGAAGGGATTGATCATGAAGTAGGCGATCAGCGCGATGATCGCCAGCACCATGACGGACTTGATGTTGCCGCCGCCGATGCGGATCAGGCACTTGTTGCCGCAGCCCGAGGCGAGGACCATGCCCACCCCGAACATGAGGCCGCCCAGGAGATTCTCGGCCCAGACGAACTGGCTGGCGCGGTAGGGCGGGAAGGCGGCGTCGGCCTTCACCAGGCCGAAGTACTCGAGGCCGACCACGCCGAGCATGGCCACGGCCACCGCGAAGAGCCAGGCGCGCATGCGGCCGGTGTCGCCCATGTTCACCCAGTCGGACACCGCACCCATGGTGCAGAAGTTGGTCTTGTTGACCACGGCCCCCATGACCAGGGCGATGGCGAAGGTGGCCCACAGCAAGAACGACTGGGCCTGTGCGAAGCTTTCGTAAACCATGTAGTTGTCTCCTCGAACTGAAGATGCCTAGGCCATCCCGGTGAGGGGCGGCGCAGCCATGGGATTATCAAAGCATTCGACGCCTCAGCGCAAAGAGAAATTGCCGTGGAATCCGCGACTTGGTGCGTTCGTACCAAGGACCGCGCCGGCCGGCAGGCGCGGTCAATCCCGATAGCGGGTGGGATCGCCCAGGCCCGCGGCCGCAAAGCCCTGGCGGCGCAGCCGGCAGGAGTCGCAGCGGCCGCAGGCGCGGCCCTCGGCATCGGCCTGGTAGCAGGAGACGGTGAGGGCGTAATCGACCCCCAGGCCCACCCCCAGGCGGATGATCTCGGCCTTGCTCAGGTGGATGAGCGGGGCGTGGATGCGCAGGGGGCTGCCCTCCACGGCCCGCCGGGTGGCGAGGCCGGCCATGCGCTCGAAGGCGGCGATGTATTCCGGCCGGCAGTCGGGGTAGCCGGAATAGTCCACGGCGTTGACCCCGATATAGAGGTCGTCCGCCGCGAGCACCTCCGCCCAGGCCAGGGCCAGGGCCAGCATGATGGTGTTGCGGGCAGGCACGTAGGTGATGGGGATGCCCGCCGTCGCCTGCTCGGGCACGGCCAGGCTGCGGTCGGTCAGGGCCGAGCCTCCGAACTGCGCCAGGTCCAGGCGCAGCACGCGGTGCTCGCGCGCGCCGAGCTGCGCCGCCACGGCCCGGGCCGCGTCCAGCTCCGCGCCGTGGCGCTGGCCGTAGTCGAGGCTCAGGGCGTGGCACGCGTAGCCCTCGTGCCGCGCCACCGCGAGCGTGGTGGCCGAGTCCAGGCCGCCGGAGAGCAGGACGACCGCGCGCTTCATTTGATCTGATTATCCACAGATGACACAGATGCACACAGATAGACACCGCAAAACCGAGACCCGAACATAGCGGGCAACTGTGTTCGGCGGCTGGCGCTGCTGCGCACAGCATCTGTGTTCATCTGTGTCATCTGTGGAAAAAGCAGTTCCACCCTCACCGCCCCTTCTCCTCGCCCCACAGCACCTTGTGCAGCTGCACCTGCATGCGCACGGGCAGGCGGTCGCGCAGGATCCATTCGGCGAGATCCCGGGCCGAAAGGCGCCCGAAGGCGGGGGAGAAGACCACGGGGCAGCGCTCCGCCAGGCGGCGCTCGCGCAGCACCTCGACGGCCCAGCGGTAATCCGCCTCGTCGGTGATGACGCACTTGAGCTCGTCGTGCGGCGTGAGCCGCTCCAGGTTGGCCCAGAGGTTGCGTCCCGACTCGCCCGAGCCCGGGGTCTTGATGTCGACGATGCGCGAGACGCGCGCATCGACCCCGGCGATGTCCAGGGCGCCGCTGGTCTCCAGGGACACCTCGTAGCCGGCGTCGCACAGGGCCGCGAGGAGCCTGGGGCAGTCGCGCTGGGCGAGCGGCTCGCCGCCGGTGACGGTCACGTAGCGGGGCGCATACCCGGCCACCGCGGCGAGGATCTCGGGGATCTGCATCCAGCGCCCGCCCTGGAAGGCGTACCCGGTGTCGCAGTAGCCGCAGCGCAGCGGGCAGCCCGTGAGGCGGACGAAGACCGTGGGCAGGCCGATGCGGCTGGTCTCGCCCTGCAGGGAGTGGAAGATCTCGGTGACGCGCAGGCGGGGCTCAGTCAAGGTTATCCCGGCAAGACAGTGGATCCGCAGAGGATGCAGGGGTGCGCAGATATTTCAGAGGCCTGCCTGCGGGAGCCGCATCCCACCAGGGGCGAGTCCCGGCCTCTGCATCCTCAGGGTCTCGTCCGCGTGCATCTGCGGATTCCGGGGCTATTTCTTGTCCTGCGTGGCGAGGTGCTGCCGGGCGAACTCCGCCGCCTTGCTCCCGGGATGCTTCGCCACGACCTGCTCGAAGGTGGCGCGGGCCGCCGCGGCCTCGCCCAGCTCGAGCTGGGCGCGGGCGAGGCCCAGCATGGCGTCCGGCACCTTGGGGCTGTCGGGGTAGGCCTGCAGCAGCTTCTGGTGGGCCTCCGCCGCCTGCCTGAACTCGGCCAGGGAGAAGTGGGAAAAGCCGATCCAGTACTGGGCGTTGCCCGCCAGGGTGCCGGCGGGGTGGGCCTTGAGGAAATTCTGGAAGGCGGCGACGGCCGCCTTCCAGTTACCGGCCCTGACGAGCTCGAAGGCCGCCTGGTAGGCGCGCGTCTCCTCCTCCGGCTGGACCGCCTGGGGCGCGGCCGGGGCCGCCGGCGCCGGCGCCGCGGCCGGCCTGGCGGCCAGCTCCTTGAGCCGGCCGTCCAGATCGGCATAGAGGTCCCTCTGGCGCCTCTCGGCGAGCGCCAGGCGATGCGCCTGCTCCTCCTGGGCGCCGCGCAGGCCGGCCACCTCGGCCTTCAGCTGCTCCAGCTGGCCGAGCAGGCTGAGCAGCCCCTGGCTCTGCGACTGCGCCTCCATCCTGGCCAGCCGCTCCTCCAGGCCCCGCAGCCGCTTGAGGATGTCGTCCTCCAGCGGCCCGGCCTGGGCGAGGGGGATCGCGCCGGCCAAGAGGAGGAGCGCGATACGCATCGCCGTCCGCCGCTCGGTGCCGGGCATCACTCGCCTTCGTAGACGATCTCGGCGCGGCGGTTCTTCTGCCAGGCCGTCTCGCCCTGGCCTTCGACCGCGGGCTTCTCCTCGCCGAAGCTCACCGACTCCATGCGCGCCTCGGGCACGCCCAGGACGGACATGGCCTGCCGCACGCTGTCGGCGCGGCGCTGACCCAGGGCCAGGTTGTACTCGCGGCTGCCGCGCTCGTCGGTATGGCCCTGGAGGATGACCTTGGCGTTGGCGTTCGTCTTGAGGAAGCCGGCGTGGGCCTCGACGACGCCGCGATACTCCTCGCGGATGGCCGCGCTGTCGTAGTCGAAATAGACGGTCCGCTGGCCCAGGGCCCCTGCGGCGTTCTTGGGCGGCATCCTCAGGGTGCCGTCCAGGGCCCTGGCATCCGGGGCGGCGGGGGCGATGCCGCGGGTCTCGATGCCGTCCTTGGCCACGGTCGGCGCGGCGGGCTGGGCGCGATCCTCGATCACCGCCGCCTCCTTGGTAGGCTGCTGGGCACAGGCGCCCAGGAGGACGGTCAACAGGGCTGCATAGACAACGGGCTTCATCTCTTGCTTGACTCCTTACTTTTCAGGTCTACAGGAAAGGCAATACTCAGTTGGCCACCGGCGCCCAGGCCGGCTCGCGCAGGTCGCCCGACTGGGACAGGCGCTGCCTGACCCGGCCGTCCACGCTCACCGTCGCGAGCAGGCCGCGGCCGCCGAGCAGGGTGGCGTACAGGAGGGTGCGGCCGTTGGGCGCGAAGCTGGGCGATTCGTCATGGTCGGTGTCGGTGAGCACCTGGGTCTGGCCCGTGGCCAGATCCATCACCGCCACCAGGAAGCGCCCCTCGCGGCGGTGGATGTAGGCGAGGGTGCGGCCGTCCGGGGAGAGGGTGGGCGAGACGTTGTAGCCGCCCTCGAAGGTGACGCGCTGCGGCGCGCCGCCGCCATCGATCGGGGCGCGGTAGATCTGGGGCGAGCCGCCGCGGTCCGAGGTGAAATAGAGCCACTTGCCGTCCGGGCTGAAGGCGGGCTCCGTGTCGAGCGCGCCGCCGCGGGTGAAGCGCTGCGGCTCGCCGCCGGCGGCCGGGATGAGGTAGATCTGGGAGGTGGCATCCTTGGACAGCACGACGGCGAGGCGCTTGCCGTCCGGCGACCAGGCCGGGGCGGAATTGGACCCCTTGAAGCGCGCCAGCGCCCGGCGCGTGCCGTCCACGAGGTTCTGCACGTAGACCACCGGCTTCTTGTCCTCGAAGGAGACATAGGCGAGGCGGCTGCCGTCCGGCGACCAGGCCGGGGAGATGATGGCCTCGGAGGACCGCGCCACGGTGAAGGCGTTGTGGCCGTCCACGTCCGCCACCTGCAGCTCGTAGCGGCCGGCGGACTTGAGCACGTAGGCGATGCGCCCGCTGTAGGCGCCGGGCTCGCCGGTGAGCTTCTCGTGGATCACGTCGGAGATCTTGTGCGCCACGGCCCTCAAGCCCTGGGGCGTGGTGGTGTAGCTGAAGCCGGCGAGCTGCTGGCCCCGCACCACGTCGTAGAGCCGGAAGCGCACCTCGTAGCGGTTGCCGCCCAGGGGCAGCACCTGGCCGATGACGATGGCGTCCGCCCCCTTGGCCCGCCACTGCGGGAAGCGGATGTCCTGGGGCTCGCGCGGCAGGGGGCTGACGTCGCGGGTCTCGATCAGCTGGAAGAGCCCGCTGCGGGCGAGGTCGGCGCTGACGATCTCGGCCGGGTCGTCGAGCTTGTCCGCCGGGGCGAAGGGCACGATGGCGAGCGGGATGCGCTTGGCGGCCCCGCCGATGATCTCGATGGTCATCGCCGACCAGGCCGGGACGGAGAAGGTCAGGGCGAACAGGAACAGGGCAAGGGTGTGGCGCAGAGGTGTCTTCATGGCACTGTTTGGCGGCGAGGGCTCATTCTATCAGCTTGCCGGCCTCACCTCTCGTGAGGCCGGAACTTCAGGACCAGCCCGGCGCGAAAGGCGGCCGCCGCTGCGGGGTCCGGGGGCAGAGGCAGGGGGGAGGCCTTGAGGATGGCCCGCTCGACTTCCTGGTCGTAGAGGGGCTGGCCGCTGGATCTGGCCATGGTCACCCCCTGCACCTCCCCGTTGGGCAGCAGTGTGACCTGGAAGACCACTTCCGGGTTCCCGGCCAGGTTCGCCGGCAGCCGGATGTAGCCGCGCACCTTCTGGACGATCTTCGCCCGGTAGTCGTCCACCAGCCTGTCCCGGGCCGCGGCGGCCTGGGCCTGCTGCTGCATCTGGGCGAGCCGGGCGCCCTCCCGGTCGATCTCCGCCTCCATCTGCTGGGCCAGCGCGCGCTTCAGGGCCTGCTCCTTCTCCTCCCGGGCCCGCTTCTCCGCCTCGGCCTTCTGCCGCGCGGCCTCCGCCTTCTGCCTGGCCTCCTCCTCGGCCTTCTTCGCCTCCGCCTTTTGCCGCTCCTCCTCCAGGCGCTGCTTTTCCTGCTGGCGTTTTTTCTCTTCCTGGGCCTTGAGGGCGATGTCCGGCTTGGGCACCGGCTTGGCCTCGACCTTCGGCTCGGGCCTGGGCGGCGGCGCGACGGGCTCGGGCCTGGGGGGCGGGGCGACGGGCTCGGCGCGGACCGGCGGCTCGGGGCGCGGGGGCGGCGGGGCCGGCAGGCTCGTCCACAGGTCCGCATAGGCCGGCGCCTCGGGGACGTGGCGCCAGGAGACGCTGATGACCAGGGCGGCGATGAAGAGCACATGCAGCGACAGGGCCAGGGCCCCGGCCGAGAAGCGCTGGCGCGGGCTCAGCGGCGTCATCAGCGGGCCGGCTGGACGAGGAGCCCGACCCTCGCCACCCCCAGCTTCTGCAGGCTGTCCATCACCCGCATCACGTTCTCGTAGCGCACGTTCCTGTCGGCGGAGATCACCACCGGCTGCTCGGGGCTGGCCCGCCGGCGCACCTCCTCGCCCAGCTCGTCCTCGGCCAGCCGCATCTCGCCGCCGGCCCGCCCGCGGTCGCGCAGCAGCAGCGAGCCGTCGGCGCGCACCACCACCTCCAGCGGGGCCACCGGCGCCGCGCTGCTCCTGGCCACGCTGGGCAGCTCGACCTGGGTCGGGTTGATGAAGGGCGCGGTGACCATGAAGATCACCAGCAGCACCAGCATCACGTCGATGTAGGGCACGACGTTGATCTGGTTCATGGCCTTGCGCGGGCGGCGGATGCTCATGGCTTCAGTGCTGGACGGCCTGCCGCTGCAGGATGTTGGAGAACTCCTCCATGAACACGTCGAAGCGGTTGGCGAGCCGGTCGATGTCGTGGGTGAAGCGGTTGTAGGCGATGACCGCGGGGATGGCGGCGAAGAGCCCGATGGCCGTGGCGATCAGCGCCTCGGCGATGCCGGGCGCCACCTGCGCCAGGGTCGCCTGGGAGACGTTCGCCAGGCCCCGGAAGGCGTTCATGATGCCCCAGACGGTGCCGAAGAGGCCGACATAGGGCGAGACGGAGCCCACGGTGGCGAGGAAGGGCAGGTGCGCCTCCAGGGCGTCCATCTCCCGCTGGTAGGCCGCGCGCATGGCCCGGCGGGCGCTCTCCATGACGCTCTCGGTGCTCGCGCCCGGGTGGCGGTGCTTGAGGAACTCCCGGAAGCCCGAGCCGAAGATCAGCTCCATGCTGCTCGCGTCGCCGCCCATGCGGGCGACCTTCTGGTACAGCGCGCCCACGTCGCCGCCGCTCCAGAACGCGTCCTCGAAGGCCTCGGCGTGCCGCTGCTCGCGCCTGAGGGTGAAGTACTTGATGAAGATGAACCACCAGGAGAGCAGCGAGGCCGCCAGCAGCAGCAGCATGACCAGCTTCACCACCCAGCTGGCCTGCATCACCAGGTGCAGCAGGGACATTTCCGGGGCGAGAGAGAAATCCATTCGGGGCCCTAATACGCAGTTTCACCTAAGGCCGGCGCCAGGCGCCGTGCGACGTGCGCGGGGATCTTGGCGGGACGCAGCGCATCCCGCGTGACGCAAACCACCTTGACCCGGGCGGTGAGCAGAAGTTCTCCCCCGCGCCGGACGTCCTGGGCGATCGCGAGGCTCGCCCGATTCACCTCCGCCAGCCGGCAGCCGACCGCCAGCTCGTCGTCGAAGCGGGCCGGGCGCAGGTACTCCGCCTCCACCCTGCGCACCACGAAGACTACGCCCTCCCGCTCCGCCAGCTCGGGCTGCTCCACGCCGAGCGCGCGCAGCCACTCGCTGCGCGCGCGCTCGAGGAACTTCAGATAGTTGGCGTAATAGACCACGCCGCCGGCGTCGGTGTCCTCCCAGTACACCCGCACCGGCCAGGTGAAGCCTGTCGGCACAGCCCCCTCCCCCCTCGCCCCTTGCAATTCACTCATCGAAGAGGTCCTGGTTCTGGATGCGCGTCGGGGCGGCGAGCCCGAAGTGGCGGTAGGCCTGGGGCGCGGCCACCCGCCCGCGCGGGGTGCGGGCGAGGAAGCCCTGCTGGATGAGGTAGGGCTCGAGCACGTCCTCGATGGTGTCGGCGGCCTCGCCGATGGTGGCGGCGAGGTTCTCCAGGCCCACGGGCCCGCCGGCGAACTTCTCCAGGAGCGCGGAGAGGAGCTTGCGGTCCATGACATCCAGGCCGCCCTGGTCCACCTCCAGCATGAGCAGTGCGGCGTCCGCCACCTCCGCCGTGATGCGGCCGCCGGCCTTGACCTCGGCGTAGTCGCGCACCCGGCGCAGGAGCCGGTTGGCGATGCGCGGCGTGCCGCGCGCGCGGCGGGCGATCTCGAAGGCGCCCTCGGGGGAGATCTCGATGTTCAGGAGCCGCGCCGAGCGGGTGACGATCAGGGTGAGCTCCTCGGGGTTGTAGAACTCCAGCCGCGCGACGATGCCGAAGCGGTCTCTCAGGGGGTTGGTGAGCATGCCGGCGCGGGTGGTGGCGCCGACCAGGGTGAAGGGCGGCAGGTCGAGCTTCACCGAGCGCGCCGCGGGCCCCTCGCCGATCATGATGTCGAGCTGGTAGTCCTCGAGGGCCGGGTAGAGGATCTCCTCGACCACGGGGGAGAGGCGGTGGATCTCGTCGATGAAGAGGACGTCGCGCGGCTCCAGGTTGGTGAGCAGCGCCGCGAGGTCGCCGGCGCGCTCCAGCACCGGGCCGGAGGTCACGCGCAGGTTCACCCCCATCTCCTTGGCGACGATGTGGGCGAGCGTGGTCTTGCCCAGGCCGGGCGGGCCGAAGAGCAGCACGTGGTCCAGGGCCTCGCCGCGGTTCTTGGCCGCGGTGATGAAGATGTCCAGCTGCTCCCGGGTGCGGGCCTGGCCCACGTAGTCGGCGAGCTTCTGCGGGCGCAGCGCCCGCTCCAGGGCCTCCTCCTCGCGGGAGGTCGGGGCGGGCGAGATCAGGCGGTCAGGCTGGAGCATGGGGGGCAGTTACAAGTGAAAAGTGAAAAGTGAAAAGTGCAAGGCTGTGAAGTACCACTTTTCACTTCTCACTTTCAACTTTTCGCTAATGACTTGAGCGCCTGGCGGATGCCCTCCTCCACCGACAACCCCCCTGGCAGCGCCTTGATGGCGGCCAGGGCCTCCTTCTCGCTGTAGCCCAGCGCGACGAGCGCGTGGAGCACGTCGCTGCCGCTCTCGGGCACGCCGCCGGTGAGCACGGGCAGCTCGCCGCCCGGCAGCCGGCCCTTGAGCTCCAGGAGCAGGCGCTCGGCGGTCTTCTTGCCCACGCCCGGGATGCGGGTGAGCCGCCCCGCCTCCTGCATCGCCACGGCCTGCGCCAGGTCCTGCACGGAAAGGCCGGAGAGCACCGCCAGCGCGAGCCTGGGCCCCACCCCGCTGATCCGGATGAGGCTCCGGAAGGCCTCGCGCTCGGCGGCGGTGAGGAAGCCGTAGAGCTGCTGGGCGTCCTCGCGCACCGCGAAGTGGGTGAGCAGGGTGACCCGCTCCCCGGCGGCGGGCAGGTGGTAGAAGGTGCTCATGGGCACGTCCACCTCGTAGCCCACGCCGCCCGCGTCCACGAGGATCTGCGGGGGGTGTTTCTCCAACAGGGTGCCGCTCAGGCGTCCGATCATGTCTGGGTCCTAGTCGGGAACATCTCAATTCAATCCACAGATGGACACAGATTCACACAGATGATCCAAGAGCCTGCATTTGTATCTGTGTCTATCTGTGCCATCTGCGGACTATCCGGTGTGAAGATTCAAAGCAGCCGCCCGCCGCGCCGCCGGCGCCCGGCGGTGGTCAGGGCGCCCAGGCCGGTGCCGCCGTGGGCGTGGCAGATGGCGCAGGCCAGGGCGTCGGAGGCATCCATGCTGGGCTCGCCCGGCAGCTTCAGCAGCCGCATCACCATGTGCAGCACCTGCCGCTTGTCGGCGTGGCCGTTGCCCACCACCGCCTGCTTGACCTGCAGGGCGGTGTATTCGTACACGGACTGGCCGGCGGCCGTGAGCGCCGCGATGGCCGCCCCGCGGGCCTGGCCCAGGAGCAGCGTGGACTGGGGATTGACGTTGACGAAGACCTTCTCCACGGCGCAGGCCCCGGGACGGTAGGCCTCCAGGATCTCTCCTATGCCGGCGAACAGGACCTGGATGCGCTCGGGCAGCTCGCCGTCCTTGGTGCGCACCACCCCGCTCGCCACATAGCTGAGCTTCTGGCCTTCCTGGTCGATGACCCCGTAGCCGGTCACCCGCAGGCCGGGGTCGATGCCCAGGATGCGGATCGCCCGAGGGGGAAGGCCCATCTCCCTCAGGCCGGAAAGACCGCCGTGGTGTACACGGCCTGCACGTCGTCCAGGCCGTCCAGGGCGTCGAGCAGCTTCTGCATCTTCGCCGCGTCCTCGCCCTCCATGACCGTCTCGTTGCGCGGCTTCAGGGTCACCTCGGCGAACTCGGGCTTGAAGCCGGCGGACTCAAGCGCCTCCTTGACGGTGTTGAAATCGTTGGTAGGGGCGGTGATCACCTCGATGGAGCCGTCCTCGTCGCCCACCACGTCCTCGGCCCCCGCCTCGAGGGCGACCTCCAGGATCTTTTCCTCGTCCGCCCCGGGGGCGAACACGATCTGGCCGCAGTGCCTGAACAGGAAGGCCACCGAGCCGTCGGTGCCGAGGTTGCCGCCGTGCTTGGAGAAGGCGTGGCGCACGTCCGCCACGGTGCGGGTCTTGTTGTCGGTGAGGCAGTCCACCATCACCGCGGCGCCGGCCACGCCGTAGCCCTCGTAGCGCAGCTCCTCGTAGTTCACGCCCTCCAGCTCGCCCGTGCCCTTCTTGACGGCGCGCTCGATGTTGTCGTTGGGCATGTTCTCCGCCTTGGCCTTGTCGATGGCCAGGCGCAGCCGCGGGTTGAAGGAGGGGTCGCCGCCGCCCATCTTGGCGGCCACGGTGATCTCCTTGGCGAGCCGGGAGAAGATCTTGCCCCGTTTCTCATCCTGGCGCCCCTTGCGGTGCTGGATGTTCGCCCATTTGGAATGTCCGGCCATGGTGCTTCTTGCCCGATGCGCTCAATGAAAAGAGCGCATTCTACCGCGCCGGCAACGGGGCGTCCCCTTCCCCGCCACCTACTTGGACAGCGCCCTCGCCGTTCGCACGGTCTCTTCGGCGAGGTGCCGGACCCGCTCGGCGAGCCGCTCGTCCTTCAGGCGGCCCTCGGCGTCGAAGGCCTCGTCGGCGTGGGGGATGGCGACCACGGCGGGCAGCACCAGGGCGCCGACGGTGTTGAACACCCGCCGCACGTGGTCCAGGCCGCGCATGCCGCCCAGGCTGCCGGGCGAGGCGACGAGCAGGCCCTGGTGGGCGGCGATGAGTTCCTGCAGCCCGAAGGCGTTCTCCGGCGGGCCCTCCGCCGCCTCCACGTCGCCGTCGTAGAGGGTCATGGGCCAGTCGCGCAGGTCGAGCCAGGTGACCTCCGCCCCCGCCGCTCCCGCATACCCGGCCGCGAGCCGCGCGAGCTTCTTGTTGTAGGAATCCCGGCGCAGACTGCCGGCGAAGGCGAGGACTTTCACCATTTCATTGCCCTTCCCTGTGGCCTGCGAAGAGGATCCGGCCTCCCCGGGCCGTCGCGCTTCGGCCCGGATCCTGGCGCCACCGGCCCGATCAGTCCTTGTAGGCCTCGACCGGGATCAGGATCCGGATCTCGTCGCCCACCGCAGGCAGGTACTTGGTCATGCCGAAGTCCGAGCGCCGGATCCGGGCGCTGACGTCGGCGCCGCACAGCTCCTTGCGGTTGAGCGGATGGATGCCGCAGTGGAAATTGGCGATGGCGAGCCGCACCGGCTTGGCCACCCCCAGCAGGGTGAGCACGCCCTCGGCGGCGACCGGCTTGCCGTCGCGGAACTCCATGCCGTAGGAGCGGAAGGTCATGGCGGGGTATTTCTCGACGTGGAAGAAGTCCTCGCTCCTCATGTGCTTGTCCCACTCGTCCAGACCCATGTCGATGGAGGCGGCGTCGATCGTCACCTCCACCGAGCCCTTGGCCGCGGCAGCGTCCAGGGTGATCCTGCCGCTCACCCTGTTGAAGCGGCCGCGCTGGGTGGAAAAGCCCAGGTGGTTGACCTCGAACACCGGGAAGGTGTGCCGCGGGTCGATGGTGTAGCTGTCGGCGGCGTAGGCCTGGGCGCTCAGGCCGGCGGCCAGGAGCAGGGCGATGATCTTGTTCATGTCGGACTCCTCTGTCTCAGGTTTGACGACCGCTCAGGGCTTCCCGGCCGGTTCGGCCACGAAGCGGAACCTCACCTGCACCTCGTCGGCGACGGTGCCGGTGTCGCCCCAGGGCCCCTCGCCGATGCCGAAGTCCAGGCGCTTGAGGGCGAAACCGCCCTCGAAGACGCCGTGCCGCCCCTGCGGCCGGAAGCTGAAGGCCGCGACGGCCTCCCGGGTGCGGCCCTTGAGGGTCAGCGGCCCCCTCACCTCGTAGCGCCCGCCCCCCAGGCTGCGCACCGAGGCGGACTCGAAGCGGGCCGCGGGGTGCTGGCGGACGTGGAACCAGTTCCGGCCCAGCAACTCCTCGTTGACCTCGCGGGGGCCGGCGTCGACGCTGGCGAGATCGATCTCGATCACGGCCCGCGCCGCCTCGGGCCGGGCCGGGTCGAAGCGCAGCTCGGCGGAGTAGCGCCTGAACTCGCCCTCCACCGGCACCCCCATCTGCCTGGAGACGAAGGCGATGCGGCTGTGCTCCGGCAGCAGCCGGGTGTACTCCGCGGCCTGGGCCGCGAAGGCGGCCGCCAGGATGCAGGGGAGGGCGAGCCAGGCGCGCTTCATCGGGGTGCCTCCTTTCGCGGCTTGACCAGGGGCAGCATGCGGACGAGCACCTCGTCCCGGTCGATGAGGTGGTGCTTCAGGGCGGCCGCGACATGCACGAGCAGCAGCGCGGCCAGGCTGTAGTTGAGCCAGGCGTGCACGCCCGCGAGCGCATCGCCCAGGGCCTCGTCCTTGGCCAGCAGGTCGGGGATGGGCAGCAGGCCCAGGTAGACCGTCTGGAAGCCCTTGGCCGAGCTCATGAGCCAGCCGCTCAGGGGGATGGCCAGCAGCAGGACGTAGAGCAGCCCGTGCAGCACGGCCGCCGCCCTGCGCTGCCAGGCCGGCATGCCGGCCGGCGGCGGCGGCGCGGGATGGCTGAGGCGCCAGGCCAGGCGCAGCACGGCCAGCGCGAACACGGTCACCCCGATCCACTTGTGCCAGGCATAGAGCTTCAGTTTCAGCGGCGACAGCGCCAGCTCGGTCATGCCGAGCCCCAGGGGCAGGGTCGCCAGGATCAGCAGGGCCATGATCCAGTGCAGGGCGATGGCGGTGCGGGTGTAGGCGGCGCGCATATCGTGCAAAATCGAGCCATGACCGGCTTCATGCTAGCCGCTATAGACCCGCCTTGAAACCGGAAAGATCCCGAAGGCCCCGCGCGGGGATCTTCACGCATCCCAGACCGAACTTCACGGAGAAGGCCGCACCCATGACCGAACCCCTGCTCGTCGCCAGGAACGACCGGACCGAGGTCCACCTGCTGCCCCGCATGGCCAACCGCCACGGACTCATCACCGGCGCCACCGGCACCGGCAAGACCGTCACCCTGCAGGCCCTGGCCGAGCGGTTCTCGATGATCGGCGTGCCGGTCTTCCTGTCCGACATCAAGGGCGACCTCTCGGGGGTGGCCAAGGCGGGCGGCGACAACCCCAGGGTGGCGGAGCGGGTCGAGAAGCTGGGCCTCACGGACCACGCCTACGAGGCCTTCCCGGTGGCCTTCTGGGACGTCTGGGGCGAGCAGGGCCACCCGGTGCGCGCCACCATCTCCGACATGGGGCCGCTCCTGTTGGCGAGGATGCTCGACCTGAACGACACCCAGGAAGGCGTGCTCAACCTCGCCTTCAGGATCGCCGACGACTCGGGCCTGCTGCTCCTGGACCTGAAGGACCTGCGCGCCCTGCTCCAGCACCTGGGCGAGAACGCCAAGAGTTTCACCACCGAGTACGGCAACATCTCCGCCGCCTCCGTCGGCGCCATCCAGCGCGCCCTGCTCACCCTCGAGACCCAGGGCGGCGACCGGCTCTTCGGCGAGCCCATGCTCGACATCGCCGACCTCATGCAGACCGAGCGCGGCCGCGGCGTCATCAACATCCTGGCGGCGGACCGGCTGATGCATGCCCCCAAGGCCTATGCCGCCCTGCTGCTCTGGCTGCTCGCGGAGCTGTTCGAGAACCTGCCGGAGGCCGGCGACCTGGACCGCCCCAAGCTCGTGTTCTTCTTCGACGAGGCCCACCTGCTCTTCGACGAGGCGCCCAAGGTGCTGCTCGACAAGGTGGAGCAGGTGGTGCGGCTCATCCGCTCCAAGGGCGTGGGGGTGTATTTCGTCACCCAGAACCCGGACGACGTGCCGGACAAGGTGCTCTCCCAGCTCGGCAACCGCTTCCAGCACGCCCTGCGCGCCTTCACGCCGCGCGACCAGAAGGCCGTGCGCGCCGCGGCGGAAACCATGCGGGACAACCCGGCGCTGGACGAGGCGGCGGCCATCACCGAGCTCGGCGTCGGCGAGGCCCTGGTGTCGGTGCTCGACGGGAAGGGGAGCCCCACGGTGGTGGAGCGGGCCTGGATCGTGCCGCCCCGGGGCCGGATCGGCCCCCTGGGCCCGGAGGAGCGCGCCGCCCTCATCCGCAACTCCGTACTCTACGGCCACTACGAAAAGGCCGTGGATCGGGAGTCCGCCTACGAGGTGCTCAAGGCGCGCACCGAAGAGGCCCTGGCCGCGGCCGCCAAGGCCGAGGCCGAACCCGGCGGCGGCCTGGGCGACCTCCTGGGCGGTGGTGCGGGCGGCGGCCGGCGCCGTCAGGGCGTGGTGGAGGCCATGGCCAAGAGCGCCGCGCGCGCCATCGGCAGCCAGGTGGGCCGCGCCATCATCCGCGGCGTGCTGGGCTCCATCCTGGGCGGGCGGCGCTAGCTGGCCCGTAAGTAACGGTGCATCCCCTCCCCTTCAAGGGGAGGGCCAGGGTGGAGATGGGTTTGATTCACCGGCGACAATGCACGATCGATGCCACCCCCATCCCCCTCCAACCCTCCCCCTTGAAGGGGAGGGACGAGCCTCGTAGCCCGGATGCAGGCCGATAGGCCGTAATCCGGGGTGAGGGCTCGACCATGCCCTCCCCGGATTGCGCTTCGCTCCATCCGGGCCACTTTCTTTAAGTCCGACAGGCTCCTAGACCCGTTCTGCCAGGGGCTGCGCGAGCAGCTCCCGCACCTTCGCGAGCAGCACGGTGACCGTGAAGGGCTTGGCCAGGTAGCCGCGGATGCCCATCCCGGCCGCGCGCGCCGCGTCCACCTCCTCGCTGTGCCCGGTGCAGAGGATGACCGGCAGCTGCGGCCGCAGGGCGAGCATGGCCTGGGCCATCTCCGCCCCCGTCAGGAAGGGCATGGCCTGGTCGGTGACCACCAGGTCGAAGGCGCGGGGGTCCTCCCTGAAGCGCGCCAGCGCCTCGCGGCTGCAGGCAGCGATCGTCGCCCGGTAGCCCTGGCCCTCCAGCAGCTCGCCGAGGAAGCGGGCGATGGAGTCCTCGTCGTCCACCACCAGGATGTGGTGGTCGCCGGGGCCCCCGGCCGCAGCGCCGGGCTCCCGCCCGGGCGCTGACGCCGGCGCGACGCCCCCCTGCGAGGGCGGCAGCAGGACGCGGAAGACGGTCCCCCCGCCCGGCCCGCCGTCCACCAGGATGTGGCCGTCGTGGCCGTGCACGATCCCGTGCACCATGGCGAGCCCCATGCCCGTGCCCTTGCCGGGCTCCTTGGTGGTGAAGAAGGGGTCGAAGACCTTGCCCAGGAGCTCGGGCGCGATGCCGCCGCCCGTATCCGCCACGGCGAGCTCCAGGAATTCGCCGGCGACGGCCGCGTGGCAGGACTGGCAGACGCCGCCCCCGATGCGCGCGCGGCGCAGGCGGATATCGATGCGGCCCTTGCCGGGCAGGGCATCCCGCGCGTTGATGCAGAGGTTCATGACGACCTGGTAGAGGCGGGTGGGGTCGCCCAGGACGGCGGGCGCCCGGGGATCGATCTGCGTGTCCAGCTCGATGCTGGCGGGGATGACCGGGCGCAGGAGCTTGGCCGCCTCCTTCACCAGCGGCCCGAGCTGCAGGGGGTGCCGCTCCCCTCTGGAGCTGCGGCTGAAGGTCAGCATCTGGGCGACCAGGTCGCGGGCCCGCGCGCCGGCATGGAGCACCTCCCTCAGGTAGTCCGGCACCTTGGCCGTCCGGCCGCCGCGCATCCCCATGGCGAGCTCCGCGTAGCCCATGATGCTCGCCAGGATGTTGTTGAAGTCGTGGGCGATGCCGCCGGTGAGCTGGCCGAGGGCCTCCATCTTCTGCGCCTGCTGCAGCTGTTTCTGCAGCTGGTCGCGCTCGGTCTCGGCGCGTCTGCGTTCGGTGAGGTCGCTCACCACGGAGACGGCGCCGCATTGCCGGCCGCGGCTGTCCGTCAGGGGATAGGCGCAGACCCTGTACCAGCCGTCCAGGGTCGCCAGCTCCGTCTCCAGACAGACCGCCGGGCTGCCCGAGAGCACCGCCGCGCAGGGCGGCTGCGGGTCCGGTGCGGACGTCCCGCAGTAGACCTCGCGGTAGTCCAGGCCGATCAGGCTGCCGTGGACGGGGCCGAAGCGCCTGAGCATGGACAGATTCGCCCGCAGGATCCCGCCGCCCATGTCGAGGATGCAGACATAGTCCGGCAGGGCGTCGAAGGAGCGCTGCCATTCCTCGTTGGCGGCGTGCAGCGCCTCCTCCACGCGCAGGTGGTCCGTCAGGTCGGTCACCATGGCCAGGGCCCCGGCATACCGGCCCTCGCCGTCCAGGACCGGGCTGGTGCTCATGCGGGCAAACATCTCCCGGCCGTCCTTGCATCGCAGCCCGAGCAGGTGCTGCTCGCGCACGCCGAGCCGGCGGCGCTCCAGGCTGTCGGCCGCGGCCTGCCTGTCGGCCTCGCTGCAGAACTCGAACAGGTGCCGGCCGAGCATCTCGGCCTCGCCGTAGCCCAGCATCTGCGCCAGCTTGCGATTGACATAGGTCGTGCCGCCCCGGGCATCGATGGTCCAGATGCCCTCCTCGGCGGTTTCCACGATGTTGCGGAAGCGTGCCTCGCTCTCCCGCAGGGCCCGCTCGGCCGCCTCCTTCTCGGCGAGCAGCCGGCGCAGGTCCTGTGCCGCCGCCTCCACGGCGCGGTAGCGCCAGCGGAAGACGATGGCGGCCGCCAGGAGCAGGAGCGCGAACGCCGCGGCGCCGGTCAGCCATGCCAGCCGCACCGGGGTCCAGTACGGCTGGGCGGGATCCAGGGATGCCGCCAGCGCCGCGGGGGCGAGCACGGCCAGGGCGGCGAGCCCGGTGCGACCCCATCGCGACGCGCCCGGGCGGGCGGGCATCGGCTCCGGCAGTTCCTTCATGGGCACTCCTCCTCGATGCGTTCTTCGCGCCCCTGCGCGGGCGGCGCGCACGGCGTTCACACCGGCCCCGCCTCGCCGTCGAATTCGCGCAGGTAGCCGAGCAGCCCCGTGAGCGCCCGCACGATGCCGTAGCTCAGCCAGGTGGCGGTGCGGCCGTACCAGGGCACCCGCCGCCAGGGGATGCGGTGCACCTGGTGCGCCCCCTCGCGCATGGCGGCATAGAGGCTCGCGCGCAGCTCGCCGGCGAACTTGCGGTCGTGGGCGACGAGGTTGGCCTCGCGGGCGAGCACCAGGCTGAGCGGATCGATGTTGCTCGATCCCACGGTGGCCCAGCTGCGGTCCACGACGGCCACCTTGGCGTGCAGGAAGCTGCTGTGGTACTCGTGGATCTCCACCCCGTTTTCCAGGAAGTAGCGGTAGAGGGCCTGGGTCGCGTAGTGCTGCAGGCGGTACTCGATGCGGCCCTGCAGCAGCAGGACCACCCGCACGCCGCGCTGGGCCGCCTCGACGAGCGCCCGCCGGAAGCGCCAGCCGGGCAGGAAGTAGGCGTTGGCCAGAATGACCTCGTGCTTGGCGTTCCGGATGGCCCCGAGATAGGCCTCCTCGATGCGGCGCCGGTGGCCCAGGCTGTCCCTGAGCACCAGCTCCGCCGCCTGGCCGGCCGGCTGCCGGGGCGGCGCGGGGAGCACCGGATCGGCTGCCGGCCGGCGCCGCGTCTGGCTCCACAGCACCAGGCGCCAGAGCCGGCGCACGGCGGCATGGACCTCGGCCACCAGCGGCCCCTCCACCTCGACGGCGTAATCGTAGCGATGCGAGGGGCGGCCCGGGGCGTTGGTGTCGGCGATGATGTTGATGCCGCCCACGAAGGCGAGGCGCCCGTCCACCACCGCGAGCTTGCGGTGCAGGCGGCGCAGGCGCCGGCGCCTGAGCTGGAAGCGGCCGCGCTCGGGGCGGAAGAAGCGCAGCTCCACCCCCGCCGCCTGCAGCCGTGCCGCCAGGTCCGGCGGCAAGCCGCCGGCGCCGAAGCCGTCCAGGAGCAGCCGGACCGGCACGCCCCGCCCGGCCGCCCGGATCAGGGCCTCGGCCACGGCCAGGCCCACCTCGTCGGCCTCGTAGAGGTAGCTCTCCAGGTGGATCTCCCGCTCGGCCGCCTCCAGGGCGGCGATCAGGGCGGGGAAGTACTGGGCGCCGTTCTCCAGCAGCCGCAGCCGGTTGCCCGCCTGGGTCATGCCGCGGGCCGCAGCTGCGCGCTCAGGGCGGCGTGGTCCGAGAGCTTGCGCCAGACCGCGCCGTGCAGCACATGGGCCGAGTCGACCTCGAAGCCCCGGACATAGATGCGGTCCAGGGCGAACAGCGGCATGGCGGCCGGGAAGCTCAGGGCGAAGCGGCCATGGGTGACCTCGAACACCTCCTTGAGGTTGAGCTCCCGGGCGAGGTAGCGGGCGGAGCGCTGGCGCCAGTCGTTGAAGTCGCCGGCGATGATCAGGGGGGCGTCGTCCGGCACCATCTCGTGGATGCGCTGGGACACCGCGCGGAACTGCCGGACCCGGCCGGACTCCGTCAGCGCCAGGTGCAGGCAGATGGCGTGCAGGGGCTGGCCGAGCCCGGGCATGACGATCTCGCAGTGCAGCAGGCCCCGGCTCTCGAAGGCGTGCGAGGAGATGTCGACGTTGTCCCAGCGCAGGATGGGGTAGCGCGACAGGATGGCGTTGCCGTGGTGGCCGTGGTCGTAGACCGAGTTCTTGCCGTAGGCGAAGTCGGTCCAGATCTGGTCGGCCAGGTACTCGTACTGGGGGATGTCCGGCCAGCCCACGAAACGGCTGGCGTGGTGCTCGTGCGCGCCGAGGACCTCCTGCAGGAAGATGATGTCGGCGTTGAGGCTGGCCAGTCTCTCGCGCAGCTCCTGCACCACCATGCGGCGGTTGAAGAAGGACAGGCCCTTGTGGATGTTGTAGGAGGCGACATGCAATGGCAGGCTCATGCGCCTATTTTAGGCCATCACCCCCCCTGCCCCGCAGGCCTGGCCGACTCTGCGGAGGCCGCCGCCGTGCCGGGCCCGGCCCCCGCAGGCGGCACCGCCTCCATGTTGCGCTGGGCCATGTACTCGTTCATCTCCTTCCAGCCCGCGAAGACCGCGGCCTTGGGGGCCTTGGGGTTGAGGCCGTAGCAGTCCTCCAGGCCGCGCCCGGCATGGCGGCAGGAGGCGCCGATGGCCTTGGCCTCCGCCTCGATCCTGGCCGGGTCCGGCATGCCCATGCGCTCGTAGATCCGGTCGCAGCCCGCCAGGGCCAGGGGCAGCAGCAGCAGTGCAATTCGCTTCATGACGATCTCTCGCGTAAACCTGAACGTCGCGCCGGCGACACGGCGGCCGCTGCGTTCACGCCCCGGGGCGGCGCGGCCGTCATCTGCCTGCGGATGGATCCATATCGGACGCCGGCCCGGAAACTGTAGCGAGCGCGGCCTGATAGGCCGCGCAGGCCGCCGGCCCGAAGCAGACGAAGACCACCTCCTCGATGCCCGGGTGCGCCGCCGTCCATGCCCGCACCGTCGCCACGGCGATGCGCGCCGCGGCCTCGACGGGATAGCCGTAGGCGCCGCAGCCGATGGCCGGGAAGGCGATGCTGCGCGCGCCCTGCGCCAGGGCGAGCGCCAGGCTCTCGCGGTAGCAGCCGGCGAGCCTTTCCGCCTCGCCCTGCCCGCCGCCGCGCCAGACCGGGCCCACGGTGTGAATGACCCAGCGCGCCGGCAGCCTGAAGCCCGGCGTGAGGCGCGCCTGCCCGGTGGGGCAGCCGCCCAGGCCCCGGCAGCATTCGAGCAGCCCGGGCCCGGCCGCCCGGTGGATGGCCCCGTCCACCCCGCCGCCGCCCAGGAGGGTCTCGTTGGCGGCATTGACGATGGCGTCCACCGCCAGGGTGGTGATGTCGCCCTGCCAGAGCGTGAGCCGGGTCATGACGGCCTCCTTCCAGTCGCAAAGGAAAGCGGTTTTATCCGCAGATGACGCAGATCGTTCCAGGCCTCGGCTTGACCCTGCACCTTGCGCCGAGGGGCTGCCGAGAAGTGATGCCCGTCCCCGGGTCACGCGGTCCCATCTGCGTCCATCTGCGTCATCTGCGGACTCAGAAAGTAGCCCGGATGGAGCGAAGCGCAATCCGGGGAGGGCATGGTCGAGCCCCCATCCCGGATTACGGCCTATCGGCCTGCATCCGGGCTACGAGGCTGGGCTACGAGGCTCAGGGCCGGGTCCCCAGGCGGCGGATGGCCTCGGCGTTGCTGGGGGAGAAGCACTGCTCCGCCGCCGCCTGCCAGGGCAGCCATTGGAAACTCAGGTGCTCGCGCGGCGCGAGCCGGACCGGCAGCGGCTCGGGCAGGAGCAGGCCGAAGACGTGCTCGGTGTTGTGCGTGGTGCCCGGCGCGTAGCGGTGCCGGTAGCAGTCGTAGATCTCGTAGACGTTGCGGTAGCCCCAGTCGCTGAGCGCGTAGTCGCCGGCATCCAGGCCGGTCTCCTCGCGCACCTCGCGGCGGGCGGTCTCCTCCAGGGTCTCGCCCGCGTCCTGGCTGCCGGTGACCGACTGCCACCAGCCCGGCCGGTCGGCCCGCTCCAGGAGCAGGACCTGGCGGTCGGGGGTGTGGATGACCACGAGGACGGAGACGGGGGTCTTGAACATCGGGACCGGGTGCTGAGGACCGAGGCCTGAGGCAGTGGGGTGTTTCACGCCTTTTGCTCGGTCCCCGGCCTTCGGTCCTCGTTACTGGGCCTTCTGCCGCAGGCGGATGTGCAGCTCGCGCAGCTGGCGCTCGTCGACCACGTTGGGCGCCTGGGTCATGAGGTCGTTGGCGCGCTGGGTCTTGGGGAAGGCGATGACGTCGCGGATGGACTCCGCCCCCGCCATCAGGGCCACCAGGCGGTCGAGGCCGAAGGCGAGCCCGCCGTGGGGCGGCGCGCCGAACTTGAGGGCGTCGAGCAGGAAGCCGAACTTCCCGCGCCGCTCCTCCTCGCCGATGTCGAGCGCGGCGAAGACCTTCTCCTGCACCGCCTCGCGGTGGATCCGGATGGAGCCGCCGCCCACCTCCCAGCCGTTCAGGACCATGTCGTAGGCCTTGGACAGGGCCGCGCCGGGGTCGCTGCCGAGGTAGTCCTCGTGGCCGTCCTTGGGGCTGGTGAAGGGGTGGTGCAGGGCGTCCCAGCGCTGTTCGTCCTCGTTCCACTCGAACATGGGGAAGTCCACCACCCACAGCGGCGCCCAGGCGCGGCCGTCGAGGTAGCCCTTCTCGTGGCCGATCCGGGCCCTGAGCGCCCCGAGGGCGTCGTTGACCACGCGGGCCGAGTCGGCGCCGAAGAAGATGAGGTCGCCGTCGCGCGCGGCGGTGCGCACCAGGATGGCCGCCAGGGCCTCGTCGTGCAGGTTCTTGACGATGGGCGACTGCAGGCCGTCGCGGCCGCGGGCCATCTCGTTGACCTTGATCCAGGCCAGGCCCCGGGCGCCGTAGATCTTGACGAACTCGGTGTAGGCGTCGATCTCGCCGCGGGTGAGGCCCGCCCCGCCGGGGACGCGCAGGGCCGCGACCCGGCCCTTGGGATCGTTGGCCGGGCCGGAGAAGACCTTGAACTCCACGTCCCTCATGGCGTCGGTCAGCTCGGTGAGCTCCAGGGTCACCCGCAGGTCGGGCTTGTCCGAGCCGTAGCGGGCCATGGCCTCGGCATACGGCAGGCGCGGGAAGGGGTCGGGCAGCTCGGCGCCGATGGCCGCCTCGAAGGTCTCGCGGATCATGCCCTCGACCAGGTTCATGACGTCGTCCTCCTCGACGAAGGACATCTCGAGGTCGACCTGGGTGAATTCGGGCTGGCGGTCGGCCCTGAGGTCCTCGTCGCGGAAGCACTTGGTGATCTGGAAGTAGCGGTCGAAGCCGGAGACCATCAGGAGCTGCTTGAAGAGCTGGGGCGACTGCGGCAGGGCGTAGAACATGCCCTCGTGCACCCGCGAGGGCACCAGGTAGTCGCGCGCGCCCTCGGGGGTGGAGCGGGTGAGCATGGGGGTCTCCAGCTCGATGAAGCCGCTGCCGTCGAGGTGGTCGCGCATGAGCTTCGCGACGCGGTATCTGAGCCGCATGTGGCGCTGCATCACCGGCCGGCGCAGGTCCAGGTAGCGGTAGGTGAGGCGCACGTTCTCCGAGAGGTTCTCGTCGTCGAGCTGGAAGGGGGGGGTCGCGCTCGGGTTGAGCACCTCCAGCCCATTGGTCAGCACCTCCACCTCGCCCGTGGCCATGTTGGGATTCTCGGTGCCCTCGGGACGGGCGCGCACGCGGCCGGTCACCTTCAGCACGTACTCGGCGCGCACCTCCTCGGCGACCTTGAAGGCCCCGGGATTGCTCGGGTCGATCACCACCTGCACCGTGCCCTCGCGGTCCCTGAGGTCGATGAAGATCACGCCGCCGTGGTCGCGGCGGCGGTGGGCCCAGCCGCACAGGGTGACGGTTTGATCGATGTCCGCGCGGGTGACCGCGCCGCAGTATGTGCTACGCATGCGGGTATTTCCTTGGTGGGTTCAATCGCCGGGGTAGGTGGCGGCGACGGCCTTCGCCTGCGGTGCCACCACGCCCATGGAGACGATGTATTTGAGGGCCAGATCGACGGAGACCTCGAGCTCGATGGTCTCCGCGCGCTTCACGTAGAAATAGAAGCCGTTCACCGGGCTGGGCGCGGTGGGGATGAACACCGCCACGTGGTCGTCGCCCAGGGCCTGCGCGACCTCGAACGGCACGTTGGTCTGGAAGGCGAGCGACCAGGCCTGCGGGTGCGGATAGCGGACCAGCAGGACCTTGCGGAAGGCGTGCCCGGTGCCGGTCAGGAGGGTGTCGGAGACCTGCTTGACGCTGCCGTAGATGGACTTCACCACGGGGATGCGGGCGAGCACGGCCTCCCACACGGACACCAGCTTCTGGCCGATGAGGTTGGCGGCCGCGAGGCCGGTCAGGAGGATGACCAGCAGGGTGAGCAGCACCCCCAGGCCGGGGATGCGCATGCCCAGCCACACCTCGGGCTGCCAGCGATCGGGCAGCAGGAGCAGGGTCTGGTCCATGGCCCCGATCAGGGCATCCAGCACCCAGAGGGTGATGCCGAGCGGCACCCAGATGAGGAGGCCGGTGATGAAGTAGCGCCTGAGGGGATGGGTCATGTCATCGTCTGGAAAGAAAAAATGGGCAAAACGCAGGGAGGCGTTTTGCCCAGGGTGGAGCGGCCCGCGTCAGGCGGCGCAGGCGCAGCCGCCCGCGCCACAGCCGTGGGCCGACGGGCCGTCCTCTGTCTTCTGCGTGCCGGAGCCGCCCTTGAAGTCGGTGGCGTACCAGCCCTTGCCCTTGAGCTGGAAGCCGGCGGCGGTGAGCTGCTTGGCATAGGCCTCGGCGCCGCACTGCGGGCAGGTGCTGAGGGGGGCGTCGGACACCTTCTGCATCACGTCCTCGACGTGGCCGCAGGCCGAGCATTTGTAGGCGTAGATGGGCATGGCAACCTCCGGATACCGAAACCGGGGGATTATATCAACGGATTCCGTCATCCAGGCATGTCGCCCGGCTTCAAGACCCCGACCCGAGAACCCGGGCGGATGGCCTCACGGCTCCGCCCGCCGCGCCTTCAGCGCCATGTAGTCCACCTTGCCCGAGCCGAGCACGGGGATGGCCTCCAGGACATGGATCCTGCGCGGCAGGGCGATCTCGGGCTGGCCGAGGTCGCGGGCCGCGGCCGCCAGCCGCTCGCGGCTGAGGCTCGCGTCCGTGGTGTAGAGCACGATGCACTCGCCCCGGGCCTCGTCCACCACGCTCATGGCGGCGTGCTGGCCCTGGGCGGAGGCGGCGCGGGCGATGGCCTCGACGCTGTCCAGGGCCACCATCTCGCCGCCGACCTTGGCGAAGCGCTTGAGCCGGCCGACGATGCGGATGAAGCCGTCGGCATCCGTCTCCACCACGTCGCCGGTGGCGTACCAGCCCGGCCCCAGGCTGGAGGCCGGCGGCTCCAGCTCGGCGGGATGCTCGTAGCGGTAATAGCCGGACATGAGGTTGGGGCCGCGCACGTGCAGCTCGCCGCCCGGCGCGACGCCGGGCACCGGCAGCACCTGGGCCTGGATGCCCGGCAGCGGCCTGCCCACCGTGCCGATGCGGTTGTCCTCGGGCGTGTTCACGGAGATCACCGGCGCCGCCTCGGTGACCCCGTAGCCCTCCAGGATCTCCAGGCCGAAGCGCTCCCGCCACGCCTGGCGCACCGGCTCGGCCAGCTTCTCCGCCCCCGCCACCACCAGGCGCAGGCTGCGGAAGTCGTCCTCGCCGGCATGGCGGGCGTAGTGCTGGAGGAAGGTGTTGGTGCCGAACAGCACGCTGCAGCGCTTTTCCCGCACCAGCTCGGGGATCGCCTTGTAGTGCAGGGGGCTCAGGTAGAGCATGAGGCGCATGCCGGTGAGCAGGGGCAGGAGGGTGCCCGCGGTGAGGCCGAAGGAATGGAAGATGGGCAGGGCGTTGAAGACCTTGTCCCCGGGGCCGAATTCGAGCGCCGCCTCGATCTGGGCGATGTTGGCCAGGATCGCCCGGTGGGACAGCACCACCCCCTTGGGCCTGCCCTCGGAACCCGAGGTGAAGAGCACCACCGCCGGCGCCTCGGGGTCGCCCCTGGGCACGGCGAGCCGCGGCCACCACAGGGCGTAGGCCATGAGCCAGAGCTTGTCGGCGAGGCCGAAGCGCGCGCGCAGGTCCTCCAGATACAGGGTCTGCACACCCGTCAGGGCGGCGACGGTGGCGCCGAGCTCGGCCTTCTCGATGAACTGGCGCGAGGTGAGCACGGTGCGGATCCGCGCGGTTTCGCAGGCGGCCTGGATCGCCCCGGCGCCGGCCGTGTAGTTGAGCATGCAGGGCACGCGGCCGAAGGCCGAGAGCCCGATGACCAGCCCCGCGCTGGGGAGCAGGTTGGGCATGAGCACGCCGACGTGCTCGCCCGGCGCGCTCACCTTGCAGGCGAGCCGCCCCAGCGCGAGCGTCGTCTTGAGGATGTCGCCGTAGCTGTAGCGGCCCGGCCGCATGTCCTCCACCTGGGCGGGCCGGCGCCGGCCGTGCCGCGCGGCGGCCTCGACCAGGGCGGAGAGGAGGGTGTGCCGGGATTCGAACCCGAAGGGACGGGACCCTCCCGCCCCTTCCGAAGCCGGCGTGGCGGCGCCTTCCTGCCTCATGGAGTGCTCAGAAGGCCTGGGTGTACTGGACGCTGACGATGTCCATGCGGCTCCTGTATCGGCCCTGTAGCGTCACGCCATTCTGCGTGTGATCGATGTCGGCGTCCTTGATGAACAGATGCGCCAGGCCGAAGTCGACCCAGCCTGCGGGGGAGAGCCGGTACTGGCCGCCGAAGGCGAGCCAGACGCGGTCCTCGTCGGGGATGCGCGGCGTGCGGTGCTGGGCGTCCGGCACCGGGGTCGGGTCGTAGGCCAGGCCCGTGCGCCAGGTCCATTTCCCGCCCGTGTGGTAGTTGGCGCCCACGGACACCCGCAGGCTGTCCTGCCAGTGCCCCGGCACGCTGTAGATGGCCACGCCGTCGGCGCGGCGGAGCACCTGCAGCTTGTCGAAGGCACTCCAGCCCGTCCAGGTCAGGTCCGCGAGCAGGTCCCAGGTGTCGCTGAGCCGGCTGAACAGGCTCAGCGAGGCGCTGGCGGGCAGATCGAGGTCGCCCGCGATGGGCGTGACGCCCGCCGCCATGCCCTCCAGTTCCGGCGTCATCGCCGAGCGGTAGGCGAGGCCGACGCGGTTGTCGTTGTCGAGCTTCACCAGCACGCCCAGGTTGTAGCCCCAGGCGTCGCCGTCGCCCTTCATCTTGGTGACCACGCCCGCGCCGTTCGCGCTCGACAGGATGGCGTCGGCCATGAGGTAGTTGATCCCCGCGCCCACCGCGACGTTCTGGTTGTAGAGCCAGGCGATGCTGGGGTTGACGTTGATGGTCCTGAGGTGCGAGGTCACGGCCTGGGCCTGGCCGGCCCAGGGCAGGTCGTATTCGCTCTTCAGGCCGTAGGGGGCGTTGACGCCGAGGCCGAACCTGAAGCCGGGGGCGAGGTCGCCCGCGTAGTAGAAGCTGGGCACGAAGGCCCAGCCGCCGGCATCGCCGCCGCTGGCCGCCCCGGAGGCATCGGTGAACTTCGCCGAGGGCCGGATGAGGTGCCCGGCGACGACCGCCTGCCGGCCCTCGATGCGCATCAGCCCCGCCGGGTTGAAGTACACGGTGCTGGCGTCCTGGGCCGAGGCGGCCTGGCCGGCATAGGCGTTGCCCAGGCCGCTGGCGTTCTGTTCGAGGAGCGCGAAGCCCGCGGCCGCGGCGGTGCCGGAGACACCGGCCATGAGGGCCGAGATCGCGTAGACGAAGCTGCGCTGCATACACCTCTCCTTGCTTCCACGGACTGCCGGCATCCAGTTTACCGCACTTGTCAGGCGCCCCATCACCCGACGCCCTCGGGGCCGTCGAGGGGCGCCTCGAGCATGACCACGCTGCCGCGGCCCGGCCGGCTGCGCACCTGCAGGGCATGGCCCGTCAGCCGGCCCATCTGCCCGAGCGCGGCCAGCTCCAGGGCCTCCCTGCCGGAGCGCGCCGACGCGCCCCGGGCCTGCCCGCCGGGCAGCGCCAGGCCTTCCGCGTCGAGGCCGCCGCCCGTGTCCCAGATCTCCAGGCGGAGCCGCGCGCCGCGCCGCCGGGCCCCGATCAGGACGCCGCCGCGCCGGGTGTGCCGCAGGGCCCGCCCGAGGAGGATCTGCAGCATGCGCTCCAGGAGCAGGGGGTCGGCGCGCACGAAGACCGGCAGCGGATGGGCGCGCAGCGCGAGCCCCTTCGCCGCCGCCTCGGCCTCGCAGGCTTCGAGCAGGCGGCCCAGCAGCCGGGTGAGGCACACCCGCGCGGGGCGCGGCTGCACCAGCCCCCCATCGAGCCTGGCCCACTCCAGCAGGCCGCCGACCTGGGCCTCCATGGCGGCGAGCGCGGCCTCGATCCTGTCCAGGATCGGCCCGCCCTCCGCCGCCGCCACATGGGGCCGCAGCCCGGAGGCGAACAGGCCGATGGCGTGCAGGGGCTGGCGCAGGTCGTGGATGGCCCCGGCAAGGCGCAAGGCCCTGTCCGCGCGCGCCGTCGCCGCCTCGGGGCCGGTTTCCGGGTTTACGCTCATGGGGGGCCTGCCGGGGCGCCGCGCCGGCTACATCAGGCCGAGGCGGCGCGCCACGGCGACCGCCTCCGTCCGGTTGCCGACGCCGAGCACGCGGTAGATGCTGTACAGATGCACCTTGATGGTGCCTTCGCTGACGTTCAGCATGCGGGAGATGGCCTTGTTGGGCATGCCCTCGGCCACCAGGCGCAGGACCTCGACCTGCCTGTCGGTCAGGATCGGGGCCGCGCTGCCGGGCGGAGCGGCCTGCGCCCCTTCCGCCTCCGCCGGCGGGCGGCATTGCGGCGGAATATAGACCCCGCCTCCGGCCGCGAGGCGGATGGCGGAGAGCATCACGCGGGAGGTGGAGGTCTTCGGGATGTAGCCCGAGACGCCGGCCACCAGCAGCGCCTCCACCTGCTCCCGGGACTCCGAGGCCGAAAGGATCACCACCGGCAGCTTGGGATGGGCCGCGAGCACCCTGCGCACGCTGGCCTCGCCCCGCATGTCGGGCATGGCCAGGTCGAGCAGGAGCAGGTCGGCATCGGGATGACGGGCGAGCTGGGCCAGGGCCTGCGCCAGGCTCGCCGCCTCCAGGACCTGGGTGTCGGCCGCCGACTGCTTGAGCAGCAGGGCGAACCCGTCCCGGAAGAGGGTGTGGTCATCGGCCAGGATGACCTTCATCGCCAGATCCCTAGAACGGGATGTCGTCGTCCAGGTCGTCGAAGCCGCCGCCGGCCGGCGCCGCGGCCTTGCCCCGCGGGGCGGACTCGGCCGGGCTGTCGTAGTCCGCGGTGCCGCCGCCGGCGCCGCGGCCGCCGAGCATCTGCATGCGGTCGCCGCGGATCTCGGTGATGTACTTGTCCTGGCCGTCCTTGTCCTGGTACTTGCGGGTGCGAAGCGAGCCCTCGACGTAGACGGGGCTGCCCTTCTTCAGGTACTGGCCGCAGATCTCGGCCTGCTTGCCGAAGAAGACCACCCGGTGCCACTCGGTGGCCTCCTGCTTCTCGCCGTTCTTGTCCTTCCAGGTGTCGGTGGTCGCCACGGACAGGTTGGCGATGGCGTCGCCGCTGGGCATGTAGCGGACCTCGGGGTCGCGCCCCAGGTTGCCGATCAGGATTACCTTGTTGACTGAAGCCATTCAATGTCCCCCATGCAGTAAAAGATGTCTCACGCCTTCCTCGTCCCAGCCCATCTGGCTCACCTTGAGCATGACCGTGCCCTCCTCGGGCAGCACGCTCACGGCCTCCACCCCGGCGAAGACGGTGAGCCGGCTCGCCAGGCGCTGCGCCGCTGCGGGCTCCAGGGCGCCGATGTGGAACATCTGGGTCTTCACCCGCGGCGGCGGCGTCATGCGGGCCGCCATCACCAGCCACACCAGCATCAGGACGGCGCAGAAGGCGAACACGGCGGCGAAGCCGTGGTGCTGGGCGAGCCAGCCGCCGGCGACACCGCCGAAGAATAACCCAAATGCCTGGGCCGTGTTGTATACCCCCATGGCCGTGCCCTTGGCCTCGGGCGGGGCGACCTTGGACACCAGCGAGGGCAGCGAGGCCTCCAGGATGTTGAAGGCCACGAAGTAGCCCAGCAGGGCCGCCACCACGCCCCAGAAGACCCAGCGCAGCGAAGTCTCGTCCAGGGCCGGGGCCAGCTGCCCCATCGCCAGGGCCAGGCCGACCTGGGCCAGGAACATGAGCGCCACCGCCGCCACGAACACGGTCTTCATGCGCCCGTGGCGCTCGCCGTAGATGACGGCCGGCACCAGGAAGACGAAGGAGACGAGCAGCACCGGCAGGTAGACCTGCCAGTGGTGCTCGGCGTCCAGGCCGCCGGCCCGCAGGAGGGCGAAGGGCACCACGGTGAACATGGCCATCTGCGCCGCGTGCAGGGCGAAGATGCCCCAGTCCAGGCGCAGCAGTTCACCGCGGCGCAGCACGTCCTTGAGCCTTGCCGGGTTGGCCTCGGCGTCCGAGTGGAAGGCCGCCGCCCCGGGCTCGGGCGTGACGTACCTGACCACCAGGATGGCCGCCAGCGCGAGCACGCCGGTCATGGCGAAGATGCCGGGCACGCCGATCCAGCGGTAGAAGATCGGCCCGGCCGCGAGCGAGAAGGCGAAGGCGAGCCCGATGCTGCTGCCGATCAGGGCCATGGCGTGGGTGCGCTTCTCCTCGCGGGTGAGGTCCGCCAGGAGCGCGGTCACCGCCGCCGAGATGGCCCCCGCCCCCTGCAGGGCCCGGCCCAGGATGATCATGGAAAGGCTGTCGGCCCAGGCCGCGAGGAAGCTGCCGGCGGCGAAGATCACGAGGCCCGCGACGATCACCGGCTTGCGCCCGTAGCGGTCGGAGGCCATGCCGAAGGGGATCATGAGCAGGGCCTGGGTCAGGCCGTACACGCCGAGCGCCAGCCCGACCAGGGTGTGGTCCTCGCCGCCGGGGAGATCCTTCGCGTAGAGGGCGAAGACGGGGAGGATGAGGAACATCCCGAGCATGCGCAGGCCGAAGATCGCGGCCAGGGACACGGCGGCCCGGCGCTCGGAGGGGGTCATGGGGTTGGTTGCGGCAGACACGTTTGAGGCGGGCGGACAAATGTGCGTATATTAGCCGTTTCGCCTACCAGCCCGAAACATCATGATCCGCGTCCGCGGCGCCCGCACCCACAACCTCAAGAACGTCAGCCTGGACCTGCCCCACCACGCCCTCATCGTGATCACGGGGCTGTCCGGCTCGGGCAAGAGCTCGCTCGCCTTCGACACCCTCTACGCCGAGGGCCAGCGCCGCTACGTGGAGTCGCTCTCGGCCTACGCGCGCCAGTTCCTCCAGCTCATGGAAAAGCCGGACGTGGACCTGATCGAGGGGCTCTCCCCGGCCATCGCCATCGAGCAGAAGGCCGCCAGCCACAACCCCCGCTCCACCGTGGGCACGGTGACCGAGATCCACGACTACCTGCGCCTCCTCTTCGCCCGCGCCGGCACCCCGCGCTGCCCCGAGCACGGCATCGAGCTCGCCGCCCAGACCGTCTCCCAGATGGTGGACCACGTGCTCACGCTGCCCGAGGACACCCGGCTCATGATCCTCGCGCCGCTCATCGTGGGGCGCAAGGGCGAGCAGGCCGCGCTCTTCGACGAGCTCAAGGCCCAGGGCTTCGTGCGCCTGAGGATCGACGGCGAGGTCTACGACGTCGACGCCCTCCCCAAGCTCGACAGGAACAGGAAGCACACCGTCGAGGCGGTGGTCGACCGCCTCAAGGTCCGCGCGGAGGCCAAGCAGCGCCTGGCCGAGTCCTTCGAGACGGCCCTGCGCCACTCCGACGGCAAGGCGCTCGCCGTGGACATGGACAGCGGCCGCGAGCAGCTCTTCTCCGCCCGCTTCGCCTGCCCGGTGTGCGACTACGCCCTGCCGGAACTGGAGCCGCGCCTCTTCTCCTTCAACAACCCCATGGGCGCCTGCCCCCGCTGCGACGGCATCGGCTCCGTCACCTTCTTCGACCCCAAGCGGGTGGTGGCCTTCCCGCATTTGAGCCTCGCCTCCGGCGCGATCAAGGGCTGGGACCGGCGCAACATCTACTTCTACAACCTGCTCGTGAGCCTGGCCCTCCACTACGGCTTCGACATCGAGGCGGCGTTCGAGGACCTGCCCGAGCGGGTGCGCGAGATCGTGCTCTACGGCAGCGGCGCCGAGGTCCTCCCCTTCCACTACCTGGGCGAGGGCGGCCGCAAGATCGTGCGCCGGCACGCCTTCGAGGGCGTCATCCCCGTCCTGGAGAAGCGCCACAGGGAGGCCGAGTCGCAGCTCCTGCGCGAGGAGCTGGGCAAGTACATCGCCACCTGCCCCTGCCCCGAGTGCGAGGGCTCGCGGCTCAGGGTCGAGGCGCGCCACGTCACCCTCGGCGGCCAGACCCTGCACGCCCTGGCGCGCCAGCCCATCCGCCAGGTGCTCGCCTTCTTCGAGGCGCTCGCGCTCGCCGGCCACCGCGCCCAGGTGGCGGAGAAGATCGCCCGGGAGATCGTCGCGCGCCTGTCCTTCCTCAACAACGTGGGCCTGGACTACCTCTCGCTCGACCGCTCCGCCGACACCCTCTCGGGCGGCGAGGCCCAGCGCATCCGGCTCGCCTCCCAGATCGGCTCGGGGCTGACGGGTGTGATGTACGTGCTCGACGAGCCCTCCATCGGCCTGCACCAGCGCGACAACGACCGCCTGCTCGCCACCCTCAGGCACCTCAGGGACCTGGGCAACACCGTCATCGTGGTGGAGCACGACGAGGAGGCGATCCGCACGGCCGATCACGTGGTGGACATGGGCCCGGGCGCCGGGGAGCACGGCGGCGAGATCGTGGCCCAGGGCACGCCCGAGGACATCCTCGCCAGCCCCGCCTCGCTCACCGGCCAGTATCTCTCGGGCCGGCGCAGCATCCCCGCGCCGCCCAGGCGGCGCCGGCCCGACCCCGCGCGCCAGCTCGTCCTCAGCGGCGCCCGGGGCAACAACCTGAAGGACGTGACCCTGAGGCTGCCCGTCGGGCTCTTCGTTGGCATCACCGGCGTGTCCGGCTCGGGCAAGTCCACGCTGATCAACGACACCCTCTATGCGGCGGTGGCCGGCATGCTGCACGGCGCGGGCCAGGAGGCCGCGCCCTTCGAGGAGCTGGACGGCGTGGAGCACTTCGACAAGGTGATCAACGTGGACCAGTCGCCCATCGGCCGCACGCCGCGCTCCAACCCGGCCACCTACACGGGGCTCTTCACCCCCATCCGCGAGCTCTTCGCCGGCACCCCGGCGGCGCGCGAGCGGGGCTACGAGCCGGGGCGCTTCTCCTTCAACGTCAAGGGCGGGCGCTGCGAGGCCTGCCAGGGCGACGGCCTGATCCGCGTGGAGATGCACTTCCTTCCGGACATCTACGTCCCCTGCGACGTCTGCCACGGCAGCCGCTACAACCGCGAGACCCTGGAGGTGCAGTACAAGGGCAGGAGCATCCACGAGGTCCTGCAGATGACCGTGGAGGAGGCCCACGCCTTCTTCAAGGCCGTGCCCGGCGTGGCGCGCAAGCTCAAGACCCTGATCGACGTGGGCCTCGCCTACATCCGCCTGGGCCAGTCCGCCACCACCCTCTCCGGCGGCGAGGCCCAGCGGGTCAAGCTCGCCCTCGAATTGTCCAAGCGCGACACCGGCCGCACCCTCTACATCCTGGACGAACCCACCACGGGCCTGCACTTCCACGACATCGCCATGCTCCTCACCGTGCTGCAGCGCCTGGTGGAGCACGGCAACACCGTGGTGGTGATCGAGCACAACCTCGACGTGCTGAAGTCCGCCGACTGGCTCATCGACCTGGGCCCCGAGGGCGGCGAAGGCGGCGGGCAGATCGTGGCCGAGGGCACGCCCGAGCAGGTGGCGAAGAACAAGGCCAGCCACACGGGGCGGTATCTCAAGCCCGTGCTGAAAGGCCGCTGAGCATGCAGAAGGCCGACCTCCTCGCCGCCAGCGACGCTGCCCTCGCCGGCGACTGGCACCGCGCCCACAGGATCGTTCAACAGGACGAACACGACCCCGATGCCTACTGGCTCCACGCCGTGCTGCACAAGATCGAGGGCGAGGCCATCAACAGCCGGTACTGGTACGCACGCACCGCGCACCGCTACGAGGACCGGACCAATGCCCAGGCCGAGCTGCGGGCGATCCGCGCCGAGATCGAGGCCGGCAATGGCTGAACCGGTGCGGCTGTCCAAGCTCATGGCCGAGCGCGGCCTGTGCTCGCGGCGCGAGGCCGACCTCTACATCGACCGCGGCTGGGTCTACGTGGACGGGCAGAAGGTCGACACCCTGGGCACCAAGGTCGACCCGGGCTGCGACATCCGGCTCGCCGCCGAGGCGGACCGGCAGCAGCGGCAGCGCGTGACGGTGCTGCTGCACAAGCCGGTGGGCTACGTCTCGGGCCAGCCGGAGCCCGGCTACACGCCGGCCGTGGCGCTGATCACCCGGGAGAACCTCTACGCCCGGGGCGGCGGCCCGGCCTTCCATCCCGCCCACCTCAAGGGCCTGGCGCCGGCCGGCCGCCTGGACATCGACTCGACGGGGCTGCTGGTGCTGACCCAGGACGGGCGCATCGCCCGCAGCCTCATCGGCGACGACTCCGAGGTCGAGAAGGAGTACCTGGTGCGCGTCGAGGGCCGGCTCGGCGAGGAGGGCCTCAGGCTCCTCAACCACGGCCTCTCGCTCGACGGCCACAGGCTGCGCCCGGCCAAGGTCGCCTGGCAGAACCGCGACCAGCTGCGCTTCGTCCTCAAAGAGGGGCGCAAGCGCCAGATCCGGCGCATGTGCGAGCTCGTCGGGCTCAAGGTGGTGGGGCTCAAGCGGGTGCGCATCGGCCGCGTGCGCCTGGGCGACCTGCCGCCCGGCCAGTGGCGCTATCTGCGGGAGGACGAGCGGTTCTGAGGCCCAGTCCGGCGGGGGCCGCCGAACTGGGCTAGAATCGTTTCGTCCAGCTCACTCAAGCCGACCTCATGCCGCCTCCCGAGCAGGAGCATTACATCTCCCCCGCGCAGCTGCGCGTCGGACTCTATATCCACCTCGATCTTTCCTGGCTGGAGCACCCCTTCAGCTTCAACAGCTTCAAGATCAAGTCGGAAGATCAGATCCGGACGCTGCGCAGCCTGAAGCTCGGGCGCATCCGCTACGACCCGGGGCGCAGCGACACCCCGCCCTACCCGCACGCGCCGGCAGCCGCCGCCGCGGACACGTCCGCATCCCTCCGGGCAGAGGCGACGGCCGACCCCGCCGTCGCGGCGAAACAGCAAAGCATCGAGAGGCTGCAGCGCATGCGGGAAAAGGTGGCCCGCACCGAGAAGGCCTTCCTCAAGGCCGCCGGCGTCATGCGCAACATCAACCGCAACCTGATGACGCGGCCCCGGGAATCGCTCGCGGAGGCCGGCGGCCTGGTGGAGCAGATGGTGCAGGCCTTCCTGGAGAGCCCGGACGTCACCCTCCAGGTGATGGGCGAGCGCTGCGGCGGCGAGGAGGTCTATTTCCATGCCCTCAACGTCTCCATCCTGGCCATGATGCTGGCGAGGGACATGGGCTTCGATGCCCAGGAGGGCCGCCAGCTCGGGCTCGGGGGCCTGCTGCACGACATCGGCCTGATGCAGGTGCCGGACCGCATCCGCATGAAGACCGGGCCGCTCACCCAGGCCGAAGAGAACCTGCGCCGCATGCACTGCGAGTACGGCGTCGAGATGGGGCACAGGCTCGGCCTGCCGCCCGAGGTGCTGGCGGTGATCGGCCAGCACCACGAGTGCGTCGACGGCACGGGCTACCCGCAGGGACTCAGGGGCGAGGCCATCTCGCCCATGGCACGCGTCGTGGCCCTGGTGAACCACTACGACAAGCTGTGCAACCCGACGGACGTCGGCAAGGCGCTCACGCCCCACGAGGCCCTCTCGCAGATGTTCGCCCAGGCGCGCAGCAGGTTCGACGCCCGGGCCCTGCAGGTGATGATCCACCACCTCGGGGTCTATCCCCCCGGCACCCTCGTGAGGCTCTCCAACGAGGCCCTGGCCCTGGTGTCCTCGGTGAACCCCAGGAGGCCCCTGCGGCCCTGGGTGGTGGTCTACGATCCCCAGGTGCCCAAGGAAGAGGCCATCATGCTGGACCTGGAGCACGAGCCGGAGGTCAACATCAGCAAGGCCATCCGCCCCAGCCAGCTGCACGCCGAGATCTACGGCTATCTCAGCCCGCGCAGACGCATCACCTATTACTTCGAGCCGGGCGACGCCGGCGGTCCGGCGACGGCATGAACGACGACCTCGACGCCCTGCTGCTCGACCATGTAGAGGACATGCTGCTCCTCCTGGAGCCGGACGGCCTGCGTATCCGCGCCGCCAACCGCGCCGCCTGCCGGCGCCTCGGGCTGGACATGGCGGCGCTGGACGGCAGGAGGATCACCGACCTGGAATGCGCCCTGAGCGACGTATTCTTCTGGGAAGAGGTGCAGCAGGGCGGCACGGCGGAGGCCGAGGACATGGAAGGGCTCTACCTGTGCGCCGACGGGACGACGCTGCCCGTGCTCAAGACGGTCTGCCGCACGGCGGGCGAGCCGGGCTGGATCGTGGTGCGCGCCCGCGACAACCGGGCCGGGCGGCACGCCGAGGAAGAGCTGGCCGAACTGGCCGCCCAGCTCAGGGCGACCCTGGAGGCCACCGCCGACGGCATCCTGGTGCAGCGCGGCGACGGCGCCATCGCCAACATGAACCGCCGGTTCTCGGCCCTCTGGCACATCCCCGACGACCTGCTCCTGAGGCGGGACGACGCCGCCATCCTCGCCCACCTGTCGACCCAGGTCGGCGACGGCGCCGCTTACCGCAAGCGGCTCGAGGAGATCGGCCTGGACACCGGCGGCGACACCTTCGACCTGCTCGCGCTCACCGACGGCCGGGTGTTCGAGCGCAAATCGCGCCCGGCCCGGCTCGGAGAGCGCATCATCGGCCGGGTGTTCAGCTACACCGACGTCACCGCACGCCACGCGGCCGAGCAGGCGCTGATCGGCGCCCGCGACCAGGCCCAGGCCGCAAGCCGGGCCAAGAGCGAGTTCCTCGCCATGATGTCGCACGAGATCCGCACCCCGATGAACGGCGTGCTGGGCATGGCGGACCTGCTGCTCACCACCCGCCTGGACGCGGAGCAGGAGGAGTACGCCAGCGTCCTGCGCTCCAGCGGCGAGGCCCTGCTGACCATCATCAACGACATCCTCGACTACTCGAAGATCGAGGCGCGCAAGCTCCGGCTCGAGGACACGGCGTTCGAGCTCGGCGCCCTGCTCGCGGACATCGAGCGCCTGTTCGCCGCCAAGGCGCTGGAACGCCATATCGAGTTCGAGAGCCGCGTGCTGCCCGGGACCCCGACGCAGCTCAGGGGCGACCCGGTGCGCCTGCGCCAGATCCTGCTGAACCTGGTCGGCAACGCCTTCAAGTTCACCCCGGCCGGCCGGGTCGGCATCGAGGTCGGCGCCCGCGGCCTGCCGGCGGGCAGGCTGCTGCTGCACTGCACGGTGCAGGACACGGGCATCGGCATCCCCGCCGACCGCCTGGCCGCCGTCTTCGACCCCTTCGAGCAGGCCGACTTTTCCGCCACGCGGCGCTATGGCGGCACCGGCCTGGGGCTCGCCATCTGCCGCCGGCTCTGCCATCTGATGGGCGGGGAGATCGGGGTGGAGAGCGCGGAAGGCAGGGGCTCCAGGTTCTGGTTCACCGTCGCCCTGGGCACGGAAGGACGGGCGCCGGCGCTATCGGCCATGGCGGCGCCCGCCGCCCCTCCCCCCTGCCTGCCGGGCGAGGCGCGCCTCCTGGTCGTCGAGGACAATGCGGTCAACCGCCTGACCCTGGCCACGCTGCTGCGCAAGCTCGGCGCGGGATCCATCGACTTCGCGGAGACCGGGCAGGCCTGCCTGGAGGCATGCCGGGACAGGCGCTACGATCTGCTCTTCATGGATGTCCAGATGCCGGACATGGATGGCATCGAGGCCACCGCCGCCCTGCGCGCCCGCGGCGTCGCCACGCCCATCATCGGCGTCAGCGCCCATGCCCTGCCCGAGGACAGGGACCGCTGCCTCGGTGCCGGCATGGACGATTTCGTCACCAAGCCCGTATCCCTGCAGGCCTTGCGCGAGGCCCTCGGGCGCCGCTTCCGCGCCGACGGGGCATAGGCGGCACGCCTGCGGGTTTCGCGGGCTAATGCAGCCGGCCCTCGGGCGCCCCCGGCAGGGCGACCCTGTCGCCCACCCGCAGATCCAGCAGCGCGGCGGCGCTGGCGCGATTGGCCGCGATCTCCACCAGCCCTGCGCTGTTCACGTACCAGAAGGCCTCCCCCTTGGCCGCCTCGCTGAAGACCCGCCGGTAGGGCAGCGCGCGCCCCTTCACCTGCAGCGCCGCCCCGCCCGCCAGGAGCCCGCTGCGCACGCCGGTCCAGGCGTTGCCGTAATGGTCGATGTAGAGGATGCGGGGCAGGTCGCCCGGGTCGAAGCGGACCTCCAGCTGCGCCAGGGGGCTCACCCGGCCTTGTGGCAGGCCGGCGGCGGCGATCTGCGCCGCCATCGGCGCGAAGAGGTCGCGGCCGTGGAAGCTCGCCGAGAGCGGCTCGGGCCTCCAGTCGATGCGCCAGCAGCGCGCCCGTCCGGCGCGGGCGGCGACGATGGAGACCAGGCCGTTGTCCGGCCCGACGTACCAGCGGCCGTCGGCCTCGAGCACCACGGCCTGGCGCGGGCCGCCGACGCCGGGGTCGACCACGCAGAGGAAGACGCTGCCGGCGGGAAAGCTGCGGCAGAGCGCATCGAGCAGGTGCGCCCCGGCATGGGCGTTGAAATCGGGCGCGCCGTGCAGCAGGTCGATCACCGGCACGCCCGGCGCCTCGCGCGCCAGCACGGCCTTGACCTGACCGACGTAGGGATCGGCCCAGCCGTAGTCGGTGAACAGCACCAGCATGCTCATGGCAGGCTGACCTCCGCGGTCATGTAGGTCACGGCCCGGCCCAAGAGCAGCACCCGATCGCCGCGCAGCTCGCAGCCCACCTCGCCGCCACGGGCCGAAAGCTGCCTGGCCTGCAGCCGGGTCTTGCCCAGACGCCCGGCCCAATAGGGTGCCAGCATGCAGTGGGCGGAGCCGGTCACCGGGTCTTCCGGGATGCCGTATTTGGGCGCGAAGAAGCGGCTGACGAAATCGACACCCTGGCTTCCGGGAGCGGTGACGCAGACCCCGCGGCGGTCGAGCCGGGCCAAGGCCGCCATGTCCGGCGCGAGCTGCAGAACCTGTTCGGGATCCTCGAGCACGGCCAGATAGTCGCCGGCGCCGCGGACCTCCAGCGGGGCACGGCCCAGGCCCTCGGCCAGCGCGGCCGGCGCCGGACAGGGCTGCGCCGGGATGGCGGGGAAATCCATGACCAGGGCCTCACCCCGGCGTGCGACGCTCAAGGCGCCGCTACGGGTGTGGAAGACGGCCAGGGGCCGGTCGAAGCCGAGATGGGCATAGAGCACGTGGGCCGCCGCCAGGGTGGCGTGGCCGCAGAGGTCGACCTCCCGCCTGGGCGTGAACCAGCGCAACCGGAAGCCCTCGCCGTCGGCGACGAAGAAGGCCGTCTCCGACTGGTTGTGCTCACCGGCGATGGCCTGCATGAGCGCATCCGGCAGCCAGGCAGACAGCGGACAGATGGCCGCCGGATTGCCCTCGAACACCCGCGATGCGAAGGCATCGACCTGATACATCCTGAGCTGCATGCCACCCCCATGCCGCGGCCGGCAGGCGTAAAAAAGCCGGCCTGAGCCGGCTTTTTACCACAGCTTGCGCGGCTCAATCAGCCGCAGGGGCCTCGCCGGCCACGGGACGGTCGAGCAGCTCGACCAGGGCCATGGGCGCAGTGTGGCTACGGCCGCTACGCTTAACGTTCGCTACGCTCACATTAGCCTCCGCCGCAATGCGCCTTTGCTTATTCAGCCGCCGCGGCGGTTTCTTGCGCTTCGGGCCTGTCCACCAACTCGACCAGGGCCATGGGCGCATTGTCGCCCTTGCGGAAGCCGTACTTGAGGATGCGCACATAGCCGCCGGGACGGCTCATGAAGCGCGGACCCAGCTCGTCGAACAGCTTGACCACGATGTCGCGGTCGCGGGTGCGGTCGAAGGCGAGACGGCGGTTGGCCAGGCTCGGCTTCTTGCCCAGGGTGATCAGCGGCTCGGCCACGCGGCGCAGCTCCTTGGCCTTGGGCAGGGTGGTGGTGATCACCTCGTGGCGCAGCAGGGCGTTGGCGAGGTTGCGCAGCAGGGCCGTGCGGTGGCTGCTGGTGCGGTTGAGTTTGCGGTTGGACAGGCGGTGACGCATTTTTTGCTACCTCGTGTATTCAGGCAACGCCTCAGGGTTTTTCCAGGCCTGCGGGCGGCCAATTCTCAAGCTTCATGCCCAGGGTGAGCCCGCGGGCGGCCAGCACGTCCTTGATCTCGTTCAGGGACTTGCGGCCCAGGTTCGGGGTCTTGAGCAGTTCGGTCTCGGTGCGCTGGATCAGGTCACCGATGTAGTAGATGTTCTCGGCCTTGAGGCAGTTGGCGGAGCGCACGGTGAGCTCCAGCTCGTCGACGGGACGCAGCAGGATGGGGTCGACCTGCGGGCCGCCGAGGCTGGGCTGCTCGGACGGCAGGCTCACGCCCTTGAGGTCGGCGAAGGGCATCAGCTGCTCGATGAGCAGGCGGGCGGCGGCGCGCACGGCCGCCTCCGGCTCGACCACGCCGTTGGTCTCGACCTCGAGGATGAGCTTGTCCAGATCGGTGCGCTGCTCGACGCGGGCGCTCTCGACGCTGAAGCTGACCTTCTTCACCGGGCTGTAGAGGGCGTCCATCACGATCACGCCGACGGGACGGCTCTCTTCCTTCTGGATGCGGGTGCTGGCCGGCTCGTAACCCCGGCCGGCCTCGATCTTGACCTCCATGTCGAGCTTGCCGCCCTTGGTCACGTGGGCGATGACATGCTCGGGGTTCAGGATCTCGACATCGTGGCCGCCGACCAGGTCGCCGGCGGTAACCACGCCCTCGCCTTCCTGCTTGACGCTGAGCAGCGCCTCGCCGCGGCTGTGCAGCTTGACGGCGAGGCCCTTGAGGTTCAGCAGGATGTCGACGACGTCCTCCTGCACGCCTTCCATGGCCGAGTACTCGTGCACCACGCCGGCGATCTTCACCTCGGTGGGGGCGTAGCCCTGCATGGAGGACAGCAGGATCCGGCGCAGGGCATTGCCCAGGGTATGGCCATAGCCGCGCTCGAACGGCTCCAGCGTGACCCGCGCCTGGCGCGGGGAAATGCTGTTGACCTCGACGTGGCGGGGCTTCAGCAATTCGCCAGTGTTCGACATAGTTTTTGACCTTTAGGCGGACGGATTACTTGGAATAGAGTTCGATCACGAGGGACTCGTTGATCGTCGGCGGCAGCTCGCTGCGCTGCGGCCGCGCCTTGTACACCCCCTTCATGGCCTTGACGTCGACGTCCACCCACTCGGGGAAGCCGCGGCCCTCGGCGGCCTCGATCGCACCCTTGATGCGCAGCTGGGCCTTGGAGGCCTCGGCGACCTCGACCACGTCACCCGGCTTGACCTGGTAGGAGGGGATGTTGACCCGCTTGCCGTTGACCAGGATGCTGTTGTGGCGGACCACCTGCCGGGCCTCCGAGCGGGAGGCGCCGAAGCCCATGCGGTAGGCGACGCTGTCCAGGCGGCTCTCGAGCAGCTGCAGCAGGTTCTCGCCGGTCACGCCCTTGCGCCGGTCGGCCTCCTTGTAGGTCAGGCGGAACTGGCCCTCGAGCACGTTGTAGATGCGGCGGATCTTCTGCTTCTCGCGCAGCTGGGTGCCGTAGCCGGAAAGGCGCGTCGGGCGGGCGCCGTGCTGACCGGGCGCCTGGGAGCGGCGCTCTATGGCGCATTTGTCGGTGAAGCACTTCTCGCCCTTGAGGAAGAGCTTCTCGCCCTCCCGGCGGCACTGACGGCATTTGGGTCCAATATAGTGAGCCACGTTGGGTACTCCTAAAACTTAGATCCGACGCTTCTTGGGAGGCCTGCAGCCGTTGTGCGGCATGGGCGTCACATCGGAGATGCTGGTGATCTTGAAGCCGAGGTTGTTCAGGGCGCGCACGGACGACTCGCGACCCGGGCCCGGGCCCTTGATGCGCACTTCGAGGTTCTTCACGCCGCATTCCTGCGCCTGCTTGCCGGCGCTCTCGGCGGCGACCTGCGCGGCGAAGGGCGTGCTCTTGCGCGAGCCCTTGAAGCCGGCCGCCCCGGACGCCCCCCAGGCCAGCGCATTGCCCTGGCGGTCGGTGATGGTGATGATGGTGTTGTTGAACGAGGCATGGATGTGGGCGATGCCCTCAGCCACGTTCTTCTTGACCTTCTTGCGCACGCGCGCCGCTTGTGCCTTAGCCATGTCGTTCTACCTTACTTCTTGATTTGCATCTGCTTGCGCGGGCCCTTGCGGGTGCGCGCATTGGTGCGCGTACGCTGGCCGCGCACAGGCAGGCCCTTGCGGTGGCGCAGGCCGCGGTAGCAGCCCAGATCCATCAGGCGCTTGATGTTCATGGTGACTTCGCGGCGCAGGTCGCCCTCCACCGTGAACTTGGCCACGCCGTCGCGCAGCTTGTCCACCTCGGCGTCGCTCAGATCCTTCATCTTGGACGCGGGGTTGACCCCGGCGGCCATACAGATCTCCACGGCGCGCGTGCGGCCGATACCATAGATCGCCGTCAGGGCGATCGCTGCATGCTTGTGATTGGGGATGTTCACCCCGGCGATGCGGGCCATGAAAAACTCCCAGCAGAAAAGCTAAAAATTATAACAAGTCGAATACGGCAAAGGCAAGCGTCATCCCTGACGCTGCTTGTGCCGGGCCTCGCTGCAGATGACGCGAACGACGCCGTTGCGGCGAACGATCTTGCATTTGCGGCAGATCTTCTTCACAGAGGCTTGAACACGCATGTTCGGCTCCTTATCAAAAATTCACTTGGCGCGGAAAACGATGCGCGCCCGGGACAGGTCGTAGGGCGTCATCTCCACGGTCACCTTGTCGCCCGGCAGGATGCGTATGTAATGCATGCGCATCTTGCCCGATATGTGCGCCAGGACGACGTGGCCGTTTTCCAGTTTGACGCGGAAGGTGGCGCTGGGAAGCATCTCCAGCACCTCGCCCTGCATCTGGATCACATCTTCCTTGCTCATGCCCCACTACCGCCCCACCAGGCCGCCCCCCTTGAAGCTGGACTTCTTGAGCAGGCTCTCGTATTGGTGCGTCATGATGTAGGCCTGGACCTGGGACATGAAGTCCATGGTCACCACCACGATGATCAGGAGCGAGGTGCCGCCGAAGTAGAAGGGCACGTTCCACTCGAGGATCAGGAACTCGGGCAGCAGGCAGACCAGGGTGATGTAGATCGCCCCGACGAAGGTCAGGCGCGTCATGATCTTGTCGATGTAGCGCGAGGTCTGATCCCCCGGGCGGATGCCGGGCACGAACGCTCCGCTCTTCTTCAGGTTGTCCGCCGTCTCCCGGGGGTTGAACACCAGGGCGGTGTAGAAGAAGCAGAAGAAGACGATGGCCACCGCATAGAGGATGACGTAGATCGGCTGGCCGGGCGAGATGGCCGTGCCGATGTCCCTCAGCCAGGTCAGGCTCTCGTGGCTGCCGAACCAGCCCGCGAGGGTGGCCGGGAAGAGGATGATGCTGGAGGCGAAGATCGGCGGGATCACGCCGGCCATGTTGATCTTGAGCGGCAGGTGCGAGCTCTGGCCGCCGTAGACCTTGTTGCCCACCTGGCGCTTGGCGTAATTCACCAGGATCTTGCGCTGGCCGCGCTCCATGAAGACCACGAAGCCGGTGACCAGGATGGCGCCGACGAAGAGCAGGAGCACCAGCGGGATCGAGAAGGCGCCGGTGCGGGTCAGCTCCAGCGTGCCGCCGATGGCGCTGGGCAGGCCGGCGACGATGCCCGCGAAGATGATGATGGAGATGCCGTTGCCCAGGCCGCGCTCGGTGATCTGCTCGCCCAGCCACATCAGGAAGAGCGTCCCCGCGACCAGGGTGAACACCGTGGTCAGGCGGAACATGAGGCCCGGGTCGAGCACCAGCCCGGGCTGCCCCTCGAGGGCGATGGAGATGCCTATGGCCTGGAAGGTGGCCAGCACGAGCGTGCCGTAGCGGGTGTACTGCGTGATCTTGCGGCGCCCGGCCTCGCCCTCCTTCTTCAGCGCCTCGAGCGTGGGCGAGACCACCGTCAGCAGCTGCATGATGATGGAGGCGGAGATGTAGGGCATGATCCCCAGCGCCAGGACGGAGAAGCGCGACAGCGCCCCGCCCGAGAACATGTTGAACATGCCCAGCAGCCCGGTGCCCTGGGTGCGGAACAGGTCCTCCAGCGTCGCCGGATCGATGCCCGGCACCGGCACGAAGGTGCCGATCCGGTAGACGACCAGCGCCCCCAGCAGAAACCAAAGGCGACGCTTGAGGTCGCCCATCTTGCTGGTCATGCCGAAGAGATTGCCCGCCGTGGCCAAGTCCTATCCTCCGCTCAGGCCTCGGCGACGCTGCCGCCGGCGGCCTCGATCGCCGCCCTGGCGCCCTTGGTCGCGCCGATGCCCACGAGCTTGACGGCCCGCTCGATCCGCCCGGACAGGATCACCTTGACCGTCTTGGCCAGTTGCGGCACCACGCCGGCCTGCTTGAGCGCGAGCATGTCCACCGTGTCGATGGGCAGCCTGTCGAGCGCCGTCAAAGACACCTCGGCCTTGAAGTCGCGGCCCAGGGAGACGAAACCGCGCTTGGGAAGGCGGCGTGCCAGCGGCATCTGCCCGCCCTCGAAGCCGACCTTGTGGAAACCGCCGGCGCGGGACTTCTGGCCCTTGTGGCCGCGGCCCGCCGTCTTGCCCAGACCGCTGCCGATGCCGCGGCCGACGCGTTTCCTCGCGTGCCTGCTGCCCTCGCCGGGCTGGATGGTATTCAGTTGCATCAGACCACCTCGCTCTTAACCAGATAGCTGACCCGGTTGATCATCCCGCGCACGGCAGGCGTGTCTTCCAGGACCACGCTGTGGTTGATCCGCTTCAGTCCCAGGCCGCGCACGCATGCGCGGTGGTCCTGCTTGGTGCCGATCACGCTCTTGACCAGCGTCACCTTGATCTTGCTGTTCGCGCTCATGGCTCTCACTCCAGGATCTCGGCCACGCTCTTGCCGCGCTTGGCAGCGATCTCGCTGGGCGTGTTCATCTGCATCAGACCGTTGATGGTGGCGCGCACGATGTTGTACGGGTTGGACGAGCCGATGCTCTTGGCCAGCACGTTGGTCACGCCCATCACCTCGAACACCGCGCGCATGGCGCCGCCGGCGATGATGCCGGTGCCCTCGGAGGCGGGCTGGATGAGCACCTTGGAGGCGCCGTGCTCGCCGACGACGGCATGGTGGAAGGTGCCGTTCTTGAGGGACACCTTGACCATCTTGCGGCGCGCCTCTTCCATGGCCTTCTGCACGGCCACGGGCACTTCCCGGGCCTTGCCCTTGCCCATGCCGACGCCCCCCTCGCCGTCGCCCACCACGGTGAGCGCGGCAAAGCTCAGGATGCGGCCGCCCTTCACCACCTTGGTGACGCGGTTCACCCCGATCATCTTCTCGCGCAGGCCGTCGCCACGCTCTTCCTGCTGCTGTTCGACTCTCGCCATGATATTCCTCGCTTAGAAAGTCAGGCCGTGCTCGCGCGCCGCCTCGGCCAGGGCCTTGACGCGCCCGTGGTAGGCGCAGCCGCCTCGGTCGAAGGCCACCTGGGTGACCCCGGCCTGCCTGGCCTTTTCGGCGATGCGCTGGCCGATGAGCTTCGCGGCCTCGATATTGCCGCCGCTCCTGACCTGGCCGCGCACGTCCTTTTCCAGTGTCGATGCGCTGGTCAGCACGCGGCTGCCGCTCGCATCGATGATTTGGGCATAGATGTGGCCGTTCGTGCGATGCACGCAAAGACGGACCGCACCCTGATCTGCGATTCTGACGCGGGTTTTGCGCGCCCTGCGCAGACGCCGAGTATTCTTGTCCATTTCAAGCGCTCCAGGTTACTTCTTCTTGGTCTCTTTCAAGACCACGACTTCGTCGGCATAGCGGATGCCCTTGCCCTTGTAGGGCTCGGGGCGGCGGTAGGCGCGCACGTCCGCGGCCACCTGACCGACCAGCTGCTTGTCCGCACCCTTGATCAGGATCTCGGTCTGGGTCGGGGTTTCCACCTTGATGCCCTCCGGCATCACGTGCTCGACGGGATGGGAGAAGCCCACGCTCAGGTTGAGCTTGTTGCCCTGCGCGTTGGCCCTGTAGCCCACGCCCACCAGGGTGAGCTTCTTCTCGAAGCCCTTGGAGACGCCCTGCACCAGGTTGGCCAGGACCGCACGGGTGGTTCCGGACAGGGCATTGGCCTGCCGGCTGTCGTCGGCGGCGGCCACCTGGAGCTGGTTGTCTGCGAGACTCACCCGGACCAGGCCGGTCAGCGCCTGCGTCATGCTGCCCATCGGGCCCTTGACGGTGACGGCATCCGCGCCGATCTTGACCTCAACCCCGGACGGCAGCGCAATCGGATTCTTAGCAACACGGGACATCGTTCACCTCACGCCACAACGCACAGGACCTCGCCGCCCACGCCGAGGGAGCGGGCCTTGCGGTCCGTCATAACACCCTTGGAGGTGGAAACGATGGCCACACCAAGACCGTTCATCACGCGGGGGATGTCTGCGCTGCCCTTGTAGATGCGCAGGCCCGGCCGGCTGACGCGCTCGATCTTCTCGATCACGGGGCGGCCCGCGTAGTACTTGAGGGCAATTTCCATCTCGGGCAGACCCGCACTGTCCTGCACCAGGTAATCCTCGATATAGCCCTCGTCCTTCAGCACCTGCGCAATGGCCTTCTTCAGCTTGGAGGCAGGCATGCGGATGCTGACCTTCTCCGACATCTGGCCATTGCGGATGCGGGTCAGCATATCGGCAATGGGATCGCTCATGCTCATATCGTCACTCCCTTACCAGCTGGCCTTGATCACGCCCGGGATCTCGCCGCGCATGGCGATCTCGCGGATCTTGTTCCGGCACAGGCCGAACTTTCTGAATACGCCGCGCGGCCGGCCGGTGAGCTGGCAGCGGTTGCGCAGCCGGGCGGGGCTGGCGTTGCGCGGCAGCGCCTGCAGCTTTTCCCGGGCAGCCATACGCTCTTCCTCGGAGCGGCCGACGTCGTTGAAGATCGATTTCAGCTCGGCACGCTTGGCCTCGTACTTCTTCACCATGCGGCGGCGCTTGTCTTCACGGTTGATCAATGCAGTTTTGGCCATGTCAACCTCAACTCCTGAACGGGAACTTGAACGCGGCGAGCAGGGCCTTGGCTTCGGCGTCGCTCTTGGCGGTGGTGGTGATGGTGATGTTCAGCCCGCGCAGCGCGTCGATCTTGTCGTACTCGATCTCGGGGAACATGATCTGCTCGCGCACGCCCATGTTGTAGTTGCCGCGGCCGTCGAAGCCCTTGCCGCCCACGCCGCGGAAGTCGCGGATGCGCGGGATGGCGATGTTGACCAGGCGGTCGAGGAACTCGTACATGCGCTCGCGGCGCAGGGTGACCTTGCAGCCGACGGGATAGCCGTCGCGGATCTTGAAGGCCGCGATGGACTTGCGCGCCTTGGTGACCACGGGCTTCTGGCCGGCGATCTTGATCAGGTCGCCCACGGCGTGATCCATCACCTTCTTGTCGCCCACGGCCTCGCCCACCCCCATGTTGAGGGTGATCTTCTCGATCCTGGGCACTTCCATCACCGACTTGTAGCCGAACTGTTTGGTGAGTTCCGCTACCACGGTGTCCTTGTAGAAATCATGCAAACGCGCCATGACCAACCCCTCAAGCGTCCACGACTTCGCCGTTGGACTTGAAGAAGCGCACCTTGCGCCCGTCCTCCAGCGTCTTGATACCCACACGCTCGCCCTTGCCCGCGGCCGCATTGAACAGGGCCACGTTAGAGACATGGATGGGCATGTCCTTGTCCATGAAGCCGCCCGTCGTGCCGCGCAGGGGATTGGGCTTGACCGCGCGCTTGACGCGGTTGATCCCCTCCACGACCACGCGGTCTTCCAGAACGCGCAGCACGGTGCCGCGCTTGCCCCTGTCCTTGCCGGTCAGGACGATGACTTCGTCGCCTTTGCGAATCTTGCGCATGACCGCCTCCTTACAGAACCTCGGGCGCGAGGGAGACGATCTTCATGAACTTCTCCGTGCGCAATTCGCGGGTGACCGGCCCGAAGATGCGGGTGCCGATGGGCTCAAGCTTGTTGTTGAGCAGCACGGCCGCATTGTGGTCGAACTTGATGAGCGAGCCGTCGGGGCGGCGCACGCCCTTGGCGGTACGCACCACCACGGCGTTGTAGACGTCGCCCTTCTTGACCCGGCCGCGCGGGGCCGCGTCCTTGATGCTCACCTTGATGATGTCGCCGACGCCGGCATAGCGGCGCTTGGAGCCGCCCAGCACCTTGATGCACATCACGGTGCGCGCGCCGGTGTTGTCGGCCACGTCCAGCATGGACTGCATTTGAATCATGATTTCAACTCCAATCCAACTTGCCGCCTTCACGGCTGCAGTTTTGGATCCCGAAGGGTTGGCGCTCCGGGCATGACGCCCTGTGCGCGACGAAAAGACGAGATTCTAGCCGCGCTCTTTTCGCTCTGCAAGCACTAAATTACGCTTCCGCGGCAAGGCTCAGACCACCCGGGCCTTTTCGACCAGGCGGGTCACCTTCCAGGACTTGGTCTTGGACAGCGGGCGCGATTCCTCGATGACCACGGTATCGCCCTCGTGGAACTCGTTGTTCTCGTCGTGGGCGTGGTACTTCTTGGAGCGGCGGATCACCTTTCCGTAGAGGGGGTGCTTGACCTTGCGCTCCACCAGCACGGTCACCGTCTTGTCCATCTTGTCGCTGACCACCTTGCCGGTGAGTGCGCGGACGATCTTCGTGTTTTCCTGCTCGGCCATGTCCTACCTCTCAGTTGACGGCCTTGAGCCGCATCTCGTGCATCAGCGTACGCACACGGGCGATGTCGCGACGCACCTTGCGCAACTCATGGGTTTTCTTCGTCTGCTGGGTGGCGACTTGCATGCGCAGGCTGAACTGGGCACGCAGCAGCTCCAGCAATTCCTTCTTGAGCTCGTCCTGGCTCTTGCTTCTCAACTCGGTCGCTTTCATCCTCAGCCCCCGATCTGCCGGGTCACAAACGCGGTCGGGATGGGCAGCTTGGCGGCAGCCAGGCGGAACGCCTCGCGCGCCAGCTCTTCGCTCACGCCTTCCATCTCATAGAGCACCTTGCCGGGCTGGATCTCGGCCACCCAGTACTCCGGGGCACCCTTGCCGTTGCCCATCCGAACCTCGGCGGGCTTCCTGGAGATCGGCTTGTCCGGGAAGATGCGGATCCAGATGCGGCCGCCGCGCTTGACGTGGCGGGTCATGGCGCGCCGCGCCGCCTCGATCTGGCGGGCGGTGATCCGGCCGCGGCCGATGGCCTTCAGGCCGAAATCGCCGAAGCTCACCTTGGCGCCACGGGTCGCGATGCCGGTGTTGCGGCCCTTCTGCTCCTTGCGGTATTTCCTTCTAGCCGGCTGCAGCATGTTTCACTCCTGACTTCTTGCCTCTCTTCTCGGGCTCCGGCGCAGCCACGGGCCTGTCGCCGCGCCCCAGGCTCTCGCCCTTGTACACCCAGACCTTGATGCCGATGACGCCATAGGTGGTGTTCGCCTCGGCGAAGCCGTAGTCGATGTCGGCGCGCAGGGTGTGCAACGGCACGCGGCCCTCGCGGTACCATTCTGTACGGGCGATCTCGGCGCCGTTCAGGCGGCCCGAGCTCATGATCTTGATGCCCTGGGCGCCGAAGCGCATGGCGTTCTGCATGGAGCGCTTCATGGCGCGGCGGAACATGATGCGCTTGACCAGCTGGTTGGCGATGGAGTCGGCGATGATCTGCGCGTCGGTCTCGGGCTTGCGCACCTCCTCGATGTTCAGGGTCACCGGCACGCTCATCATGGCCTGAAGCTGGCGGCGCAGCGCCTCGATGTCCTCGCCCTTCTTGCCGATCACCACCCCCGGGCGCGCCGAGTAGAGGGTGATACGGGCGTTCTTCGCCGGGCGCTCGATCACGATGCGGCTCACCGAGGCGTGCGAGAGCTTCTTCTTGAGGAAGCCGCGCACCTTGATGTCCTCGAGCAGGGTCGTGCCGAAGCCCTTGTTGCTGGCATACCACTTGGAGGCCCAGTCGCGGGTCACGCTCAAGCGGAAGCCGGTCGGATGAATCTTCTGTCCCATAGTCCTATCCTCAGTCGCCGACCGTCACGGTGATGTGACAGGTGGGTTTCGTAATGCGGTTGCCGCGGCCCTTGGCGCGGGCGGTGAAACGCTTGAGGACCGGACCCTGGTCGACATGGATGGTCGCGACCTTGAGGGTGTCGATGTCGGCGCCCTCGTTGTGCTCAGCGTTGGCGATGGCCGACTCCAGCACCTTCTTGATGACACCGGCGGATTTCTGCGGCGAGAAGGCGAGGATGTTCAGCGCCTTGTCCACGGACTTGCCGCGAACCAGATCGGCGACCAGGCGGGCCTTTTGTGCGGAAAGCCGAGTGCCTCTCAGTACGGCGGAAACTCTCATCGATGCTCTCCTTACTTCCTCTTGGCCTTCTTGTCGGCGGCGTGACCCTTGAACGTCCGGGTCAGCGAGAACTCGCCGAGCTTGTGGCCCACCATGTTTTCCGTGACGTACACGGGGATATGCTGCTTGCCGTTGTGCACCGCGATCGTCAGGCCGATGAACTCGGGCAGGACGGTCGAGCGTCGCGACCAGGTCTTGATCGGACGCTTGTCGCCGGCAGAATGGGCCGCCACGACTTTATTCATGAGATGCCCGTCGACGAACGGGCCCTTCTTAACGGAACGTGCCATAACGCCTCACCTCTTACGCTTTATGCCGGCGGCGCACGATCATCGTGTCGGTGCGCTTGTTGCTGCGGGTACGGTAGCCCTTGCTCGGCTGACCCCAAGGCGACACGGGGACACGCCCCTCGCCGGTACGGCCCTCACCACCACCGTGCGGGTGATCGATCGGGTTCATGGCCACGCCGCGGACGGTCGGGCGGATGCCGCGCCAGCGCATGGCGCCCGCCTTGCCGTAGGAGCGCAGGCCGTTCTCTTCGTTGCCCACCTCGCCGATGGTGGCGCGGCAGTCGACGTGGACCCTGCGGATCTCGCCGGAGCGCAGGCGCAGCTGCGCGTAGCTGCCTTCGCGGGCCAGGAGCTGGACGCTGGTGCCGGCGGCGCGGGCGAGCTGGGCGCCCTTGCCGGGCTGCATCTCGATGCAGTGCACCGTGGTGCCCACCGGGATGTTGCGCAGCGGCAGGGCGTTGCCCGCCTTGATGGGCGCCTCGGAGCCGTTCATCAGCTGAGCACCCACCTCGACGCCGCGGGTGGCGATCACGTAGCGACGCTCGCCGTCTGCATAGCACAGCAGGGCGATGTGCGCGCTGCGGTTCGGGTCGTACTCGATGCGCTCGACCTTGGCGGGGATGCCGTCCTTGTCGCGCCTGAAGTCGACGATGCGATAGTGGTGCTTGTGGCCACCGCCCTTGTGACGGGTGGTGATGTGGCCATTGTTGTTGCGGCCGGCCTTCTGCTTCTGCTTCTCGAGCAGGGCGGCATGCGGAGCGCCCTTGTGCAGGCCGGGCGTCACCACCTTGACGACGGCGCGGCGGCCCGCGGAAGTCGGTTTAACTTTTACCAGCGGCATGGCTTACTCCCCCGCCACAAAATTGAGTTCCTGGCCCGGCTTGAGGCACACATAGGCCTTGCGCCAGTTGTCGCGGCGGCCGAAGTGGCGCCCGAAGCGCTTGGCCTTGCCCTTGACGTTGGCCACCTTGACGGCCTCCACCTGGACCTTGAACAGCAGCTCGACGGCCGCCTTGATCTCGGGCTTGGTGGCGTCGGGAGCCACGCGCAGAACGACCTGCTCGTGCTTGTCGGCCACGCGCGTGCTCTTCTCGGAGATCACCGGCGCGAGGATGACCTGCATCAGGCGCTCCTCGTTCATCTTCACGGCATTCATGCGTACATCTCCTCAAAGGACTTCACCGCGTCGCGGGTCATCACCACCCGGTCGAAGCGGATCAGGCACCAGGGGTCGGCCTGGTGCGGCTCCAGCACCAGCACATTGGGCAGGTTGCGGGAGGACATCCACAGGTTGTCGTCCACCTCGGGGGTGATGATCAGCACCCGGTCGGTGATGCCCATGCCCTTGATCTTGCCGGCCAGGAGCCTGGTCTTGGGGGCCTCGACGCTGAAGCCGTCGACCACGGTGAGCCGCCCGTCCTGGGCGAGCTTCGAGAGGATCGCGGCGATGCCGGCCCGGTACATCTTGCGGTTCACCTTCTGGGTGAAGTTCTCGTCCGGGCGGTTCGGGAAGGTCCGGCCGCCTCCGCGCCAGATCGGGCTGGAGGTCATGCCGGAGCGCGCACGGCCCGTGCCCTTCTGACGCCAGGGCTTGCGGGTGCTGTGCTTGACCTCTTCGCGGTTCTTCTGGGCACGCGTGCCCTGGCGCGCATTGGCCATGAACGCGGTCAGCACCTGGTGCACCAGGGCTTCGTTGTACTCGCGGCCGAAGAGGGTATCGGAGGCGGTCACGGCGCCGGCTTCGGCGCCCTGCTCGTTGATCAGCCTGAGTTCCATCATGCACCCCCTTTCACGGCCGGGCGCACGACGACGTCACCACCCTTGGCGCCGGGGACGGCACCCTTGATGAGCAGCAGCTGGCGCTCGGCGTCCACGCGGACCACTTCGAGGTTCTGCACGGTGCGCTGGACGGCCCCCATGTGGCCGGACATGCGCTTGCCGGGGAAGATCCGGCCGGGGTCCTGGGCCTGGCCGATGGAGCCGGGGACGTTGTGCGAGCGGGAGTTGCCGTGGCTGGCGCGCTGGGAGGCGAAGTTGTGGCGCTTGATGGTACCGGCGAAGCCCTTGCCCTGGGAGACGCCGGAGACGTCCACCATCTGGCCCGCCTGGAAGAGCTCGACCGTGACCGGGGCACCGGCCTGGTACTGGCTGGCCAGGTCAGCGCCCACACGGAATTCCGTCATGCCGCGCGCCGCTTCCACGCCCGCCTTGGCGCAGTGACCCGCCAGGGGCTTGGCCACGCGGCTGGCTTTGCGGCTGCCGTAGGCGATCTGCACGGCGTCGTAGCCGTCCACCGCCCCGGTCTTGACTTGGCTGACGCGGTTGTTCGACATGTCCAGCACGGTCACCGGGACGGAGCTGCCGTCCTCGGTGAAAATGCGGGTCATGCCGATCTTGCGACCGACAAGGCCTAGACTCATGTTCTTTTCCTTAAGTCAACGCCGACTGCAATTGGCCGGCGGTTCAAAAACAAGCGCTCGATGAACGCAGGCGGAACCGCAGTTCCCTCTGCGTCAAAGGGGCGCCATGTTACTGCAGTTTGATCTCGACGTCCACACCTGCGGGCAGATCGAGCTTCATCAGGGCGTCCACGGTCTTGTCCGTGGGGTCGATGATGTCCATCAGGCGCTTGTGCGTACGCACCTCGAGCTGGTCGCGGGAGGTCTTGTTCACGTGCGGCGAGCGCAGGATGTCGAAGCGCTCGATGGCGGTGGGCAGGGGCACGGGGCCCTTGACGACCGCGCCGGTGCGCTTGGCCGTGTCCACGATCTCCATGGCGGACTGGTCGATGAGCTTGTAGTCATACGCCTTGAGGCGGATGCGAATCTTCTGGCTTTGCATCATTCAACTCCGGGAAACGAGAAACGCGAAACGGGAAAAGTTGGGCGATACGCGGCGCGTTTCCCTTTTCCCGTCTCCCTATCCCTTATTACTCGATAATCTTCGCCACCACGCCGGCGCCCACGGTGCGGCCGCCTTCGCGCACCGCGAAGCGCAGGCCCTCTT
>DYFL01000011.1 GCA_020725195.1 Hydrogenophilus sp.
CCGGCTGCATCACGTTCGGCAGGCATTTCTACCGTAGGAAACCCGTGAACAGCCCCGCTTTTCGTGTACATACAGCGCTCGGGCCAGGATTGCTGGAATCGGTATACGAGACTTGCCTCACTTGGGAACTGGAGACTGCGGGGGTTTCTTATTCCCGCCAAGTTGTCCTGCCTATTCATTACCGGGGACGCACCCTCGAATCCGGCTTGCGTCTTGATCTTCTTGTCGGCAACAGACTGATTGTCGAGCTCAAAGCCGTCGAAGCACTTGCACCGATTCATCAAGCCCAGCTCATGACCTATCTCAAACTGACAGGATATCGCCTGGGTCTCCTACTCAATTTCAATGTGGTGCACATGAAGGATGGTATTCGGCGAGTGGCTTCATGAATGTCGCCTTCCTTTGTGCCCTTCATGTCCTTTGTGGTTAGTCAGAATGGCCCGTACACGCAAGACCAAGCAACCCCTCACCACCGCCCAACAACTCTCGGCCCTGATCAAATCCGCCCGCGATATCCTGCGCAAGGACAAGGGCCTGAACGGCGACATCGACCGCCTGCCACTGCTCACCTGGGTCATGTTCCTCAAGTTCCTCGACGACCTCGAAACCCTGCACGAGGAAGAGGCGGCCCTGGACGGCCAGCCCTATCACCCCATCATCGAATCGCCCTACCGCTGGCGCGACTGGGCGGCACGGGAAGACGGCATCAGCGGCGACGAGCTGCTGGCCTTCATCGGCCAAGACACCGCCGTGCGTCCCGATGGCGTCGCAGGCTACGGCCTGTTCCGCTACCTGCGCAGCCTGGCCGGCACGGGTGAGAAGGGCAGCCAGCGCGAAGTCATCGCCAACGTCTTCGGCGGCGTGCAGAACCGCATGGTCAGCGGCTACCTGCTGCGCGACATCATCAACAAGGTCAACGGCATCCACTTCAGCGCCAGCGAGGAGATCCACACCCTCTCCCACCTCTATGAATCCATGCTGCGCGAGATGCGCGACGCGGCCGGGGATTCCGGCGAGTTCTACACCCCGCGCCCCGTCGTGCGCTTCATGGTCGAGGTGACCGCCCCCAAGCTGGGCGAGACCGTGCTGGACCCCGCCTGCGGCACCGGGGGCTTCCTGGTGGAGGCCTACGACCACCTCGCCGAGCAGGTCAAGACGCCGGACGATCGGCGCATCCTGCAACGAGAGACCCTGCACGGCCAGGAAGCCAAGCCCCTGCCCTACATGCTGGCGCAGATGAACCTGCTGCTGCACGGCCTGGAAGCGCCGATGATCGCCTACGGCAACACCCTGGCCGGCAAGCTCACCGACATCGGGGAGCGCGAGCGGGTGGACGTCATCCTGACCAATCCGCCCTTCGGCGGCGAGGAGGAGGCCGGCATCAAGGCCAACTTCCCGGCCGACAAGCAGACGGCGGAAACCGCCCTGCTCTTCCTCCAATACATCATGCGGAAGCTGAAAAGGCCCGGATCAACCACGAAGGACACCAAGGACACGAAGAATCCTTCGAGAGGAAATTCCTTTGTGTCCTTCGAGTCCTTTGTGGTGAATGACACATTTCGAGGCGGCCGCGCCGCCGTGGTCGTGCCCAACGGCACCCTGTTCGGCGACGGCGTCTCGGCCCGCATCAAGGAAGAACTGCTGGGCGAGTTCAACCTGCACACCGTCGTGCGGCTGCCCCAGGGCGTCTTCGCCCCCTACACCGACATTCCGGCCAACCTGATCTTCTTCGACCGCACCGGCCCCACGAGCGACATCTGGTACTACGAGCTGCCGCTGCCGGAGGGCCGCAAGAAATACAGCAAGACCGCGCCCCTGCAATACGAGGAGTTCGCCGCCTGCCTCGCCTGGTGGAACCAGCGGGAAGAGAACGCCCAGGCCTGGAAGATCGACTTCGCCGCCATCAAGGCCGATGCCCGCGCCCGTGCCGAACCGCTCTGGAGGCAGGCCGAGACCGAACGGCAGGCCGCCATGGAGCTCGGCAAGCGGTTGCGGGAGATCGACCTCGAACTCACCGCGTCGAACGGAACGGCCAGGAAGGCGCCCCTCGAAGCCGAGCAGCGCGATCTCAAGCGCCGCCAGCAGGCGCACGAGGAAGCCGCCAAGGCTGCCCAGAGGGAAGGTGACGCCATCTACTGGCCCATCTACAACCTGGACCTCAAGAATCCGCATGCCAAGGCCGGCCTGGAGCATGCCGACCCGAAAGACCTGGTGGCGGCGATGCGCGCCAGGGAGCAGGACGTGATGCGCCTGCTGGCAGAAATCGAGGCCCTGGTGAGCGAGGCCTGACCATGGCGAAACCCAGGCTCCCCACCGCCTACGGCGAGGTCCACACCGGCATCGTCGAACTGCTGGAATCCGCCCGGCGCGCCGCCGCCCGCAGCGTCAACGCCCTGATGACCGCCAGCTATTGGGAGATCGGCCGGCGCATCGTCGAGTTCGAGCAGGGCGGCAGGGGCCGGGCGAAGTACGGAGCAGCCCTGATCGAGCGGCTGGCGGAGGACCTGACACACCGGTTTGGGCGCGGCTTCAGCCGCCAGAATCTTCAGCAGATGCGGGCGTTTTATCTGGCGTGGCCCTCAGACTCGATTTGCCAGACAGTGTCTGGCGAATTCAAAGCCCTCGAAAATCCGCAGACAGCGTCTGGGCTTTTGCCCAACCTCGCCACCCTGGCGACCCGCTTCCCGCTGCCCTGGTCGGCCTACGTGCGGCTGCTGGCGGTGAAGAGCGAGGCCGCTCGCGCCTTCTACGAAACCGAGGCCCTGCGCTGCGGCTGGTCGGTACGCCAGCTCGACCGGCAGATCGGCAGCCAGTTCTACGAGCGCGTCGCCCTCTCCAGGAACAAGGCGGCCATGCTGAAGAAGGCCGAAAAGGCCGAGCCCCACGACCTGATGACGCCCGAGGAGGCCATCAAGGACCCCTTCGTGCTGGAGTTCCTGGCCCTCAAGGACGAGTACTCCGAGAGCGACCTGGAAGAAGCGCTGATTCAGCGCCTTGCCGACTTCCTGCTGGAACTGGGCGACGACTTCGCCTTCCTCGGCCGCCAGCGGCGCCTGCGCATCGACGACAACTGGTTCCGCGTCGACCTGGTCTTCTTCCACCGCCGCCTGCGCTGCCTGGTCATCATCGACCTCAAGGCCGGCCGCTTCAGCTACGCCGACGCCGGCCAGATGCACCTCTACCTCAACTACGCCCGCGAGCACTGGATGAAGCCCGGCGAGAACCCGCCGGTAGGCCTCATCCTCTGCGCCGACAAGGGCGCGGCCGAGGCCCATTACGCCCTCGACAACCTGCCCAACAAGGTGCTCGCCGCCGAATACCAGACCGTGCTGCCCGACGAGAGGCTGATCGCCGAGGAGCTGGAGCGGTCACGGCGGGAGCTGGAGGCTCGGCGACTGGCCAAGCCCAAGACGGAGGGCGAAGCGTGAGTTCGTGGCCATGCATCAAACTTCGAGAGTTGCTCTCGCTTGACCTAAACAAGGAACCGATTGATGCGTCGAAACGCTATGAAATGGTTGGGGTGTTGAGCTTCGGAAGAGGCCTATTCAATCGGGAACCGATAGATGCGGGAAACACTAGCTACAAGTATTTCCTGCGGCTCAAAGAAGAACACATTGTCATGAGTCAGCTCTTCGGTTGGGAAGGCGCTCTGGCGCTCAGTTCAGCCGAGTTCGCCGGGCGATATGTGTCACCTCAGTTCCCAACATTCCTTTGCGATGAAGGCAGAATTGATCGCAACTTTCTTGGTTGGGCCATGCGCCAGCCTAGATTCTGGAATGAACTAGGCAGTAGAGCGAAAGGTATGGGGGACCGACGCAGAACGCTGAATCCTGATGCTTTGTTCGAGTCCGAGATCCCGCTACCTACCCTTACCGAACAGCTGGCCATCGTCGCCCGCCTCGACACGCTGGAAGACAAGGCCCGGCAGGTGACGGAACACCTCGACGCCATCGAGGCCGATGCCGAACGCCTGTTGGCGGTGCGCTTCCGCGAGGCCATCGCCGATGCACCCTATCGCCCGATGGCCGAGGTCGCCCCCGTTGTAAAACGCCCCGTCGATATCGACCTGGAAAAGACCTACAACGAGGTCGGCGCACGCTCATTCGGCAAGGGATTGTTCACCAAGCCAACCTTTGACGGCGCTGAAGCCACTTGGCAGAAGCCGGTTTGGATCGAGCCCGGTGACTTGGTGTTCAGCAACATCAAGGCGTGGGAGGGAGCCATTGCCGTTGCAGGTCCAATGCACGCTGACTGTATCGCGTCTCATCGCTACATCACATGCGTGCCGGATCGTCGTCTCTCCAGCGCGGATTTTCTGCGCTACTACCTGCTGACCGACGAGGGTCTGGAAAAGATCGGCAGAGCCTCACCCGGCACTGCCGACCGCAACCGCACCTTGAGCATGACGAACCTGATGGCCATCGAGGTGCCCGTCCCGTCACTTGAAGCCCAGCAGGCGTTCGACACCCTGCAAGCCAAGGCCGCCGAACTGAAAGCGCGGCACGCCGCCATCCGCGAAGCCAATGCCGCCCTGGTGCCGGCAACGCTGGAGAGGGTTTTCTCGGGCGCGGCGCAGCACGCGTAGGGCGGATGAGCCGGAGGCGTTATCCGCCGTATGGCATACGGCGGAATGCGCTACGCTATTCCGCCCTACTCACTACATCTGACCAGCGCGGAACTAGGCAGCCCTCTCCGGCCGACTAGCGATCCTTCGTTGCGCTCGCGCTTTGAGTCCGGTTATGGCCAAGAACAGCCAGACGTTACAGCCTCTCAGCCTTCCGACACGGTTCCTGAAATCACGGCCAAAATCCCATCCGCCATCCAGGCCCGGTTGCGCCTCTGGCCGGTGATCTCCCGCAGGACGCCGATACCGACCAGGTCGTCGATGGCCCCTTGGGCGGTGCGGAAATTCACCTGGAAACGATCCCTTATCCTCGGCGCGGTGGTGACCGGGTTGAGGAACAGGGCATCCTGCAGCGGCAGCGTGATCTTGGAAATGCGGCGAGCAGCAAGGCGTTGCCGGCAATCATCATCACGGTGGCGCTCGAAGAAGGTCGACAGGTAAAGCAATGACGCCGAATTACTCCACGAGCACCCGGAAGAACTCGTCGTTGATGCAGTACTTCTCCCGCCCGATCTTCACCCGCGCAAAAGGCCGATGCGCTCCAGTTCCTGCAGGTACTTCGAGGCGGCCTGGCGGTGGCCCAGGCGGGCTTCTTCCAGGAAGCGTATCTTGCAGTAGGAGTGGCGAAGGTGGCTGAAGATCTGGCCATCCCCGCGCTGAACCTGAAGTGCGCTGTTTTTCGGATTGCGCATTTTGTCTCCCTTCATCGAATCGGCTCCGCCCCCTCGCTCAGGATCGCGAGGTAGGGGGCATAGGAATAGACGCGGTCGCGCTTCTTGCCGGTGGTTTCGCGCACGATGCCCAGTGGCTCCATGCGGCGGATAGCCGCGCCGATGGCGGGCGCGCTCATGTCCAGGCCTTGCATGGCCTGGGCGACGGTGAAGATCGGCTTCTTCTGCATGTATTCGTGCAGGCGCTGACCGGTGGCGGCGGCCTTGCCCGCTTGCGCGATGTGCCGGCGGTGCGTCTCGAACAGCGCGAGGATGCGCCGCGCGGTCTCCGTGGCGCCCTCTGCCGTTTCTTCGACGCCGGTGAGGAAGAAGCCTAGCCAGCCTTCCCAGTCGCCGGTTTCGCGCACCCTTTGCAGCCAGTCGTAATAGGCCTCGCGGTGGGTCTTGAAGTAGAGGCTGAGATAGAGCAGCGGCTCGTGCAACGCGCCCTCGCCGCAGAGCAGCAGGGTGATGAGCAGACGGCCCATACGCCCGTTGCCGTCCAGAAAGGGGTGGATGGTCTCGAACTGCACATGGGCTAGCGCGGCCTTGATCAGCAGGGGCGTGGGCTCGGGGTCGTCGTGCAGGAATTTTTCCAGGGCACCCAGGCAGGCCATCACCTCTTCCGGCGGGGGCGGCACGAAGCGGGCGTTGCCGGGCCGGCTGCCGCCGATCCAGTTTTGCGAGCGGCGAAATTCGCCCGGGTCTTTTGCTGCGCCGCGTCCGTCGCGCAGCAGGATGGCATGCATCTCGCGGATCAAGCGCAGGGACAATGGAAAATTGTCCTGGCGCATGCGGCGCAGGCCATGATCCATGGCCGCGACGTAGTTGGACACCTCGCGCACGTCGTCCACGCTCACTTCCGGCGTCTGCTCGCCCTCGAACAGCAACAGGTCGGAAAGCGAGGATTGGGTGCCCTCGATCTGGCTGGAGAGCAGTGCCTCCTTGCGCACATAGAAATAGAGGAACAAGGCGGTGTCGGGCAAGACGGCGGATATGCCGTCAAGCCGGCCGATGGCGAGATGGGCCCGTTCCAGTTGGCCTTGCAGCTTGGCGTCGATCGCCAGCGGCGGCTCGGGCGGAAGCGGAGCAGGCAGGTACGCCCGATAGCTTTCGCCGGCGACGCTGCATTGCCGATAGCCGCCTGTCGTTCTGTTCATGGCCTTCCCCCGTCGCTCACCCGGGCACTATTAAAACTTAACGCGTCAAATTTTAATAGTCTTGCGCGTTATTTAACGCTGCTTTAATTGCTGCTGTTGCCACGAGGCCACTAAAAAGAGAAAAGGCCGCAACTTTTAATAGCGGCCTTCCTTATTAAAGCCGGCTTTAGCAGCCGGGCTTCCCCTCTCCCCCACCCCCTCCCCCGCTTGCGGGGGAGGGGGTGGATCAGTACCGGTAGTGCTCGGCCTTGTACGGGCCTTCCACCGGCACGCCGATGTAGGCAGCCTGCTCGGGGGTGAGTACGCTGAGCTGGGCGTTGAGCTTCTTCAACTGCAGCCGGGCGACCTTCTCGTCCAGGTGCTTGGGCAGGGTGTAGACGCCCACCGGGTACTTGTCGGTGTGCTGGAACAGCTCCATCTGGGCGATGGTCTGGTTGGCGAAGCTGGAGCTCATCACGTAGCTGGGGTGTCCGGTGGCGCAGCCGAGGTTCACCAGCCGGCCCTTGGCGAGCAGGATGATGCGTTTTCCGTCCGGGAAGATCACGTGGTCGACCTGGGGCTTGATCTCCTCCCAGCGGTACTTCTCGATCGAGGCGACGTCGATTTCATTATCAAAATGCCCGATGTTGCAGACGATGGCCTGGTCCTTCATGGCGGCCATGTGGTCGTGGGTGATGACGTGGTAGTTGCCGGTGGCGGTGACGAAGATGTCGGCCTTGTCGGCGGCGTATTCCATGGTCACCACGCGGTAGCCTTCCATGGCGGCCTGCAGGGCGCAGATGGGGTCCACCTCGGTGACCCACACTTGTGCCGATAGCGCGCGCAGGGCCTGGGCGCTGCCCTTGCCCACGTCGCCGTAGCCGCAGACCACGGCGATCTTGCCGGCGACCATGACGTCGGTGGCGCGCTTGATGCCGTCGACCAGGGACTCGCGGCAGCCGTAGAGGTTGTCGAACTTGCTCTTGGTCACCGAGTCGTTGACGTTGATCGCGGGGAACCTGAGCTCGCCGCGCTCCGCCATCTGGTAGAGGCGGTGCACGCCGGTGGTGGTCTCCTCGGTCACGCCCTTGATGTGCTGGATCCGGGTGGAGTACCAGGTCGGGTCCTTGGCGAGCTTGGCCTTGATCGCGGCGAAGAGGATGGTCTCCTCCTCGCTGGTGGGCTTGGCCAGGACGCCGATATCCTTCTCCGCCTTGGTGCCCAGGTGCAGGAGCAGGGTGGCGTCGCCGCCGTCGTCCAGGATCATGTTCGAGTAGCCGCCGTCCGGCCACTCGAAGATCCGGTGGGTGTAGTCCCAGTAGTCGGCGAGGCTCTCGCCCTTGACCGCATAGACCGGGATGCCGTCGGCGGCGATGGCGGCGGCGGCGTGGTCCTGGGTGGAGAAGATGTTGCACGAGGCCCAGCGCACCTCGGCGCCCAGGGCGGTCAGGGTCTCGATGAGCACCGCGGTCTGGATGGTCATGTGCAGGCTGCCGGTGATGCGGGCGCCCTTGAGCGGCTGGGTCTTGGCGTATTCCTCGCGGATCGCCATGAGGCCGGGCATCTCGGTCTCGGCGATCTTGATTTCCTTGCGGCCCCAGTCGGCCAGGGCGAGGTCTGCGACTTGAAAGTCGGTGAAATTGCTGGGCGCGTTCATTGCTTGACTCCTTGAATTACCCCCTCACCCCGACCCTCTCCCGCGAGGGGAGAGGGGGACTGAGGTGTCGCTATGCGACGTTAATGAACGGGCGCCGTTGCTTCTGTACCGTCTGCCCCAAGCCTGGCCCGCCGGCCGGCGGGTCGCAGCGCCCCTCGGGGCGGTGGATGCAATCTATGTGGGAGCGCCTTCAGGCGCGAATGTCACCGAAATTTTCGCGGCTCTTGTCCCCGAACGGAGGAAAGCCGCTCCCACAGTGTTCTCTCCTGCTGCTACTCAACCCTGGCGGCGGTCGTAGCCCGACTCGGTGCGCAGCAGCTCGGCCTTGTCGGTGGCCTCCCAGGTGAACTCCGGCTCGTCGCGGCCGAAGTGGCCGTAGGCGGCGGTCTTGGCGTAGATCGGCCGCAGCAGGTCGAGCGACTGGATGATGCCCTTGGGCCGCAGGTCGAAGTGCTTCTCCACCAACCCGACGATGGCGGCCTCGGGGATCTTGGCCGTGCCGTAGGTCTCCACCATCAGCGACACCGGGCGGGCGACGCCGATGGCGTAGGCCACCTGCACCAGGCACTTCTCGGCCAGCCCCGCGGCGACGATGTTCTTGGCCACGTAGCGGGCGGCGTAGGTCGCCGAGCGGTCCACCTTGGACGGGTCCTTGCCCGAGAAGGCGCCGCCGCCGTGCGGGGCCGCGCCGCCGTAGGTGTCGACGATGATCTTGCGGCCGGTGAGGCCCGTGTCGCCGTGCGGGCCGCCGATGACGAAGCGGCCGGTGGGGTTGATGAGGTAGCGGACCTCGCCCTTCACCAGCTCCTTGGGCAGCACCGGCTTGATGATCTCCTCGATCACCGCCTCGGAGAGCTGGCCGTGGGAGATCTCGGGGTGGTGCTGGGTGGAGAGCACCACGGTGTCGATGCGCTCGGGCCGGCCGTCGACGTAGCGCACCGTGACCTGGCTCTTGGCGTCGGGCCGCAGCCAGGGCAGGCGCCCGTCCTTCCTGAGCTCGGCCTGGCGCTCGACCAGGCGGTGGGCCAGGTGGATGGGCAGGGGCATGAACTGCGCCGTCTCGTCGCAGGCGTAGCCGAACATCAGGCCCTGGTCGCCCGCGCCCTGGTCGAGGAAGAGGCCCTCGCCCTCGTTCACGCCCTGGGCGATGTCGGGCGACTGCTTGTGCAGGGCGGACATCACGGCGCAGTTGGCGGCATCGAAGCCCATGGCCGGGTCGTCGTAGCCGATGCGGCGGATGGTCTCGCGCGCCACGGTGTTGTAGTCGACCACGGCATGGGTGGTGATCTCGCCGGCGAGCACGCACAGGTTGGTGGTCACCAGGGTCTCGCAGGCCACGCGCGCGTGCGGGTCCTGGGCGAAGATGGCGTCGAGGATGGAGTCGGAGACCTGGTCGGCGACCTTGTCCGGATGGCCTTCCGAGACGGACTCGGAGGTGAAGAGGAAATCGTTCATGACTGCTCCGAAAGACGATGGGCCCATGGTTTGCCGGCGTTACCGGCCCCGGGCCCAGAGCAGGCGACGCTTTAGCAGTATTTGTCCGCCCTGCAAGTTGTCGTTAACTCGGCGGCCGTGTCGCTTGGGTCGACACCCCGGGTATGCTAGCTTTGTCACCTGTTTTGGTCAACCGCAGCCCCCTCCCCAGAATGCGCGTGTTTTTCCGGCTTTTCGCCTGGCTGCCCCTGCCCGTGATCCACGCCCTGGGGGCGGCGACGGGGCTCCTGGCCTGGCTCTTCGCCCCACGCCTGCGCCGCGACACGGCCGCCAACCTCGCCCAGGCGGGGCTCGACAGCGGTGCGATGCGCCTCAAGGCCGCCGCCGAGCTGGGCAAGGGCGCGGCCGAGCTCTTCCCCATCTGGCTGCGGCCCCTGGACCGGGCCCTGGGCCTCGTGCGCGAGTGCCGCGGCTGGGAGCACGTCGAGGCCGCGGTGGCGCGGGGCCGGGGTGTGGTCCTGCTCTGCCCGCACTTGGGCAGCCAGGAGCTCGCCGGCCTCTGCTTCGCGCCGCGCTGGCCGGTAGTCGCGCTCTACCGCCGGCCCCGGCAGGACTGGTTCCACGAGTTGATGCTCGCCGGCCGCCAGCGCGGCCGGCTCGTCACCGTGGAGCCCGGGGTGCGCGGGGTGCGCGCCATGCTCAAGGCGCTCAAGCGCAACGAGTTCGTCTTCATCCTGCCCGACCAGGCCGCGGCCAAGGGCGAAGGCGCCTGGATGCCCTTCTTCGGCCGGCACGCCTTCATGCCGGTGCTGCCCTACCGGCTGCTCGAGGCTACCGGCGCGACGCCGCTCCTGGTCTACGCCGAGCGCCTCGCTCTCGGCCGCGGCTACCGGCTCTGGATCGAGCCCCTGCCGGCGTTGCCGCATGAGGCCGCCGAGGCCGGCCGGCTCGTCAATGCCCGCATCGAGGCGGCGATCCGCCGCCACCCGGCGCAGTACCTCTGGAACTACCGTCTCTACCGCTACCGGCCCGACCTGATGCCGCCGCCGCCGACCGGGGGCGAGGCGGCATGATGACGCGCCTCGGCATCGCCCTGCTCTGGCTGCTCCATCGCCTGCTCGGCGCGCGCGGGCTCGGGCGCCTGGGCGAGGCGCTCGGCGGCCTGCTCTACCACCTCGCCCGCGGGCGGCGGCACATCGGCGAGGTCAACCTGCGCCTGTGCTTTCCCGAGAGGCCGGAGGCCGAGCGCAGGCGGATCCTGAAGGCCCATTTCCGCGCCTTCTTCCGGGCCGTGCTGCAGGAGGCCGTCTCCTGGTGGGGGTCGAGGGAGGAGGTGGAAGGGCTCACCCGCGTCGAGGGCTTCGAGCACGTCGCCCCGCACCTCGGCCGCCCGCTCATCCTGCTCGCGCCCCACTTCATCGGACTCAACATCGCCGCCGTGCGCCTCACCCTGGTGCACTCGCCCACCGTCTCCATGTACGCCCGCATCAGGAATCCGGCCATCGGCCGGCTCGTGCTGCACGCGCGCACCCGCTTCGGCCCCATCGAGCTGTATTCCCGGCATGACGGCATCAAGCCGGTGCTGCGCGCCATCGGGCGCGGCCTGCCCTTCTACTACCTGCCCGACCAGGACCAGGGGCGCCGCAACGCCATCTTCTCGCCCTTCTTCGGGGTGCCCGCCGCCACGGTGACCGCCCTGTCGCGGCTCGCCGGCCTCACCGGCGCCCGGGTCGTGCCCTGCATCGCCGAGCAGACCCGGGACGGCTATGTCGCCCGCTTCTATCCGGCCTGGGAAAACTTCCCCGGGGAGAATGTAGAATCGGCCACCCGGCGCATGAACGCCTTCATCGAAGAGCGGGTGCGCGAGATGCCCGAGCAGTACTTCTGGCTGCACAAGCGCTTCAAGACCCGGCCGGAGGGCGAGGCGCCGGTCTACTGAAGACATGAAAACAACAACCATCTGCACACTGCATGCCGCTGCAATCGGCCCGCGCCATACGGGACGCTTTGGCTCCGGCCGCGCCGGACCTGCCCGGCCCATGGCCTTGTTGCCCATGCCTTGTTGAAAGTCCAGGACGATGAATAAACTCCGTGCCGCCGTAATCGGCGTCGGTTACCTGGGCAGGTTTAGCTCCGGCATAACGCCGGCTTCACCGGCATTAGCCTTCACTGAAACGGCTGAGTCTTTGGATTAAAGGGAACTTGGGTGAGCAATCCGTTGCGTGCGGCAGTTATAGGCGTAGGTTATCTCGGTCGTTTTCATGCCCAGAAATATGCCGCCCTCGGGGCGGTGGAGCTCGTCGGGGTGGCGGATGCCGATCCCGGGCGCGCCGCCGCCGTGGCCGCGGAGGTCGAGGCCGCCGCCTATCCCGACTACCGCGACCTGCTCGGGCAGGTGGACCTGGTCTCCGTGGCCGTGCCCACCGAGCGGCATTACGCGATCGTGCGCGACTGCCTCGAGGCCGGGGCGCACGTGCTGGTGGAAAAGCCCGTCACCCAGACCGTGGCCGAGGCCGAGGCCCTGATCGCCCTGGCGAAACAGCACCACCGCCTGCTGCAGGTGGGGCATCTGGAGCGCTTCAACCCCGCCTGGCTCGCGCTGCGCCCGCGCGTCAGGCATCCCCTCTTCATCGAGGCGCATCGCCTGGCGCCCTTCAAGCCGCGCGGCACGGACGTCAGCGTGGTGCTGGACCTGATGATCCACGACCTGGACCTGATCCTCTCCGTGGTCGACAGCGAGGTGGCCGAGGTGCGCGCGAGCGGCGTGCCGGTGCTCACCGACGGGATCGACATCGGCAACGCCCGCATCGAGTTCGCGAACGGCTGCGTGGCCAACCTCACCGCCAGCCGGGTGAGCGCCGGCACGCTGCGCAAGATGCGCCTGTTCCAGAAGGACGAATACCTGTCCATCGACTTCGGCGAGCGCCGCCTGAGCACGGCCCGGCGCGGCGAGGACCCCGAGCGGCCGATCGCCGCGGAGCACATCGAGGTGCCCCCGGGAGACGCCCTCATGAGCGAGATCCGGGCCTTCGCGGAGGCCGTGCGCGCGGGCGGCCCGGCGCCGGTCTCCGGCGAGGACGGCCGGCGCGCCCTGGCCCTGGCCCTGGAGATCGGCCGCCTGATGGACAGGCGATGAACCCGGGTGCAAAGCAAGGAAGAAATTCGGAGGGCCGCCCGCGCATGCCCCCTCCCCTGCCATCTTCCCTTGTGCCCTCCGCGCCTTTGCGGTTCAAATGTGACGAGAAAGGCAGGCAGCGATGAACATCCCCATGGTGGACCTCAAGGCGGAATACGAACTCTTGCGGAGCGAGCTGGAGCCGGCGCTGCTCTCTGCCCTGGCGGCGACGCAGTACATCGGGGGGCCGAACGTGCGCGCCTTCGAGCAGGAGGTCGCGGCCTACTGCGGCGTCGGCCACGCCATCGCCTGCGCCTCCGGCACCGACGCCCTGCTGCTCGCCCTGCGCGCCTGCGGCGTCCAACCCGGCGACGAGGTCATCACCACCCCCTTCACCTTCGTGGCCACCGCCTCCACCATCGCCATGTGCGGGGCGAGGCCCGTCTTCGTCGACATCGACCCCAAGACCTACAACCTCGACCCGGAAAAGGTCGAGGCCGCCATCGGGCCGCGGACCCGGGCCATCGTCCCGGTGCACCTCTACGGCCAGCCGGCGCACCTGGAGCCGGTGGCCGGGCTCGCCCGCAGGCACGGCCTGCGCCTCGTCGAGGACGCCGCCCAGTCCTTCGGCGCCGAATACGGCGGCCGGAAATCCGGCGCCTACGGCGACCTGGGCTGCTTCTCCTTCTACCCGAGCAAGAACCTCGGGGCCTTCGGCGACGGCGGCATGGTCGTCACCGACGACGGTGCCCTGGCCGAGCAGCTGCGCGTGCTGGCCAACCACGGCAGCCGCCAGCGCTACCATCATTCGGTGCTGGGCTACAACAGCCGGCTCGACGAGCTGCAGGCGGCGATCCTGCGGGTGAAGCTCAGGCGCATCGACGCGTTCAACGCCGCCCGCCGCCGCGCCGCCCACGCCTACAACGCCCGCTTCGAGGGCCACGGCCTGGTCACCCCGCACGAGGACGGCCGGGGGCTGCACGTGTTCCACCAGTACACCCTGCAGAGCGACCGGCGCGATGCCATCCAGGCGGCCCTCACCGCGGCCGGCATCGCGAGCGCGATCTACTACCCCATCCCCCTGCACCGCCAGGAGCTGTACGGGGACGCATACCAGGGGGTCGCGCTGCCGGTGGCGGAGCGCGTCGCACAGAAGGTGATCTCCCTGCCCATCTCCCCCACGCTCACCGAGGCGGCGATCGACCGCGTCGCCGAGGCGGTGCTCGGGGCATGATCCACCCCACCGCCCTCGTCGACCCTGGCGCCCGCCTGGGCAGGGACGTGACGGTCGGCCCCTACGCCGTGATCGAGGCCGACACCGAGATCGGCGACGGCTGCGCCATCGCCGCCCACGCCGTGATCAAGCGCTACACCCGCCTGGGGCGGGACAACCGGGTGGCCGAGCACGCCGTGCTCGGCGGCGAGCCCCAGGACTTCAAGTTCAGGGACTGCGCGAGCTTCGTCGAGATCGGCGACGGCAACCGCATCCGCGAAGGCGTGACCGTGCACCGCAGCAACCACGAGGGCGGGGTCACGCGCATCGGCGACGCGTGCTTCCTCATGGCCTGCAGCCACGTCGCCCACGACTGCGTCCTCGGCAACCAGGTCATCCTCGCCAACGGCGCCCTGCTGGGCGGCCATGTCGAGATCGCCGAGCGCGCCTTCGTCTCCGGCGCGGCGACCCTCCACCAGTTCTGCCGCGTGGGCCGCATGGCGATGGTGGCCGCCAGCGCCCGGGTGAGCCAGGACTGCCTGCCCTTCACCATCACCGACGGCAATCCGGGCCGCGCGCGCGCGCTCAACCTGGTGGGCCTGAGGCGCGCCGGCCTGCCCGAGGCCGAGATCGCCGCCCTCAGGCGCGCCTTCCACCTGCTGCGCTCGCCGCGCGCCCTGGAGGCGATCCTGGCCGCGATGGAGGCCGAGGCGAGCCCCGCCGTCCAGGAGCTGGCCGCCTTCATCCGCGCCTCCGCGCGCGGCTTCGCGCACGCCCGCTGAATGCTGGAGATCTCGCCCCTGCGCGACGACGAGGCCGAGGCCGTAGCGGCGCTCGCGCGCGAGATCTGGCTGGCCCACTACCCCGCCATCATCGACGTCGCGCAGATCGAATACATGCTGGCCGAGCGCTACCGGCCGGCCCTGATCCGCCAGACCCTGGCCCGCGGCGACCGCTGGCTCGCGGCCCGGGCGGAGGGCGTGCTGGTGGGCTTCGCCCACGGTTACGCCCTGGCCGAGGGTGACTACAAGCTGGACAAGCTGTATGTTCACCCGGACTGGCAGCGCCACGGCATCGGGGGGCAGTTGATGGAACGGCTCGCCGACCACGCCCGCCGCCGCGGCGCCCGCCGGCTGGTGCTGCGGGTGAACCGGAACAACGCCCAGGCCATCGCCGCCTACCGCAAGTACGGTTTCGAGGTCCTGGTGCCGGTGGTGGAGGACATCGGCGGCGGCTACGTGATGGACGACTACGTGATGACCAGGGCGCCGTGATGGCCGAGAGGGGATGCGAACATGGCTGTGGGAGCGGCTTCAGCCGCGATAAGCAGGCCGGCCAGGGCTTCGCGGCTGAAGCCGCTCCCACGGCGACCGCACGGTATGGTTACGTCATGGTGAGAAGACGATGAGCTTTGCCAATCCGACGGATGCCGAGATCCGCGCCCTGCTCGGGCAGGTGAAGACCATCGCCGTGGTCGGCCTCTCGCCCAAGCCGGGCCGGCCCAGCCACACGGTCGCGCGCGCCATGCAGGGCTTCGGCTACCGCATCATCCCCGTGCGCCCGGCGGTCGACAGCGTGCTGGGCGAGAAGGCCTACGCGAGCCTCAGGGAGGTGCCGGAGAGGATCGATCTCGTCGACGTCTTCCGCGCCGCCGAGCACGTCCCCGCCGTCGTCGAGGAGTGCCTGGCGCTCGACCTGCCCGCCATCTGGATCCAGGAAGGCATCGTCGCCGAGGCCGCCGCCGGGCGGGCGCGCGCCGCGGGCATGACGGTGGTGCTGGACCGCTGCCTCTACAAGGACTACGTCCGCCTGATGACCGCATGATGAGACTGCGCTTCACCAAGATGCACGGCCTGGGCAACGACTTCGTCGTCTTCGACGGGGTCAGGCAGCGTGTGGCGCTCACGCCCGAGCAGTGCCGCTTCATCGCCGACCGCCACTTCGGCGTCGGCTGCGACCAGATCCTGCTGGTCGAGGCGCCCGGCCGCCCCGATGTCGACTTCCGCTACCGCATCTTCAACGCCGACGGCGGCGAGGTCGCCCAGTGCGGCAACGGCGCGCGCTGCTTCGTGCGCTACGTCGTCGACCAGGGCCTCACGGCCAAGCGCGAGATCCGGGTCGAGACCGCCTCCGGGGTCATCGTGCCGCGCCTCGAGGCCGACGGCCAGGTCACCGTGGACATGGGCCCGCCGCGCTTCGAGCCGGCCGCCATCCCCTTCGTCGCCGCGCAGCGCGAGCCCGTCTACACCCTGGAGGTGGGCGGCGAGGCGGTCGAGATCTCGGCGCTGTCCATGGGCAACCCGCATGCGGTGCTCCTGGTCGACGACGTGGAGGCCGCCCGGGTGCGCGAGTTGGGGCCCCGGATCGAGCGCCACCCGCGCTTTCCCGAGCGGGTCAACGTCGGCTTCATGCAGGTGGTCGACCGCGGCCGCATCCGGCTGCGGGTCTACGAGCGCGGCTCGGGCGAGACCCTGGCCTGCGGCACCGGGGCCTGCGCCGCGGCGGTGGCCGGCATGCGCCGCGGCCTCCTGGACGCCGCCGTGGAGGTGCAAACCCGCGGCGGAGCGCTTACCATTCGCTGGGCGGGCGGCGACGCCTCCGTATTCATGACCGGCCCCGCGGTCACCGTTTTCGAGGGAACGATCGAGCTATGAGCATGGACCTCCTCACCCACGACCAGGTCGCGCAGTTCCTCAGGGACAACCCCGAGTTCTTCGCCCACCACGGCGAGCTGCTCGGCCAGATCCATGTGCCCCACCCCTACAGCGGCCAGGCCATCTCCATCGGCGAGCGCCAGGTGCTGATGCTGCGCGACCGCGCCCGCGGCCTGGAGAACAAGCTCAAGGAGTTCATCCAGTTCGCCGAGGAGAACGACGCCATCGGCGAGAAGCTGCACAGGCTCTCCCTGGGCCTCATGCGCGCCCGCAGCCTGGAGGCCGCGCTCGCGTCGCTGTATCTCGGCCTCGGCGAGGACTTCGCCGTGCCCCACGCCACGGTGCGCCTCTGGGGCGAGACGAGCCAGCCGCTGTCGGAGTTCGAGCGCGTGAGCGAGGACATCCGGGTGCTCGCCGCCGGCCTCAACGCCCCGCAGTGCGGCCACGCCGTGCCCGACGAGGTGCGCGCCTGGTTCGGCGAGAGCGGGGCGCACCTGCGCTCCTTCGCCATCGCCCCGCTCAAGGAGCCCGACCTCGGCGGTCTCCTGGTCCTCGCCTCGGAGGACGCCAAGCGCTTCTATCCCGAGATGGGCACCCTCTACCTGCAGTGGCTCGCCGAGCTCAGCGGCGCGGCGCTGTCGCGCTTCGTCTGAAATCGATCCACAGATGACGCAGATGGACACAGATTGTCCGCAGCTTGGCAATCGTTATGCGCGGCCTTGCGTCAGACAGCCTTTCGAGTGAATCACCCAGTTTGCGCAAGCCGCGAAACCCATCTGTGTTCATCTGTGGATAAGGTTCTGTGATGGATAGCGGCTTCGCCCAGCACCTCGACGCCTTCCTCACCCACCTCAAGACGCGGCACTACAGCCCGCGCACCCTGGACCTCTACGCCCGCGACCTCGCCCGGCTCGCGGAGCTTGCCGCAGGCCGGCCGGCGGAGGCGCTCGCCCCGCACGACATCCGCCGGTATCTGGCCACCCTGCACGGGCGCGGCGTGGCGGTGAAGAGCCTCGCGCGCTGCCTCTCGGCCTGGCGCCGCTTCTACCAGTTCATGGCCCAGGCCGGGCGCCTCCAGGCCAACCCCTGCATGGGCCTGCGCCCGCCCAGGGGCGAGAAGCGCCTGCCCCACGCCCTGTCGCCGGACGAGATGGGCCGGCTCCTCGATGGCGCCGGCGACGACCCCATGATGGTCCGCGACCAGGCGATGTTCGAGCTCATGTATTCCTCGGGCCTGCGCCTCTCGGAGCTGGTGGGCCTGGACCTCTGCAGCGTGGACCTGGAAAGCGGCGAGGTGCGGGTGCGGGGCAAGGGCGCCAAGGAGCGCATCGTGCCCGTCGGCCGCCAGGCCCTCGAGGCCCTGCGCGCCTGGCTCGACCGGCGCCCGAGCCTCGCCCGCGACCCCGCCGCCCTCTTCGTCGGCGCCCGCGGCAGCCGCATCTCGGCCCGGGTGGTCAACGGCCGCCTCAGGCAGCTCGCCCTCGCCCGCGGCGTGACCCAGCGCGTGCACCCCCACGCCCTGCGCCACTCCTTCGCCTCGCACGTGCTGCAGTCCTCGGGCGACCTGCGCGCGGTGCAGGAGATGCTGGGGCACGCGAGCCTCTCGACGACCCAGGTCTACACGCACCTGGATTTTCAGCACCTCGCCAAGGTCTACGACCAGGCCCATCCACGTGCCAAGAAGAAGTGATCTGGATTTTGCCTCCGGCCGCGCTGCGCGCTTAACATTCGCTGCGCTCACGTTAGCCTTCGCCGCAACAAGCCGCTGCGCGGCATGTTGTCAGCACCTCGCCAAGGTCTACGACCAGGCCCATCCACGTGCCAAGAAGAAGTGATCTGGATTTTGCCTCCGGCCGCGCTGCGGTTGCCGACCGCCATGGGCTTCGTCCGCCCGAAACAAAACGGCCCGCCTGTCGCCAGGCGGGCCGTCCGGGACCCCGGGGTGCAGCGATCAAGCAGCGGCGGCCTCCGGGCCGGCGTGGTAGCGGCTGATCAGCTCGACCTCGTTCTTCGAGCCCAGCACCACGGGCACGCGCTGGTGGATGCCCTGGGGCTTGAGCTCCAGGATGCGGTCGCGGCCGGTGGTGGCCGCGCCCCCGGCCTGCTCGACGATGAAGGCCATGGGGTTGGCCTCGTACATGAGGCGCAGCTTGCCGCCCTTCTCGCGCAGCTTCTCGTCCATGGGGTACATGAAGACGCCGCCGCGGGTGAGGATGCGGTGCACCTCGGCCACCATGGAGGCGACCCAGCGCATGTTGAAGTCCTTGGCCCTGGGGCCGGCCGATCCCTTCAGGCACTCGTCGACGTAGCGGCGCACCGGCTCCTCCCAGAAGCGGTAGTTCGACATGTTGATGGCGAACTCCCGGGTGTCGGCCGGGATGGTCATGTTCTCGTGGGTGAGCACGAATTCGCCGACGTTGGGGTCGAGGGTGAAGCCGTTCACACCGTGGCCGGTGGTCAGCACCAGCATGGTGGAGGGGCCGTAGATGGCGTAGCCGGCGCAGACCTGCTTCACGCCCGGCTGCAGGAAGGCCTCGACCGGGGTGGGGGCTTCGGTGTCCTCGTTGCCGGGGCAGCGCAGGATGGAGAAGATGGAGCCGACCGAGACGTTGACGTCCATGTTGGAGGAGCCGTCGAGCGGGTCGAACAGCAGGAGGTACTTGCCGCGCGGGTTGCCGGCCGGGATCTGGTAGACCTCGTCCATCTCCTCCGAGGCCATGGCGGCGAGGTGGCCGGCCCACTCGTTGCGCTTGAGGAAGATCTCGTTGGAGAGCACGTCCATCTTCTTCTGTTCCTCGCCCTGCACGTTCTCGCTGCCGGCCGCGCCCAGCACGCCGAGGAGGCCGCCGTGGTTGACACCGTTGGAGATCATCTTGCAGGCGGTGACGACGTCGTTCAACAGGCCGGTGAAGTCGCCGGTCGCGCCCTGGACGTGGCGCTGTTCCTCGATCAGGAACTGGGTGAGCGTGGTGCCGATGTGCATGGTGTTCTTCCTCTCGGGTTTGGCCTATGAGCAAACCCCGAAGTCTAACATTGATCTAGATCAAGAACGGCGCCGACGGGGCCGGAACGGGCGCGGCTACTGGCTCGTGGCGAGCCGTTCCTCGCGGGTGAAGTTCATCCAGCGGGGGATGTTCATCGTGTCCCCGTGCTTGCGCAGCTCCGGGGGGAAGGGGCCGTAGGGACCCGCGTCATGCACCGTCTTGACCGCCGCGGCATCGAGGATCCTGTTGCCCGACGAGCGTTCCACCTGGACATCCCGAACGCTGCCATCCGAGTTGATCTCCGCCACGATCTTCACCGCGCCGTAGATCCGGTTGCGCCGCAGCGCCTCGGGGAAGTTGTTCTCGCCGTAGCGCTCCACCTTGCGCTGGAAGGCCATCTCGTAGGCCGCATAGACGTATTTCGCGGCGGAGGGCGCATAGAACATGCGCCGCGGGCGCTGCTGGTACTCGTCCCAGCTCTGGCTGACGCGGGCCTCGAGCCTGGCCAGCTCCAGGGCGCGGGCGGCGAGGTCGGCGGGCGCAGGCACCGGGGAGGGCGGCCGCGGCTCGTCCTCGACGCGCCCCTCCGGCACGTCGTAGTCGGACCTGACCTGCTGCATGAGCTGGCGGGCCTCGCGCTCCAGGGCCTGCACCCGGGCGGCCGCCTGGGCCTCGGCGGCCGAGGCCGGGCTGTCCTGGGCGGCGGCGGGCAGGGGGCTGCGGCGCTGGCGCGGCTCGTCCACGTCGCCGCCGCCCGCCACGTCGGCCTGCGCCAGCACCGTGGGCTTGAGCGGCTGCTCGGCCGTGGCGGTGTTGACCAGCACCACCTCGATGCTCTGGTCGCGCTCGAAGAGCTCGGGGTTGGCCGCCTTGAACTGCAGGCCGAAGATGAGGGCGACGTGGACGATGGCGGAGACGAGCACCGCCTGGCCGAAGCGGTCGTCCCAGTCCGCCGAGGTCAATGGCCGGGGGCCGGCGGGGCGGCGCCTCACGGCTCCAGCCTGGCGACGAAATGGCATGCGAGGTCGATGTCCAGGAGGTCGATGTCGCCGACGGTCACGCGCAGGCGCTCGCCCGGGTTGAGGGCCGGCGCACCCGTCACGCGGGTGACGAAGGGCATGCCATCCAGGCGCACGAGGTTCTCCTTGAGCACGGCGGCGTCCATATCGGTGACGTTCTCCTGCAAGAGCCAGCGCAGGCACCAGTAGCGCTCCATGCGGCGCTGGAAGTCGTTGTAGGCGTCGTAGGCGAGCTCGAAGTCGCGCACGGCGGCGAAGAGCTCGGGGGCGTTGCCCTTGTACACGGGCGCCTCGCCGGTCACGGCGGCGAGGATCTGGCGCTGGTTGACGAGGTCCACGTAGCGGCGCAGGGGGCTGGTGCCCCAGGCATAGCACTCGACGCCCAGGCCCTCGTGGGGCGCGGGCTTCAGCGTCATGCGCACCTTGCCCACGGTCTGCGCCCGGTACACCCCGGCCACGCCCTTCTGCGCCAGCAGCTCGCCCCAGCGGCTGTTGGCCAGGATCATGAGCTCGGACACCAGCTTGTCGATGGGGTTGCCGCGCAGCCGGGGCAGGATCTGCACCCGCTCGCCCTCGACCTTGAAGCCGTAGTCCACGCGGCCCGGCTGCTCCGCCTTGCCGCGCGCCGCCTCGAGGTGGCGGGCGAAGCCCCAGAGCCATTCCAGCTCGCGCCGGTAGGGATAGTCCGGGGCCCCGGGGTTGCCGATGGTCGCCTCGTTGAACAGGGGCTCCAGGGTCTCGTGGCGCAGGTTGGCCGCGATGGTGAGCAGGTCCGCCTCGGTATAGAGGTGGCGCACGGCATAGTCCGGGCCGACCTCCACGTACAGGGAGAGGGCGGGGCACTCGCGGTTCTCGGCCAGCGTGTAGCGGTCGATCAGGTGCTCGGGCAGCATGGTGATCTTGCCGCAGGGCATGTAGACCGTGGACAGGCGCGTGGCGGCGACGCGGTCGAGGTCCGAGCCCGGGGTGATCCCCAGGGCCGGGGCGGCGATGTGGATGCCCACGCGGGTGCTGCCGTCGGGGCGGAAGATCACCGAGAAGGCGTCGTCGATCTCGGTGGTGGCGGCGTCGTCGATGGAGAAGGCCGGGGCCTCGGCGGGCGGCAGCGGCGGCGGCGGCGACATGGGCGGCAGGTCGGCGAAGCCCGTGCCCCTGGGGAAGTGCTCGAGCAGGAAGGCCTGCAGGTGGTAGTCGTGGCTGGAGGGGATGGCGCCGCAGCGGTCCAGGAGCCGCACCGCGGTGAGCCCGGTCCCGGCGCAGGCGTCCGCGAGCGCCTTGTACTCCAGGCCGTTCTTGTCGGGCTTGTGCAGGAGCTGGAAGACGTGGGGCCGCAGCGCCTCGGGCAGCCGCCCCTGCACGAGCTCCGCCGCCCACTCGGCGCGCAGGGCCGCCTCGCGCGCGCGGCGCTCCAGGCCGGCCTTGGCGGCGGCGAGCGCCTCGGGGGGCGCGGCCTTGTAGCGGCCCTTGCCCTTCTTGTAAAAATGGATGGGCGACTCGTGCAGCCTGAGCAGCACCGCGCCGGCCTCGGCCGCGCCGGGCTCGCGGCCGTAGTACTCGCGGGCGAGCTCGGCGAAGCCGAATTCCGCCTCGCCCGCCGCCTCCCAGAGGAAGTCGGTGTCCAGCTCCGCGGCGAGGGCGCGGGCCGCCTCCATGGCGGCCGCCGGCCCGGGCGCGGGAAAGCGCAGCAGCACGTGCGCCGCCTTCACCTTGGCGCGCCTGCCGTGCTGGGACTCCAGCTGCACCGAGGCCTCGTGGTCGGCGAGCAGGGTGCCGGCCTTGATGTCGCCGTCTTCTTCGTAAAACAGGTACATAACTTCCGGGAAACGGGAAAAGGGAAAAGGGAAACGGGGGGCGTCACGACCTAGAGGTGCGTTTCCCGTTTCTCGTTTCCCTTTTCCCGTCGGTCTCCTAATCAGAATTCCAGGATGGCCGGGATGTGCTCGGCGAAGCGGCTGAAGCCGTGGTCGCCGCCCTCCAGCACCACTTGGCGCGCGCCGCGGTAATAGGCCACGGCCTCGCGGTAGTCGAGCACCTCGTCGCCGGTCTCGGCCAGGAGCAGGAAATTCCCGGGCCGGCTCGGTTGCGGCACGTGCAGCGCCTGCAGCTCCGCCAGGTGCGCCGCGGTGAATTCGTATGCCTCGCCGCTGTGCCAGTTCTTCTGGGTCCTGCCCACCTCGCCGGCCAGCTTCCCGTGGCAGGCCACGCAGGGGTTTACCAGCACCGCCTTCAGGCCGTGCCGCTCGGCGAGCCAGGTGGCGTAGAAGCCGCCCAGGGAGCTGCCCAGCAGCTTCACCGGGTCGGCGCTCGCGCGGATCATGCGCTCCAGCAGGGCGATGGCCTCGGCGGGCCGGTGCGGCAGGTCGGGGCAGGCGTACTCCCCGCCCAGGCCGCGGGCCTCGAACCAGGCCCGGAGCTCGCGCGCCTTGCCTGACTGGGAGGAGCTGTTGAAGCCGTGGATGTAGATGAGCATGGCAGGGGGGCCGGCGGCGCGCCGGAAAAAGCCACAATCCTACATGATGGGGCGGTCGGGCCAAAACGGAGTTTTGGCGCAGGCTATTGGACCGGCAAGCAAATGCAGGCAGTTCCCCCCTGCCAGAGGGAGAGGGGACTAAGCGAAGCGGCCGGGGCCGATCGCCGCGGTCAGGCCCGGCGCACGCAGAGGCGCTCGAACCGGCCTTCGATGCGCCGGAGCAGTCCCTCGTCCAGGAGGGGCCCGGCGGCCTGGGCGCGATAGGCCTCGTCCGCGCATCCCTGCGGGCGGAATTCCTGCAGGGCGTAGTCGCGCACGCCCGCGGCGGCCAGCTCCCCGGCCAGGCTAAACAGCGCCTCCGTCCCGAAGATCAGCGGATGGACGGTGGTCCGCACCTCGCAGGCCACGCCGCTCTCCAGCAGCAGCGCGAGGCTCTTCCGCGCCCGCTCGCCGCTGCCCGGCACCCCCGTCGCCCGCTCGTAGGCCTCGAAGGGGGCCTTGATGTCCAGGCCCACCCAGTCCAGCAGCGGCAGCAGGTCCCGCAGGCGGTCCGGATAGTTGCCGGCGGTGTGCAGCCCGACCTTGAAGCCCAGCCGCCGCACCTCGCTGGCAGCCTCGGCCAGGCCGGACTGCAGGGTCGGCTCGCCGCCGCTGAAGACCACGGCGTCCAGCAGGCCGCGACGGCGTTCGAGGAAGGCCAGGATGTCCGCCCAGGCCAGCGCCGGCTCGGCCTCGCGCGGGATCAGGTGCGGGTTGTGGCAATAGCCGCAGCGCCAGGGGCAGCCCTGGCAGAAGAGCACCGCGGCGAGCGCCCCCGGGAAGTCCGTGGTGGTGAGGGGCGTGATGCCCCCCACCACCAGGGTCGGCGAAGGGTCAGGAGACGAGCTGGCCACGGGATTCGACGAAGAATTGGCGCTCGGCGTGCTCACCCTTCTTGCCGATGTTGAAGGAGGCCACCGGTCGGTGGTAGCCCATCACGCGCGTCCAGACCTCGCAGGGCTGGCGCTCGGCGTCCTCGAGGACGATATCCATCGGAACGGTCGCTTCTTGTTTCAGATCGGTCATGCGTTTCTCCTTTTGCTGGTTGGGAATCAGGCGCCGGCAACTTGCCGACGCTTCTCTGCGATCTTCTCCTGGTCGCATTTCGGGCAGAACTTGTGCTCGCCTTCCAGGTAGCCGTGCCTCGGGCAGATGGAGAAGGTGGGCGTCACCGTGATGTAGGGCAGGTTGAAGCGTTCCAGAGAGCGCCTCACCAGGTTCCTGCAGGCCTCCGCGCTGGAGATGCGCTCGGTCATGTAGAGGTGCAGCACGGTGCCGCCGGTGTACTTGCGCTGCAGCGCCTCCTGCCGCTCCAGGGCCTCGAAGGGGTCGTCGGTGAAACCCGCCGGCAGCTGGGAGGAGTTGGTGTAGTAGGGCTGCTCGGGGGTGCCGGCCTGGAGGATGTCGGGGAAGCGCTTCCTGTCCTCCTTGGCGAAGCGGTAGGTGGTGCCCTCCGCCGGCGTGGCCTCCAGGTTGTACATGTGGCCGGTGGCCTCCTGGATGGCGACGATCCGCGCCCGCACGTGGTCGAGGAGCTTGAGGGCGAAGGCGTAGCCCCACTCGGTGGTGATGTCGTGGGCATCCTCGGTGAAGTTGCGGATCATCTCGTTGATGCCGTTCACCCCCAGGGTGGAGAAATGGTTCCTGAGCGTGCCCAGATAGCGCTTCGTGTACGGGAAGAGGCCGTTGTCCATGTGGCGCTGGATCACCTTGCGCTTGATCTCCAGGGAGTTCCTGCCGACCTCCAGGAGCTCGTCCAGCCGCCTGAAGAGCCCGGCCTCGTCGCCCTTGTGGAGGTAGCCGAGGCGGGCGCAGTTGACGGTGACCACGCCCACGCTGCCGGTCTGCTCGGCGCTGCCGAACAGGCCGTTGCCCCGCTTGAGGAGCTCGCGGAGGTCGAGCTGCAGGCGGCAGCACATGGAGCGGATCATGTTGGGCTTGAGCTCGGAGTTGATGAAGTTCTGGAAGTAGGGCAGGCCGTACTTGGCGGTCATCTCGAACAGCCGCGCGGCGTTCTCGCTCTCCCAGGGGAAGTCCGGGGTCATGTTGTAGGTGGGGATGGGGAAGGTGAACGCCCGGCCCTTGGCGTCCCCCGTGGTCATGACCTCGATGTAGGCGAGGTTGATCATGTCCATCTCGGCCTGCAGCTCCCCGTAGGTGAAGGGCATCTCCTCGCCGCCGATCACCGGTACCTGTTCCTTCAGGTCCTCCGGGCAGGTCCAGTCGAAGGTGAGGTTGGTGAAGGGCGTCTGGGTGCCCCAGCGGGAGGGGACGTTGAGGTTGTAGACCAGCTCCTGGATGTACTGCTTCACCTGGCCGTAGTCGAGATGGTCCTTGCGGATGAAGGGCGCCATGTAGGTGTCGAAGGAGGAGAAGGCCTGGGCGCCCGCCCACTCGTTCTGAAGCGTGCCGAGGAAGTTGACGATCTGCCCCACCGCGCTCGACATGTGCCTGGCCGGCCCCGCCTCCACCTTGCCCGGCACGCCGTTCAGGCCCTCGTGCAGCAGCGTCCTCAGGGACCAGCCGGCGCAGTAGCCGGCCAGCATGTCCAGGTCGTGCACGTGGATGTCGCCGTTGCGGTGCGCCTCGCCCACCTCCGGCGGATAGACGTGGTTCAGCCAGTAGTTGGCCACCAGCTTGCCCGAGACGTTGAGGATCAGCCCGCCGAGCGAGTAGCCCTGGTTGGCGTTGGCGTTCACCCGCCAGTCGAGCTGGTCGAGGTACTCGTTGATGGAGGACTCCACGTCCACCACCGTCTTCCTGTCCTGGCGCAGCTTGGCGTGCTGCTCGCGGTAGGCGACGTAGGCGCGGGCCACCTTGTAATGGCCGTCGCGCATGAGGGCCAGCTCCACCTGGTCCTGGATGTCCTCGATGTGCACGGTGAGCGGGCCGTGGGCGTGGCGCAGCAGGGACTCGACCACCCTGCGCGTGATCCCCTCCGCCTTCTCCCGGGCGGCGCCGTCGGCGCCGGCCACGGCTAGGAAGGCCTTGGCGACGGCCGCCTGGATCTTGTCGGGGTCGAAGGGCGTGATGGCGCCGTTGCGGCGGATCACGCGGTGCTGTCCTGCGGGGGGGTGCGGGGTGTGCATGGGGCGCTCCTCATCAAGTCGAAGACGCCTTGCGCCATAGAGGAGGGGACGGCCCTTGCCGTGATCCCGCCAGCCTGTTGCGCGAAGGCCCGGGCGGCGGGCGCCTGCAGGCGCCCGCCTTCTCCGGCAGGTCTTCGGACTCGGGGGCGGGCCTTGGATCACGGCCAGCCTACGACCGCGGCTTCCCGCCTTCCGGCAGTGCCCGGGGTCGCCTTGGCGGCCCCATGCGGTCTTCGTTCCCCCTCACCGCTGCGCGTCAGTCCCGGATTCGCACCGGGTTCCCTTTGCCACTAGGTGTAGCGTTTGCACCGGAGATTTAGCACAAGATATAGGGGTCCGGGACGAAAGGCAAGGCGAAATTCCCGGTCCTCCAGACGGCTGCTCAGGGGGCGGCCGGCGGCAGCCCCGCCAGCCAGAGCGTCAGCGCATCCAGGGCCCGGGTCAGCGCCCGGTTGAACCCCGCCACCGCGCCCCGGGCGTCGTAGCTCGCCGCCGGCTCCGCGGCCTCGATCTGCTTGTGGGCCAGCAGCCGGGCCGTGTCGCGCTCGATCAGCTGGGCCTCCAGGACGAGCCGGGCCAGCCCCGGGGGCTCGGCGGCATCGTGGTAGAGCTCGCGCAGGCGCAGGGTGAGCAGATAGTCCCCGCGCACGCCCTCGCCGCCGAGCACGACCTGGCTGTACAGGCAGGCGGCGCCCAGGCGGTCGCGGGCGAGCGAGGCGATGCGCGCGGCCGGGCGTTCCGTCCAGCGGGCATACTGGTAGAAGTCGCGGCCGCCGGGCTCGCGGCTGAAGACCAGGGCGGGGCTGCCGTAGAAGGCCGCCGGGGCGAGGGTGTCCACCAGCAGCACTGCCGCGGCCGGCATCGAGGCGCACTCGGCCCGGCCCAGGTCCTCGAGGACGAAGTGGCTGCGGGCCGGCGCCTGCAGCACCCCGACGCCGGCGCAGCCGCCCATGAGCGCCGCTGCGAGCAGCAGCAGGGCCTTGGCCAGGCGGGCGCGCACGCGGCTCACGGCCTCGCCTCCCCGGGCCCCAGGCTGGCCGGAGCCGGCCGCACCAGCGCCCCGGCCGCCCCCTGCAGGGTCACGGCCGCGTCGCTCACGGCCTCGCTCGCGCTGCGCACCGCGCGCCCCGCGCCCTGCAGCTCCTGGGCCCCGAGGTCGGTGGCCAGGCGCAGGTGGGCGGCCGTGTCGCTGACCTCGCGCTCCATGCTGCGCGCGACCTGTCGGGTCTCCTCCAGCATGACCTCGGCCTGGCCGCCCAGCTGCTCGAGCTGGGCGTTGACGCTACGCATCGCCTGCGCGGCCTCGGTGCCCACCTGCTCCAGCTGCCGCGCGGTCTGCTGCACGGCCACGAGGGTCTGCTCGATCTCCGGCGTGCGCCGGGCCAGCCCCCCGGTGACCGTCTCGAGATTGGCCAGGGTCTGCTCCAGCGCCTGCTGGTTCGAGTCGGACAGCGCCCGGTTGATCCGGACCAGCGTCTCGTTGCCCTGCTCGGCGATCTGCTCCAGGTTGGCCGTGATCCTGGCAAAGCGCGGCGGCCCCTCGGCGAGCACCGGGTAGCGTTCGCCCTCGGGCCGGCGCATGAGCGGCGGCGCGCCCTCGCGCACGTTGGTGATCTCGACGGACGCCAGGCCGGTGAGCAGGTTGCGCGAGATCGTCGCCTCCGCGCCCTCCAGCACCGGGACCTTGGCGTCCACCTCGACGACCACGCGCACGTTCTTGGCCTCGGTGGCGAGGATCTCGTAGTCGAGCACCTTGCCCACCTTGATGCCGTACATCTTCACGTCGCTGTTGATCTGCAGCCCGTCCAGGCTGTGCTCGCGGAAATAGATGGTGTAGCGCTTGAAGTCCCGGCCCTCCAGGCCGCCCTGCAGCCAGACCAGGCCCATGGCCAGCGCCAGCAGCAGGACCACGATGGCGGCCCCGACCCAGGCATAACGCGCTTCCGATTCCATGGCTTGCTCCTCTATGCCTATTGGCGGCACATGGGCCAAAACGAAGTTTCGGCGCAGGCTGACATCGGCTCAGCCGATGTTAAGCCCGCGCGAGCGGGCGGCCGTAGCTAAAAAATACGACCGTATCCACGGCTCATCAAGCCGCGCCACCTCGGCCACCGGCCCGTCGGCGATCACCCGGCCGGCGGCGAGCACGATGACCCGGTCGACGATGTTCCAGAGGGTGTCCAGGTCGTGGGTGGTCATGAACACGGTCAGCCCCAGGCTGTCGCACAGGGTGCGCACCAGCTCGTCGAAGGCGCGGGCGGTGATGGGGTCGAGCCCCGAGGTCGGCTCGTCGAGGAACAGGATCTCCGGCTCCAGGGCGAGCGCCCGGGCGAGCGCGGCGCGCTTCCTCATGCCGCCGGAGAGCTCGCTGGGCCGCTTGTCCGCGGCCGCGAGCGGCAGCCCCGCCAGGCCCAGGCGGAACTCCACCACCTCGCGGCGCAGCGCCTTCGAGAGCTTCAGGTGCTCGCGCAGGGGGGCGGCGACGTTCTCCGCCACGCTGAGCGAGGAGAAGAGGGCGCCGTCCTGGAACAGCACGCCGAAGCGGCGGCGCAGCCGGTTGAGCCGCTCGGGCTCCGCCTGCCAGACGTCCACGCCGAAGAGCCGCGTCTGCCCCGCGGTGGGCTGCAGGAGGCCGATCAGCTCGCGCAGCAGCACGGTCTTGCCCGTGCCGCTGCCGCCGATCAGGGCCACGAGCTCGCCGCGGCCGACCCCGAGGCTCACGTCCTCGTGCACCCAGGCCCCGCCCAGGCGGGTGCGGATGCCCTCGGCCTCGATCAGGAAGCGAGGCTCCCCGCTCACAGCCCCAGCTCCGAGAGCAGGATGGCGAAGGCCGCGTCCAGGACGATCACGGCGACGATGCCCTGCACCACCGTGGCGGTGGTGGCCAGGCCCACGCTGCGGGCGTCGCGGCCGACCTTGAGGCCGTTGTGGCAGGCGATGAGCGCGATGGCGGCGGCGAAGAAGGGGGCCTTGCCCAGGCCGATGAGCACGGTCTTCAGCTCCAGCACCGCCTGCAGGCGGTCGATGAAGGCCCGGTAGCTCACGTCCAGCTGGATGTCGGCCACGACCATGGTGCCCGCGAGGCCGGCGATGCCGCCGATGAAGACGAGCAGGGGCAGGACGAGCACCAGGGCCAGCAGCCGCGGCAGCACCAGGACCTGGAAGGCCGACAGGCCCATGGAGACGATGGCGTCGATCTCCTCGGTGACCTTCATGGCGCCCAGCTGGGCGGTGTAGGCCGCCCCCGAGCGGCCCGCCACCAGGACCGCCACCAGGACCGGCGCGAGCTCGCGGCTCAGCACCAGGCTCGCGCCGTCGACGATGAAGATGCTGGCGCCGTAGCGTTCGATCTGGATGCCCGTGAGGTAGGCCATCACCACCCCGATGAGCGCGTTCATCATCAGCACCAGGGGGATGGCGCGCAGGCCGACGTGCTCCAGCTGCACGAAGAACTCGCGGGGGCGGAAGCGGGCCGGGTTCAGCAGGGCCTCGGCGAAGGCGGCCAGGGCATGGCCCAGGAAGCCCAGGCGCCCGAGGCCGCCCCGCAGGAGCTGGTCGGCCCGCCAGCCCAGGCGGGCGAGCGGGGCGGGGCGGCGCCCGGCCGCCTCCGCCGCCGCCTCCTGCAGGCGCGCGGCGGCCAGGTTCAGGAGGCTCAGCTGCTGCGCGGCCAGGTTCGCGCAGCGCACGTCGGCCCAGGGCATGCCCGCCTGGGCCAGGCGCCGCACCAGGAGCATGGCGCCCGCGCTGTCCATGGCCTCGAGGCCGCCGCCGTCCAGGGAGAGCCCGCCGCGGCCGGCCAGGTCCAAGCCCCGCAGGGAGTCGGCCAGGGCGTCCAGGCGGTCGAGCCGCCACGATCCGGCGAGATGGAGGGTCCACCCTCCCTCGCCGGCCTCCAGGCGGTGCCAGGGGGTGGATGATGGGGTCTGCGCTCGCATTCCGGTTCCGAGGGCTGAGAGCTTGTGAATAAACCTACTGCGCGTCCCGATAGCTGCGTTGGGCGGTACTGGCTTCGGCCGCTTCGCTTAACTTCGGCAAGGCCGAAGTTAGCCTGCACCGAAACTTCGTTTTCGCTCCTCGCCTATCCATTTGATATGTCTCGTCGCTGCGTTCCGTCCGCCTTGCTCTCGGGCCGCTCGCTACGGTTTCTTCACAAGCTCTGAGGACGGAGGACTGGGGAACGGGGCCTCGGGTTCCTGGGGCGCCTCCCGGTCCCCGTCGCTCAGTCCCCGCCGCCCAGCCTCGCCAGCAGCTTGTCGTGGATGCCGCCGAAGCCGCCGTTGCTCATGATCAGCACATGGTCGCCCTTCCTGGCCTCGCGCGCAATGGCCTCGACGAGGGCGTCGAGGTCCCGGTGCACCGCGGCCGTCGCGCCCAGCGGCGCGAGCGCGCCGGCCACGTCCCAGTCGACGCCGCCGGCATAGCAGTACACCCGGTCGGCGCCCCGCAGGCTGCCCGGCAGCTGCGCCTTCATGGTGCCGAGCTTCATGGTGTTGGAGCGCGGCTCCAGCACGGCCAGGATGCGCCCGCCGTCGACCTTGCCGCGCAGGCCGGCCAAGGTCGTCTCGATCGCGGTCGGGTGGTGGGCGAAGTCGTCGTAGACGGTGATGCCTTTGACCTCGCCGCGCACCTCCAGCCGCCGCTTCACGTTGCGGAACCGGCCCAGGGCCGCGATCGCCGCCTGCACCGGCACCCCGGCGTGGCGCGCCGCGGCGATGGCGGCCAGGGCGTTCAGGCGGTTGTGCTCGCCGAGCAGCTCCCATTCCACCCGGCCCTGCATCTGGCCGTCGAGCAGCACGTCGAAGGCGTTCGGCCCCCGCTCCACCGCCTGCCAGCCGTTGAACGCAGCGTCGCGGAGCGACCCATTGTCCCCCTCTCCCGCAAGCGGGGGAGGGTTAGGGGAGGGGGTGCGGCCGCGCAGGTTCCCAGAGGGAGAGCCGAAGCGCTCCACCGGCGTCCAGCAGCCGCGCGCGAGCACGCGCTCCAGGCTCGCCTCGCGGCCGTTGGCCACGATCAGGCCGCTGGCCGGCACGGTGCGCACCAGGTGGTGGAACTGGGTCTCGATGGCAGCGAGGTCGGGGAAGATGTCGGCGTGGTCGTATTCCAGGTTGTTCAGCACCGCCGTGCGCGGGCGGTAATGCACGAACTTGGAGCGCTTGTCGAAGAAGGCGGTGTCGTACTCGTCCGCCTCGATGACGAAGAAGGGGCTCGCGGTCAGGCGGGCGGAGACGCCGAAGTTGCGCGGCACGCCGCCGACGAGATAGCCGGGATCGAGGCCGGCGTCCTCCAGGATCCAGGCCAGCATGCCCGAGGTGGTGGTCTTGCCGTGGGTGCCCGCCACCGCCAGCACCCACTTGTCGCGCAGGACGTGCTCGGCGAGCCATTGCGGCCCGGAGGTGTAGGGCAGCCCCCGGTCGAGGATCGCCTCCATGAGGGGCTGCCTGCCGCGGGTGACCACGTTGCCGATGACGTAGACGTCGGGGTCGAGCCCGACCTGGTCGGCGCCGTAGCCCTCGATGAGCTCGATGCCCTGGGCCTCGAGCTGCGTGCTCATGGGCGGATAGACGTCGGCGTCGCAGCCGGTGACCCGGTGGCCCGCCTGCCTGGCGACGACGGCGATGCCGCCCATGAAGGTGCCGCAGATGCCGAGGATGTGGAGGTGCATGGGGATGCCGGCGAAAAATGCCGACATTATCGCCAGTGTTCGGCTACGATGCCACCTGGCCCGCCACCGCAGGCCTCCGCACAATCTCTGACGCCATGGAACGCCATCCCCGCACCCTCGCCGCCCTGGTGCTGCAGCAGCTCCAGGACACCGGGCAGCCGCCGACGCCGGAGAACTTCGCGCGCCTGTACTACGAATTCTCCGTCAAGCCCCTGCCCCGGCTGCACCCCGACCTGGCCCAGCTCCTGGAGTCGGAGCCCTGCCAGGAGTTCGTGCGTTCGCTGAAGGAACTCATCGACGAGACCGCGGGCGTCACCGACCACCTGGCGGCGGACCTGGACGGCAGGAGCCGGCGCCTGCAGGAGAGCGCGCGCGAGCTGGAGGCGAGCCGGGAGCGGGAGGGGATCCTGCGCAGCGTGGCCGCCCTGCTCCTGCAGGCGAGCGGCATCCAGGAGAGCGTGGAGGCCGGCCGCCGCGAGCTCAGGCAGACCCAGGACACCGTGCACCGCCTCCAGCAGGAGCTCCTGCACGCCAACCGCATGCTCGGGGAGGACGCCCTCACCGGCACCCTCAACCGGCGCGGGCTGGACGACGTCCTCGCCCGCGAGGTCGCCCGCGCCGAGCGCCACCAGAGCAGCCTGTGCCTGGTCATGGCCGACATCGACCACTTCAAGTCGATCAACGACGCCTACGGCCACGAGGCCGGCGACCGGATGATCGTGCACTTCGCCAAGGCGATCCGCTCCGTGCTGCGCCAGTCCGACGCGCTCGCGCGCTACGGCGGCGAGGAGTTCGTCATCGTGCTGGCCGACGCCGGCGTCCAGGCCGCCCGCCTGATCGCGCAGCGCCTGCGGGCGCTGCTGGCCCAGACGCCGCTGGCGTTCGAGGGCCAGGCGATCCACGCCACCTTCAGCGCGGGCATCGCCGAGCTGAAGCCGGGCGAGAAGGGCGTCGACCTGCTGCGCCGCGCCGACGTCGCGCTCTATGCGGCCAAGGCGGCGGGACGCGACTGCTGCCGGCTCGCGCCCTGAAGCCCTCAGACCCCGGCCGCCTGCCGGTCGGCGTGGTAGCTGGAGCGCACCATGGGGCCGCAGGCCGCGTTCCTGAAGCCCAGCTCCGCCGCCGCCCGCTCGAACTCGGCGAACTGCTCCGGCGTCACGTAGCGCTCCACCGGGAGATGATGTTCCGAGGGCTGCAGGTACTGGCCCACGGTGAGCATGTCCGCGCCGTGGGCCCTGAGGTCGCGCATCACCGCCAGCGCCTCCGCGTCGGTCTCTCCCAGGCCCAGCATGATGCCGGACTTGGTCGGCACGCCCGGCACCCGGGCCTTGAATTCGCTCAGGAGCCTGAGCGAGTGGGCGTAGTCCGCGCCCGGCCGGCAGGCCTTGTAGAGGCGCGGCACCGTCTCCAGGTTGTGGTTCATCACGTCCGGGGGCTCGGCCGCCAGGATGTCGAGCGCGGCCTCCAGGCGGCCGCGGAAGTCGGGGGTGAGGATCTCGATGCGGGTCGCGGGCGAGCGCTCGCGCAGCGCCCGGATGCAGGCGGCGAAGTGCGCCGCGCCCCCGTCCCGCAGGTCGTCGCGGTCCACGCTGGTGACGACCACGTACCTGAGCCCCATGGCCGCCACGGTCTCGGCCAGGCGGCGGGGCTCCTCGGGGTCGGGCGGCAGGGGCGTGCCGTGGCCCACGTCGCAGAAGGGGCAGCGCCGGGTGCACAGGTCGCCCAGGATCATGAAGGTGGCGGTGCCGTGCCGGAAGCACTCGCCCAGGTTGGGGCAGGAGGCCTCCTCGCACACCGTGTGCAGGCCCTGCTCGCGCAAAATCGCCTTCAGCCGGGCCACCTCGGGGGCGTTGGGCGCGCGGGCCCGGATCCAGGCCGGCATCCCGATCCGCGGCTTGGCCACCACCTTGATGGGGATGCGCGCGGTCTTGGCCCGGCCCTTGTGCAGTTCGGTATCGGCCATAACACTATCCAGTCAAAACGGCATTTTACCGGCTTTCGCCTTTCGGCTTCGCTATAATCGCCTGTTTATTAAGCAAACCCGATGGTCTACGAAAAGCAGTTCATCCCGGTCACCCTGCTCACCGGCTTTAGCTCCGGCCGGCCTGCGGCTTGACTTGCCCGTGGCAAGTCAGCCTGCACTGAAACCCGTCAGAGCCTTCCTATGCCACCCGTTTCCCCTATCGAGACCCTACCGGTCACCCTGCTGACGGGTTTTCTGGGCAGCGGCAAGACCACCCTGCTCAACCGGCTCCTGCGCCAAAAGCCCCTCACCGCCGTGGTCATGAACGAGTTCGGCGAGGTGGGGCTGGACCATCGGCTGCTGGAGGAGACCCGCGGCCCGCTCGCGCTGCTCGCCGGCGGCTGCGTCTGCTGCCAGGTCCAGGGCGCGCTCGCGCCGACCCTGAAGAACCTCTGGCTGGGCCGCCAGGACGGCAGGCTGCCGCCCTACGAGCGCATCGTCGTCGAGACCACGGGCATCGCCGACCCGGCCCCCATCCTGGACACCCTGCTCCACGACCGCTGGCTCGCGGCGCGGCACCGGCTGGCCGGGGTGGTCACCACCGTGGACGCCGTCCTCGCCGGCGGCCAGCTCGACGCGCATGTCGAGGCTGCCCGCCAGGTGGCGGTGGCGGACCGGCTGCTCATCACCAAGGCCGACCTGGCCGAGCCGGCCGCACTCGAGGCCCTCGAGGCGCGGCTCGCGGCCCTCAATCCGGCCGCGCCCCGGTACAGGGCGCTGCACGGCGAGATCGACCCGGAGCTTCTTCTGGAGGCGGGCTTCCATGACCCCGACGCAAAGCCCGCCGAGCTGCAGCGCTGGCTCGGTGCCCAGCGCTACCGGCCGGCCGATCGGGGGCGCCTGGGCGGGCGGGTGCCAGCGGCCCATGACGAGCGCATCCGCGCCTTCAGCCTGAGCTTCGACGCGCCGCTCGACTGGATGGGGGTGCAGAGCGCCCTGGAGATGCTGGTGGCCTTCCGGCCGCAGCACCTGCTGCGCCTGAAGGCCATCGTCAACGTGAAGGGCGAGGCCGCTCCCGTGGTGCTGCACTGCGTGCAGCACGTCCTGCACCCGCCGGCCCGGCTGGCCGCCTGGCCCGACGACGACCGCCGCAGCCGCTTCGTGTTCATCGTCAGCGACCTGGACGAAGGCTTCGTGCGCAAGCTGCTGGAAGATTTCACCCTGGCCGCGGCCGAGGGGGTATTCACCCCGACAACCGTGGCATAATGCACCGCCATTTGCTTAAGGCAATAACCGCTTCATTTGCAACACCCTTGACGCGTTTCGCAGGAGGACTAAGCGTGGCCGCCACCAAGAAAGCCGCAACCACCGCCAAGAAGGCACCTGCCCAGGCCCTGACCGAGGCCCAGATCCTCAAGATGTCCGACAAGGACTACATGAACGAGGCCCAGCTCGAGTTCTTCAGGGCCCGGCTCCTGGCCATGAAGGAAGACATCCTGGCCAACGCCCGGGAGACCGGGGAGCACCTCAAGGAGAACGAGGTCTTCGCCGACCCCAACGACCGCGCCACGGTGGAAGAGGAGAACATGCTGGAGCAGCGCGTGCGCGACCGCGAGCGCAAGCTCTTGAAGAAGATCGACTCGGCGCTCCGGCGCATCGAGGCCGGCGAATACGGCTACTGCCTGGAGACCGGCGAGCCCATCGGCGTGCCCCGGCTGCTCGCCCGGCCCACCGCGGAGCTGTCCATCGAGGCCCAGGAAAAGCACGAGCGCCTGGAAAGGCTCTACGCCGACTGATCCCGGGCGGCCCGGTCCCGCACCGGCCGCCCAGGCCTGAGCCGAAGCCGTGAATCTCGCCCAGAAGCTTCTCGTCGGCCTGATCCGCGTCTACCAGGTGGCGCTGTCGCCCTACTTCGGCAGCCAGTGCCGCTTCACCCCCACCTGCTCGGAATACGCCAAGGAGGCCGTCAGGCAGCACGGCGCCCTCAAGGGCAGCTGGCTCGCCATCCGCCGCATCGGCCGCTGCCACCCCTACCACCCGGGCGGCCACGACCCGGTCCCGCCCAAATGATCCTTGAATCCGCAGATGACGCCGATGAACGCAGATAAAGGCTTATCGAATCGACGGCTTGCCGGAATGTTCAGACGCCCCGCATGGGCGGCAGGCTGGAAGGGGCTGATCCTTTGAAATATCTGCGTAGATCTGCGTCATCTGCGGATCAACCGCTTTTCCCGGGATGATGCGCCGCAACTGGCTCGCCGCGGCCCTGCTGGGCCTCGCCCTGCTGCTCGGCCAGCTGGGCGGTACGCTGCACGCCCTCAGCCACCTCGCCGAGGGCGACAAGGACCGCCCCCACGCCGCCTGCCAGCTCTGCGTCGCCTATTCCGCCTTCGACCATGCCACGCCGGCCGCGCACGCCGAACTGGCGGCCGAAAGCGCGGAGCCGGCCGGCTTCGCGCCCGCCCGGCACGGCCACACCCCGCGTTCCATCCTCCCCTACGCCCCCCGCGCCCCACCCCGACCCCTCGCCTGAGCGATCGACGGCCTCCGGCGGATGCCTCCGCCGGAGGCGCCATCCATTCTCTGACGAGGTGAACCATGTTCAAACGCAGCATCCTGGCCTGCGCCCTGCTGGGCGCCTGGGGCCAGGCCCAGGCCAATGGCGAGATCGACACCCTGCGCGCCGAGTTCGCGCGGCTCAAACAACACTACGAGGCCCGGCTCAAGGACCTGGAGGCGCGCCTGCAGGCGGCCGAGGCCAGGCCGGCCGCCCCGGAGCCCGCGGCGCCCGCCGCCGCCTCCGGCTTCAACCCGGAGGCGAGCCTCATCCTCCAGGGCCGCTACGCCCACCGCAAGGACATCGAGGAGCGCGGCCTCACCGGCTTCCTGCCCGCAGGCGGACACGCCCACGGCACCGAGCGCGGCTTCAGCGTGGACCACTCGGAGCTGGTCCTGAGCGCCAGCGTCGACCCCTACTTCCGCGGCTACGCCACCGTCGCCCTGGTGGACGAGGAGGTCAAGACGGAGGAGGCCTGGTTCCAGACCCTGGGCTTGAGCGAGGGCCTGAGCCTCAAGGGCGGCCGCTTCTACTCCGGCCTGGGCTACGTCAACGAGCAGCACCCCCACGCCTGGGACTTCGCCGAGGTGCCGCTCATGTACCAGGCCCTGTTCGGCGAGCGCTTCAGCCACGACGGGGTGCAGCTCAAGTGGCTGGCACCCACCGAGACCTTCCTGGAGTTCGGCCTGGAGGCCGGCCGCGGCCAGAACTTCCCGGGCACCGAGCGCGGCGGCAACGGCGTCGGCGCCTGGAGCGCCTTCGCCAAGGTGGGCGGCGACGTCGGCGTCGAGCACGGCTGGCGGGCCGGGCTCGCCCACCTGCGCGCCCGGCCCGAGGGGCGCGCCGGCCACTGGGAGGACACGAACGAGGTCGAGGCGGAGACGCACTTTACCGGCACCTCGCGCGCCTGGGTGGCCGACTTCGTCTGGAAGTGGGCGCCGGACGGCAATCCCAAGTACCGCAATCTCAAGCTGCAGGCCGAATACTTCCGGCGCAGCGAAAGCGGGGACCTCGTCTGCGAGGACAACGGCCCCGCTGGGGGCGCATGCACCGACGGCAGCGACGCATACCGCTCGCGGCAGTCCGGCTGGTACGCCCAAAGCGTCTACCAGTTCATGCCCCGCTGGCGTGTGGGTGTGCGCTACGACCGCCTGGATTCCGGCACGGTCGACTTCGGGGCGCTGCCGCTCGAGGCGGCGGACTACAGCCCGAGCCGCTGGAGCCTGATGACGGACTGGTCGCCCTCGGAGTTCTCCCGCGTCCGCCTGCAGTGGGCCCGCGACCGCTCCATGGAGGGCATCAGCGAGAACCAGGTCACCCTGCAGTACATCATGAGCCTGGGCGCCCACGGCGCGCACAAGTTCTGAGAGGAGGGCGCAGATTGAAGATCACGTTCCCACGGCTGCGGCTTCGTGGGAGCGGCTTCAGCCGCGATTTCGCCCCGTGCCGCCGCCGTTCGCGGCTGAAGCCGCTCCCACAAGGAAGACCCAACGTGCTCCCAGCCTTCTGTGCCTCTGTGTCTCTGTGGTTACTGGCCTTGTTTTCCTTCCCCGCCCAGGCCGCCCTCAACGTGCTCGCCTGCGAGCCGGAGTGGGCGGCGCTCGCCCGGGAGCTGGGCGGCGACAAGGTGAGCGTTCACTCCGCCACCACCGCCTACCAGGACCCGCACCGCATCGAGGCGCGGCCCTCGCTCATCGCCCGCGCCCGCCGGGCGGACCTGGTGGTCTGCACCGGCGCGGAGCTGGAGGCGGGCTGGCTGCCGGTGCTGCTGCGGGAGTCGGCCAACCCGCGCATCCAGCCCGGCCGGCCCGGGCACTTCGAGGCGGCGGCCTACGTCCCGCTCCTGGACAGGCCCGCGCGGGTGGACCGCGCCGAGGGCGACGTGCACGCCCAGGGCAACCCCCACATCCAGACGAGCCCCCACAACATCGCCCGCGTGGCCGAGGCCCTGGCGCGGCGCTTGAGTGAGCTCGACCCGGCCTACGCCGGCCACTACGCCGCGCGCCACGCCGACTTCGCCGGGCGCTGGCAGCAGGCCATCGGGCGCTGGGAGGCGCGGGCCGCCCCGCTCAGGGGGGTGGCCGTGGTCTCGCAGCACCAGGGCTTCCCCTACCTCTACCAGTGGCTGGGGCTCCAGGAGGTGGCCGTGCTGGAGCCCAAGCCCGGGCTGGAGCCCTCCGCCGCGCACCTCGCCCGGGTGCTGGAGGCGCTGCGCACGCGCCCGGCGCGGATGGTCGTCCGCGCCGCCTACCAGTCCGAGCGCCCCAGCGCCTGGATCGCCGCGCGCGCCGGCATCCCGGCCGTGGCCCTGCCGTTCACCGTGGGCGGCTCGGAGCGGGCGGGCGACCTCTTCGGGCTGTTCGACGACACCCTGGAACGCCTGCTTCAGGCGGCGGCCCGGTGAGCGAGCTGGCCTGGCTCGCGGCACCGTTCCTCGCCGGCCTCGTGGTCCTGGCGAGCCACGTGCCCCTGGGCCGCCAGGTGCTCGCCCGCGGCATCGTCTTCGTCGACCTGGCCGTGGCCCAGATCGCCGGCCTGGGGGTGATCGCCGCGCACGCCTTCGGCTGGGAGGCGGCGGGCTGGGAGGTGCAGGCGGCGGCCTTCGGCGCCGCGCTCCTCGGCGCCTGGCTGCTCGCCCGCATCGAGCGGCACTGGCCCGACCTGGAGGAGCCCCTGATCGGCTCGCTCTTCGTGCTGGCGGCGAGCCTCGCCGCCCTGGTCTCCGCCCACGACCCGCACGGCGGCGAGCACCTGCGCGACCTGCTGGTGGGCCAGGTCCTCTGGACCGGCTGGCCCCAGCTGGGCCTGGCGGCAGGGGCCAGCGTCGCGGCGCTGGGCCTCTGGCGCATCTTCCGCGGCCGGCCCTGGGCCTTCTACCTCGCCCTGGCCCTCTGCGTCACCGTGTCGGTGCAGCTCGTGGGGGTGTGGCTGGTCTTCGCCAGCCTGATCCTGCCCGCCCTGGCGGTGCGCCGCCTGGGCCGCGCACGGGGCCTCGTCGTGGGCTACGGCCTCGGCGCCGCGGGCTACGGCATCGGCCTCGCCCTCTCCGCCACCCTGGACTGGCCGGCGGGGGCGGTGATCGTGGTGGCGCTGGCCGCCTGCGCCCTGGCCGTCGGGCGGGCCATCCGGCCTGCAGGGCTATAATCAAAGCCTTCCATCGAGGCGGGAACGAGAGGTCATGAGCAGCGAGATCTGGCACGGCACCACCATCCTCTCCGTGCGCCGCGGCGGCCAGGTGGCCCTGGGCGGCGACGGCCAGGTGACCCTGGGCAACGTGGTCATCAAGGCCAGCGCCCGCAAGGTGCGCCGCCTCTACCAGGAGCAGGTCCTGGCCGGCTTCGCCGGCGGCACCGCGGACGCCTTCACCCTGTTCGAGCGCTTCGAGGCCAAGCTGGAGAAGCACCAGGGCCACCTGGTCAGGAGCGCGGTGGAACTGGCCAAGGACTGGCGCACCGACCGCATCCTGCGGCGCCTGGAGGCCATGCTGGCGGTGGCCGACAAGCAGAGCACCCTCATCCTCACCGGCGCCGGCGACGTGCTGGAGCCGGAGTTCGGCATCGCCGCCATCGGCAGCGGCGGCGCCTACGCCCAGGCCGCCGCCCGGGCCCTGCTGGAGAATACCGAGCTGGGGCCGGAGGAGGTGGTGCGCCGGTCCCTGGAGATCGCCGGCGACATCTGCATCTACACCAACCGCAGCTTCAGCATCGAGACGCTGTAAGAGTGCTGAGTGCTGAGTGCTGAGTGCCGAGCGGGGGGCACCCCTCTTCGCAGCACACGCCACTCAGCACTCAGCACTCATCACTCGTCGCTCACCGGCTTCTTCTCCAGCTTCCTCTGCAGGGTGCGCCGGTGCATCTTGAGCGCGCGCGCGGTGGCGGAGACGTTGCCGTCGTGCTCGGCGAGCACCTTCTGGATGTGCTCCCACTCCAGCCGCCTGACCGACAGCGGCGCCTCCGCCGGCTCCACCCCGGCGTCGCCGGCGTCCCGGTAGAGGGCGGCGAGGATCGCGTCGGCGTCGGCCGGCTTGGCCAGGTAGTGCGTCGCCCCCAGCTTGATCGCCTCGACGGCGGTGGCGATGCTGGCGTAGCCGGTGAGCACCACGATGCGCATCGCCGGGTTCAGGGCCTTGAGCCGCGGCACCAGGGCGAGGCCCGACTCGCCGGGCATCCTCAGGTCCACCACGGCGGCGTCGGGCGGCTGCGCCTGGGCCAGAGTGAGCGCCTGCTCCGCGCCGGATGCGCTCGCCACCTTGAGGCCGCGCCGGCTCATGGCGCGGGCGAGCACCGTGCGGAAGGCCTCGTCGTCGTCGACGACGAGCAGCGACAGGCCGGCCGCGGGCGTCCCGCTCACGGCGCCGCCCTCAGGCCGGCCAGGGGCACGCTGAGGCTGGCCGCGCTGCCGCCGCCCTCGCGCGCCGCCAGGGCGAGGCGGCCGCCCAGCCGCTCCACGGCGGCCTGGACCAGGGCCAGCCCCAGGCCGCGGCCCTCGCCCTTGGTGCTGAAGAAGCCGGCGCCCGGCGCCCGGGCGAGCTCCGCGGGCAGGCCGGGTCCGCTGTCGAGCACGCGCACCGTCAGGTGCTGCGCGTCCCAGGCCCCCTCGATCGCCACCGCCCCGGGCGAGGCGTCGGCCGCGTTGTTGTAGAGGCTCACCAGGGCCTGGGCGAGCACGGGGTCGGGCCGTACCGCCGGGGCCGGGCGCGCGCCCTCCCAGCGGCTCGCCGCGGCGACCTCGGGCCGCATCAGGCGCCAGTCCTCCACCGTCTTCTCCAGCCATTCGTCCAGGGGCAGGGTCTCGCCGCCCCGGCTCACCCCGGCCGCGGCGGTCATGCGGGTGAGCAGGGCCTTGCAGCGCTCCGTCTGGGCCCCGAGCAGGGCCAGGCTCTCCGCCAGCTCCGGATCGTCGCCGTAGTCCGCCTCCAGCTCCCGGGTCACCAGGGCCACGGTCCCCAGGGGGGTCGACAGCTCGTGGGCGGCGCCGGCGGCGAGCATGCCCAGGGCGAAGAGGCCCTCGTCCCGCAGCGCCTTCTCCCGCGCCTCGGCGAGCTGCCGCTCCCGCGCCCTCAGGCTCGCCGCGAGCCGGGTCACGAAGCCGACCACCAAGGCGGCGCTCACCGCGAAGTTGAACCACATGCCCCAGAGGTGCAGGTCGAAGGCGTCCAGCCCGGCCGGGGCCGGCAGGGGCAGATGGAAGAAGACGAGCAGGGTGTAGGCCGAGGCGGTGAGCAGCGCCATCAGCCAGGCCGCGGCGGCGGGCAGGGCCGTGGCGGCCAGGATGACGGGCAGCAGCAGCAGGGAGACGAAGGGGTTGGTGTAGCCGCCGCTGAAATAGAGCTGTGCCGCCAGGGCGGCCGCGTCCACCCCAAGGTGGGCGAAGGCCTCGGCCTCGCTCGCCGGCCAGGGCTGCCCGAGGCGCAGCGCGACGGCCAGGTTCATCAGGGCGAGCAGGCCCGCGATCGCCAGCATGGGCGCCAGGGGCAGCGGCATGCCCAGGCCGGCGTGCACCAGGAGGATGGCCAGGACCTGGCCCGCGACCCCGAGCCAGCGCAGCCAGAACAGCCGCCGCAGCAGGCCCGCGGCCGGGTCGGCGAGGGCATCCCCGGTGCGGCGGTCCGTCGGGAGGGCGTTGACCGGGGAATCCGGGTTCAAGGGCATGGGGCGATTGTAGCGCCGGGCCGCCGGGGCGGGGTGCGGCGATATGTCGCATTCCGGCCCGGGCCTCGTGCGGCTAAGCTGGATTACGTCTCCATCACGAGTCCCCCGACTCGATTCACGGCCCCCGCAAGGGGGCTTTTTGTGTCCGATACATCTCGGGCGGCAGCCGGAGCAGCCCCGGGATGCCGCCGCCCTTACAGGAGAATGCCGATGCGACGCCAAGTGCAAGCCCTCGTCCTCATTGCCGGCCTGATGTCCGCCCCCGCCTGGGCGCAAGGCCTCAGGGTGGACAACGCCTGGGCCCGCGCCACCGCGCCTGGCCAGCCGGTGGCGGGGGCCTTCATGGACCTCACCGCCGCCGAGGACATGACGCTCACCCGGGCCGAGAGCCCCGCGGCCCAGACCGTGGAGCTGCACACCATGCGCATGGAAGACGGCGTCATGGTCATGCGCCCGGTCAAGGAGATCGCGCTGCCCCGCGGCAGGACCGTGAGCCTGAAGCCGGGCGGCCTGCACATCATGCTCATCGGCCTGAAGGCCCCCCTCGTCGCGGGGGAGAAGGCGCCGATCAGGCTGGTGCTCAAGGACGGCAAGGGCAGGGAGCAGACGGTGGAGGTCGCCGCCGAGGTGCGCGCCATGGCAGGCGGGCAGGCCGTGCATCACCACTGATGCGGGCGGCCCCGTCAGGGGCGCACAATGAAAAAGCCGGCCCCGGGCCGGCTTTTTTGCGCCTTCAGCGGCCCCCGGCCCCGGCAGTCTGGCCGCGCAGGAGGCGGATCTGCGCCAGGATGGGCTGGGTCACCGGCTCGATCTTGCGCCGCATGAGCGAGCCGATGGCCGTGGAGCGGGCGAAGATGGGCGCGGTGAGCCGGTCGCTCACCCGGGCCAGGCCGGCGGCGGCCTGCGCCTCCGCGGCGAGCGCGGGGATCGCCGCCGCGACCGATCCGGCCGCCGCCGCGAGCGCCTCGGGCTCGCCCGCGGCGTAGCGCCGGCCGAGGGCGTTGAGGCTGCGGTTCACCACGTCCTGGGTCTCGGGCCGCTCCAGGATCTCGGCGCAGGTCTCGAGGAAGGTCTGGCCCTGGGCCGAGAAGGCCTCCAGCAGGAGCCCGGCGCAGGCGTTGCCCCCGCCGGCCAGCCCTTCCAGGGCCTCCCGCCATTGCCCCAGCTCGGCCCGCTCCGCCAGCAGCGGCCCCGGCAGGGCGCAGCCCGCCTCCAGGAAGGCCACGTAATGGCTGTTGGCCCGCTTGCCGCGCCGCCAGACGGCCTCGCGCCCGGCCGCGTCCACCGCCCCCGAGGCGAGCAGCACCGCCACCGTGTCCATGATGGCGAGATGCTCGTCCTGCAGGAAGGGCAGATGCTCGATGAGGAAGTCGGCCAGCACCCGGCCCATCTTCCCCCGGGCGACGGCCTCCCGGCGCAGCATCAGGCGGGCGTTCTCGATGGAGGGCTGCGCCCACCAGGCATACTCCGCGAGCTCGTCCGTGAGCCCGGGGGCGTGGACCACGGCGGTCACCGCCTCGGGCTCGCCGGTGAGCAGCAGGCGCCCGAGGTTGGGGCTCGCGAGCTGGCCCTGGCGGGTCCAGCGGGTGAGGTACACCGGGTAGCCTCCGGGCGAGCCCAGGGCGTGGCCCGAGAGGAACTCGCGCACCCGGCGCAGGTAGCGGTCCTCGCGGCAGGTGGGGTGCAGCGGCATCGAGGCCTCGCCCCTGTCCGTGAGGGCGTGGAGCACCAGGTTCGATTCGTCGAGGCGCACCGCCCTCACGTCCTGGGCGAGCAGGACGTTGAGCCGCAGGAGGTCCTCGGGGGCGAGCTCGTCGCTCACGGCGCCAGCCGATTGAAGGCCTTCCTCGCCGCCTCGACGGTGGCGTCGATGTCGGCCTCGGTGTGGGCGGCGGAGACGAAGCCCGCCTCGAAGGCCGAGGGGGCGAGGTAGACGCCCTCCAGGAGCATGAGATGGAAGAAGCGGTTGAAGGCCTCGCGGTCGGCGGCCATCACCTCCGCGTAGCCCGTCGGCGCCTTGGCCGCGAAGTAGAGGCCGAACATGCCGCCGATGCTCTGGGCGGAGAAGAGGATGCCGGCCTCTTTCGCGGCGGCGGCGAGGCCCTCCACCAGGCGCCGGGTCTGGGCGGCGAGCGCCTCGTAGAAGCCCGGCGCCTGCACGGCCTTGAGGGTGGCGAGGCCCGCCGCCACCGCGACGGGATTTCCGGACAGCGTGCCCGCCTGGTAGACGGGCCCCAGGGGCGCGAGCCTGTCCATGATCTCGGCGCGTCCCCCGAAGGCGCCCACCGGCAGCCCCCCGCCGATCACCTTGCCCAGGGTGGTCAGGTCCGGGGTGATGCCGCAGAGGCCCTGGACGCTGCCCAGGCCCACGCGGAAGCCGGTCATCACCTCGTCGAAGATCAGCACGGCGCCGTGGCGCGTGCAGTTCTCGCGCAGGGCCTCGAGGAAGCCGGGGGCCGGGGCGATGAGGTTCATGTTGCCGGCCACCGCCTCCACGATCACGCAGGCGATCTCGGCGCCGCGCTCGGCGAAGACCCGGTTCACCTGCCCGATGTCGTTGTAGTCGAGCACCAGGGTGTGGGCGGTCACCTCGGCGGGCACGCCGGCGGAGCTCGGCTGGCCGAAGGTGAGCGCCCCCGAGCCCGCCTTCACCAGGAGGCTGTCGGCGTGGCCGTGGTAGCAGCCCTCGAACTTGATCAGGGTCGAGCGGCCGGTGTGGCCGCGCGCCAGGCGGATGGCGCTCATGGTCGCCTCGGTGCCGGAGGAGACCAGGCGCACCTTCTCCATGCTGGGCACGAGCCTGACCAGGAGCTCGGCCATCTCCAGCTCGAGCTCGGTGGGCGCGCCGAAGGACAGGCCCTTCGCGGCCGTCTCCTGCACCGCGCGCACCACCTCCGGGTGGGCGTGCCCCAGGATGAGCGGGCCCCAGGAGCCGACGTAGTCGAGATAGTCCTTGCCGTCGGCGTCCCAGACGCGGGGGCCCTCGCCGCGGGCGAAGAAGCGGGGCGTGCCGCCCACGGAGCGGAAGGCGCGCACGGGGGAGTTCACGCCCCCGGGGATGCAGTGCTGCGACTGCTCGAACAGGGTGTCGTTGCGGGAAGTCATGTCAGTCCTCGTAAAAGTCAACGTCGCGTAGCGACACTGTTTCCCTCTCTCCCGCAGGCGGGAGAGAGGGAAACAGCGATCCGAATCGCCGGGCGGCGGCCCCGGGGTCGGGCGCCTCGTACAGCGCGCTGATCACCGCCAGCAGGTCGGCGCCCGCCTCGACGAGGGCGGCGCCGTTGTCCGGGGTGATGCCGCCGATGGCGGCGATGGGCAGCGCGAACTCGCGCCGCGCGGCGCGCAGGAGCGCGAGATCCGCGCGCCGCGCTCCGGGCTTCACCCGCGAGGGGAAGAAGCTGCCGAAGGCGAGGTAGTCCGCCCCGGCCGCGGCCGCGGCCCGCGCCCGCTCCAGGCTGTCGTAGCAGGAGGCGCCGATGATCCTGTCGGCGCCGAGGCGCCGGCGCGCCGCGGCGATCGCCCCGTCCCCGCCGCCCAGGTGCACGCCGTCGGCCTCCACCTGGGCGGCGAGCTCCACATGGTCGTTGACGATGAGCCGCGCGCCGTAGCGGCGGGTGAGCGCCCGCAGGGCCCCCGCCTGCTCCAGCCGGTGGCCGTCGCTCGCGCCCTTGTTGCGGTACTGCACCAGCCGGCAGCCGCCGGCGAGGGCCGCCTCGGTCGCCGCGAGGAGCCGCCGGCTGTCGTCCCAGTCCGGGGTGACGGCGTAGAGCCCCCTAAGCGTCATGGTCGGAGGCGCGCGCCCAGTAGAACCGGTCGGGGAGGTGCTGGCCCATGCCGGGGCGGTAGGCGTTTTTCAGCGCCTGGTAGGTGAATTCCTGGCCGCGCTTCACGGCCTCGAGGAGGTCCGCGCCCTGGGCCAGGAAGGCGGCGATGGCCGAGGCGAGGGTGCAGCCCGAGCCGTGGTAGCTGCCGGGCAGGCGGTCCCAGGCCAGGGTCTGGATCAGGCCCTCCGGGCCGTAGAGGGAGTTGGCCACCTGCGCGGTCTGCTCATGCGCCCCGGTGATGAGCACGAACTCGCAGCCCAGCTCCAGGAGCCGTTCGGCGCATTCCTCCAGGCCGGGCGGCTCGGCATCCAGGCCCTCGTCCGTGGCCAGGCGCCGGGCCTCCAGGCTGTTGGGGGTGATGAGCGTGGTCTGCGGCAGGAGCATGTCCTTCATGGCCTCGATGAGGTTCTCCGTCGCCAGTTCGTCGCCGCGGCCGGAGGCGAGCACGGGGTCGAGCACCAGGGGGATGTCCGGGTAGTCGGAGATCACCTCGGCGATGGCCATCACCGCCTCCACGCTGCCCAGCATGCCGATCTTGAAGGCGGCGACCGGGATGTCCTCCAGCACGCAGCGGGCCTGGTCCATCACCCACTCCGCCTCCAGGGTGGTGAAGTCCTCCACGCCCACGGTGTCCTGCACGGTCACGGCGGTGACCACGGACAGCGGCTGGCAGCCCAGCGCGGCCAGGGTGAGGACGTCGGCCTGGAGGCCGGCGCCGCCGGTCGGGTCGGTGGCGGCGAAGGTGAGCACGGCGGGCGGGACGGCAATGGGCATGGCCATCGGATGCGGCTTGGGGCAGAATCGCCAATTCTATTACACAGCCGCCACTCCGGCCCTCTATCCATGCTAACGAAGTTTTGGCGCAGATCGACATGAGCGCAGCGAAATCCACCGCAGCGGCCGGGGCCAGATACCGTGTCTGGATGTGCGTGGTCTGCGGTTTCCTCTACGACGAGGCGAAGGGGCTGCCCGGCGAGGGCGTCCCGCCGGGTACCCGCTGGGAGGACGTGCCCGTGAACTGGCAATGCCCGGAATGCGGCGCGCGCAAGGAAGACTTCGAGATGATCTCCCTCTAAGAGCGGGACGGCAGCCGATGTCCGCGGATGCGCTCGACCCGCAGCTGCGCCGCCTCTTCCTGCAGGAGGCCGAGGCCCTGCTCGGGCGCATCGAGGCCCTGCTCGGGCGATGCCGGGCCGCCCCGGCGGACGCCCCCGCCTGCCGGCATCTGGCCCACGCGCTGCACACCCTGAAGGGCCTGTCCCACACCGCGGGCGCCCACGGCCTCGCGGCCCTGGTCCAGGAGATGGAGCTCGGGCTCCGGGGCCTGCCGGGCGGCGTGCCCGATCCTTCGGGCCGGGCGCATCTGGCAGCCGCCTGCCGTGGCCTGCGCGGCCACTTCCTGCGGCTGCAGGACCCGGCCGCGCCGCAGGAGGCCGCCCCCGTGGCCCTGACGCCCGAGCTGCTGGTCCGGCGTCTGGAGGGCGCCGCCGGGCAGGCCGCGCTGGAGGTCGGCAAGCGGGTGCGGCTCGGCGTCCTGGGCGAGGCCGGCAGGGTCCCGGCCGCCATCCTGGAGACCCTGGCCGGGCCCCTGGAGCACCTGGTGCGCAATGCCGTGGTCCACGGCGTCGAGGCGCCGGGCGACCGGGTGCGGCAGGGCAAGCCGGCGCAGGGGGAGGTCCGCCTGGAGTTCCGGGAGGACGGCGCGCAGATTTGGATCAGCGTGAGCGACGACGGCGCCGGCGTCGACGAGGCCGCCGTGGCGGCGCGCGCCAGGCAGCTGGGCTGGCTCGCGCCGGAGGCGCCGGCGGCGCCGGAGCGCCTGCACGAGTGCCTGTTCCGGCCCGGCTTCAGCACCGCGGGGACGGTCACGGCGGTGGCCGGCCTGGGCCTGGGGCTCGACGCCGTGCGGGCGGCCGTGGCGGGACTGGGCGGCGACATCGGGCTCGAGTCCAGAGCCGGGGCGGGCACCCGCTTCACCCTGCGTCTGCCCCGCGCGGCCGCCCGGGCCGTGCTGCCGCCGTCCTCTTTGCCGGGCGGATGACCGCCCTTTTGGATCAGGCCCTCAGTGGGCGTTCCATTCCACCCAGCCGAACCAGGCGCTCGCCCACACCAGGATGCCGAAGCCGATGCGGTACCAGGCGAAGGCCACGAAGCTGTGGTTGGAGACGTAGCGCAGCAGCGCCTTCACGGTGAGCATCGCGGCGACGAAGGCGGTGACGAAGCCCACCGCGAAGACCGGCAGGTCCTCCCAGCGCAGCAGCCCCCAGTTCTTGTACACGTCGTAGACCGTGGCCGCGAGCATGGTGGGGATGGCGAGGAAGAAGGAGAACTCGGTCGCCGCCTTGCGGTTCAGGCCGAAGACCACGCCGCCCATGATGGTGGCCCCGGCCCGCGACACCCCCGGGAACATGGCCAGGGACTGGGCGAAGCCCACCTTCAGCGCGGTCTGCCAGGGGATGTCGTCCACGGTCTGGTAGCGGGGGTGGTAGGCCCGCTTCTCGATGTAGAGGATGACGAGGCCGCCGACGATCAGGGCGCCGGCGACGGTGAGCGGGTTGAACAGATAGGCCTTGATCGTGCCGTGGAACAGGAAGCCCAGCACGGCGGCGGGCAGGAAGGCGACCAGGATGTGGCCGAGGAAGCGTCGCTGCGCGGGGTCCGTGCCGAAGCCGCCGGCGACCGCCGCGATCTTGGCGCGGTAGTCCCAGCACACGGCCAGGATGGCGCCCAGCTGGATGACGATCTTGAACACCTTGCTCTGCTCGTCGGTGTAGTCGAGCAGGTCGCCCGCGACGATGAGATGGCCGGTGGAGGAGACGGGCAGGAATTCGGTCAGGCCCTCGACGACGCCGAGGATCGCGGCCTTGAGCAGGAGCAGGGGGTCCAATGGGTGTCCTAATCGTAACGGTTCTTCGTCATCGGGCGGCCAGGTCGAGCACGTCCTGCAGGGTCTGCCTGGGCACGCGCAGCCCGTGCCTTTGCCTGAGCAGGCGGTCGAAGGCCTCCGCGTCGGGGACCGGGGCCTCGGCCGCCCGCAGGAAGGCGCCCAGGTCCTCCACGGCCGCCCAGGGGTAGATGATCCAGCGCCACTTGACCACCTTCCTCGCGCAGAAGTCGGGCTGCATGGGGCAGGCCGCCTTGTGCAGCAGCACCGCCGTGCGCACCTCGGCCGCGGGCAGCCGCTCCCGCACGTGGGGGATGGCCACCTCCCAGGTGTCGCCGGTGTCGGAGACGTCGTCCACGATCAGCACGCGCCGCCCCTCGATGCGCTCGGGCAGGCCGTGGCGGATGACGGTCTGCACGGCCTGGCGCGGGGCCCGGTAGTGCTCCACCTTGATGCTGGCCATGTTCATCACCCCCAGGTAGTCCGCGAGCACCCGCGCCGGGGCATAGCCGCCGCGGGCGATGGCGATGACGAGGTCGGGCTGGAAGCCGGCGTCGCGGATCCTGAAGGCGAGCCGGCGGGCGAGGCTCGCGAAGCGGTTCCAGCTGATCAGTTCGCAGGGGAGTTGTGCTTTGTCCATGGCGTGCGGGCAGTGGTTTGCCGCTATTGTGCCCGAACTGGGTCCGCCTACGGGCGCGTGGCGGCCTCCAGTTCAGCGAGCCAGGCGAGGGGCGGCCTGCCGGTCGGCGCCGCACATCTCCGGCGCGGGCGCGAGGCCTGCGCAGCACGCCGGCCGCTCCCGCCGGCCGTAGAGGCGGCAGCGCCGGTCCGCGTCGAGCTGCACACAGCGCACGCCCGCCGGCTTGCCCTGGGGCATGCCGGGCAGCGGCGTGGTGATGGAGGGGGCGATGCAGCAGGCACCGCAGCCCGGTCGGCAGGCCATGTCTACTGGTAGCGCAGGGCCTCGACGGGCGCGAGGCGCGAGGCCTTGCGCGCGGGGTACCAGCCGAAGAAGATGCCCACCGCCGAGGCCGAGGCCACCGCCAGCAGCACCGCGTGGGGCTGGAAGGCGATGTCCCAGCCGAGGGCCCGGCCGAGGCCGAGCGAACTGCCCAGGCCCAGGGCGATGCCGGCGAGCGCCCCGATGAGGGCGAGGATCACCGCCTCGACCAGGAACTGGGTCAGGATGTCGCGCCGGCGCGCGCCCACCGCCAGGCGGATGCCGATCTCCCGGGTGCGCTCGGTCACCGACACCAGCATGATGTTCATGATGCCGATGCCGCCCACCAGCAGCGAGACCGAGGCCACCGCGGCGAGCAGCGCGGAGAGGGCCTTCGAGGCGGCCTGCTCGGCCTCGACCACCTCCGAGAGGTTGCGGATGTTGAAGTCGTCGTCCTGCTCGGGCTGCAGGCGGTGGCGCTGGCGCAGCAGCTCGCGCACCTGGGCCTCGGCCGTCTTCATGTCGGCGCCGTCGGCCATCTTCACCGTGACGTTGTTCACCGTCCTGAGGCGCCCCTGGGTCGTGCCCAGGATGCGGCCGCGGGCGGTGGTGATGGGCACCAGCACGACGTCGTCCTGGTCCTGGCCCGTGAGGTTCTGGCCCTTGGGCGCGAGCAGCCCGACGACGGTGAAGGGCACGTGCTTGACCCGCAGGGTCTGGCCGGTGGGATCGGTGCCGCCGAAGAGCATCTCGGCCACGGTCTGGCCCACCACGGCCACCTTGGCGCCGCTCCTGAGGTCGTTGTCGTCGAGCGCCCGGCCGCGGGCGACGCCCCACTCCCGCGCCGCCAGGTATTCGGGCGTGACGCCGTAGATGAGGGTGGACCAGTTGAGGTTGCCGTAGACGATCTGCCCCGTGCCCCGCAGGGCGGGGGCGGCGGCGAGGGTCCGGGGCACCTCGTCGCGGATGGCGGCGGCGTCGGCCTCGGTGAGGGTGTTGCGGCTGCCGGCGCCGAGGCGCACGCCGCTGGTGGTGACGGTGCCGGGCAGCACCAGCATGAGATTGGTGCCCAGGCCCCTGAGCTGCTCGGCCACCCGCTGCTTCGCGCCCTCGCCCACCGCCAGCATGGTGATCACGGCGGCCACGCCGATGATGATCCCCAGGGTGGTCAGCGCGCTGCGCAGCTTGTTGGCGCGCAGGCTGCGCAGGGCGCTGCGGGCGGTGTCGCTCAGGTTCACAGCAGCTCCGCGGCGCGGCGCGGCGCGGCCAGCGGCCGGTCCTCCACCAGCCGGCCGTCGCGGAAGCCGAGCACGCGCCGGGCGAAGGCGGCGATGTCGTGCTCGTGGGTGACCAGCACCAGGGTGATGCCGGCGGCGTTGAGCGCCTGGAACAGGGCCATGAGCTCCAGGCTGGTGCGGGTGTCCAGCGCCCCGGTGGGCTCGTCGGCGAGGATCAGGGCCGGCGTGTTGACCAGGGCCCGGGCGATGGCCACGCGCTGCTGCTGGCCGCCGGAGAGCTGGGCGGGCAGGTTGCCGGCCTTGTCCGCGAGGCCCACCCGGTCGAGCTGCTCCAGGGCCCTGCGCTGGCGCTCCGCGGCCTTCACCCCGGCATAGAGCAGGGGCAGCTCGACGTTCTCCTGGGCGCTCGCCCGGGGCAGCAGGTTGAAGCTCTGGAACACGAAGCCCAGGGTCTGGTTGCGCAGTGCGGCCAGGCGGTCGGGGTCGAGGCCGGTGACGTCCTCGCCGTCGAGCCGGTAGCGCCCCGCCGTGGGCCGGTCCAGGCAGCCCAGCAGGTTCATGAAGGTGGACTTGCCCGAGCCCGAGGGCCCCATGATGGCGACGAACTCGCCGCGGCGGATCGCGAGGCTCACGCCGCGCAGGGCCGGCACCACCACCTCGCCCAGGGGGTAGTCGCGGGCGAGGTCCTCGACCTCGATGAGGGGGCGGGGGTCCGAGGGGGGGTGCATGGCGGGGGCAGGCGCCGAACCGGCGGTGTGGCCGCTGCCTACAGCCGGCCGAAGGGGCCGACGGCGGGCCTGGCCCGGGCCTCCTCCTGGCCCAGGATGAGGCTCGCGCCTTCCTGCAGCTCGCCCCTGAGCACCTCGGTGGCCTTGCCGTCGCTGACCCCGAGGCGCAGCGGGACCGGCGCCGGCCTGCCGTCGGGGCCCGGCACCCAGATGCGGCCGGGGGTGCCCGGGCCTTCCTCGCGGGCGCGCACCTCCGTCTTCAACGGCGTGCCGTCGGGCTGCATGGGCCGGAAGCGCAGGGCCTCGTTGGGCACCCTGAGCACGCCCTGGCGTTCCTCGGTGAGGATGCGGGCGCTCGCCGTCATGCCCGGCAGGAGCTTGAGGTCCGGGTTGTCCACCTGGGCCATGACGCTGTAGGTCACCACGTTGTTGACCGTTTGCGGCGCCTTGCGGATCTGGGTCACCACGCCGCCGAAACGCTCGCCGGGGAAGGCGTCGACGCCGAAGCGCACCTTCTGGCCGGTCTCGACCCGGCCCACGTCGGCCTCGTCCACGGCGATGTTCACCTCCATGCGGCTCAGGTCGCGGGCGATGGTGAAGAGCACCGGCGCCTGCAGCGAGGCGGCCACGGTCTGGCCCACGTCGACGTTGCGGCTGATCACCGTGCCGTCCACCGGGGAGCGGATCACGGTGTGGCCGAGCTCCACCCGCGCCTGGCGCAGGGCGGCCTGGCGCTGGGCGACCACCGCCAGGGCGTTCTGCAGCTGGGCGGCGCCGACGCCCTCGTCGGCCTGGGCGAGGCCGAGCTGCTGGCGGGCGGTGTCGGAGACGGCCTGGGCGGTGTCCAGCTCCGCGGGGGAGAGGAAGCCCTGGGCGACGAGGGTGCGCTTGCGGCCGAGGCTGCGCTCGGCATCGAGCAGGGCGATCTGCGCCTTGCCTGCCTCGGCGCGGCGCACGGCGAGGTTGCCGCGGGCCACCTCGGCGGCGCTCTCCGCGGCGCGCAGGTCGGCCTCGGCCTGGGCCACGCGGGTCTCGAAGGTCGCCGGGTCCAGGCGGGCGATGACCTGGCCCTGCCGCACGGGGGAGTTGAAGTCGGCCAGGATCTCCCGGATCTGCCCCGAGACCTGGGAGCCGACCTGGACGGTGATGAGCGCCGAGAGGGTGCCGCTGGCGGACACCGCCGCCGACAGCGGGCCGCGCTCGACCTTGCCGAGGCGGTACTGGGGGGCGTCGGCGCCCGGCTTCCAGGGCGACCAGGCCCAGAGGGCGGCGGCCGCGAGGCCGGCGACGAGGGCGGCGATCAGCCAGGGACGGGCGCGGGACATGGGGCGGGGGTCAGACCTTGTGATAGACCTCGGCACCCTGCTTCACGAACTCGACGGACTTCGCCTCCATGCCGCGCTCCAGGGCCTCGGCCTCGGTCAGGCCCTCGCGGGCGGCGAAGTCGCGCACGTCCTGGGTGATCTTCATGGAGCAGAAGTGCGGGCCGCACATGGAGCAGAAGTGGGCGACCTTGGCCGATTCCTTGGGCAGGGTCTCGTCGTGGAATTCGCGCGCCTTGTCCGGGTCGAGGCCGAGGTTGAACTGGTCCTCCCAGCGGAACTCGAAGCGCGCCTTCGAGAGCGCGTTGTCGCGGATCTGGGCGCCGGGGTGGCCCTTGGCGAGATCCGCGGCGTGGGCGGCGAGCTTGTAGGTGATGATGCCTTCCTTGACGTCCGCCTTGTTCGGCAGGCCCAGGTGCTCCTTGGGCGTCACGTAGCAGAGCATGGCGGTGCCGTACCAGCCGATCTGGGCGGCGCCGATCGCGCTGGTGATGTGGTCGTAGCCGGGGGCGATGTCGGTGGTCAAGGGGCCCAGGGTGTAGAAGGGGGCCTCGTCACACCACTCCAGCTGCAGGTCCATGTTCTCCTTGATGAGCTGCATGGGCACGTGGCCGGGGCCCTCGATCATCACCTGCACGTCGTGCTTCCAGGCCACTTGCGTCAATTCGCCCAGCGTCTTCAGCTCGCCCAGCTGGGCCTCGTCGTTGGCGTCGTAGATGGAACCGGGGCGCAATCCATCTCCAAGGCTGAAGGCCACGTCGTAGGCCTTCATGATCTCGCAGATCTCCTCGAACCGGGTGTAGAGGAAGCTCTCCTTGTGATGCGCGAGGCACCACTTGGCCATGATCGAGCCGCCGCGGGAGACGATGCCGGTCATGCGGTTGGCGGTCATGGGCACGTAGCGCAGCAGCACCCCGGCGTGGATGGTGAAGTAGTCCACGCCCTGCTCGGCCTGCTCGATGAGGGTGTCGCGGAAGATCTCCCAGCTGAGCTCCTCGGCGCGGCCGTCCACCTTCTCCAGGGCCTGGTAGATGGGCACGGTGCCGATGGGCACCGGCGCGTTGCGGATGATCCACTCGCGGGTCTCGTGGATGTTCTTGCCGGTGGACAGGTCCATCACCGTGTCGCCGCCCCACCTAATCGCCCAGGTCATCTTGTCCACCTCCTCGGCGATGGAGGAGCCCAGGGCCGAGTTGCCGATGTTGGCGTTGATCTTCACGAGGAAGTTGCGGCCGATGATCATCGGCTCGGTCTCCGGGTGGTTGATGTTGGCCGGGATGATGGCCCGTCCCCGGGCGACCTCGGAGCGGACGAACTCGGGCGTGATCGCCTCGGGGATCGCGGCGCCGAAGGCCTGGCCCATGTGCTGGCGGCCGAGCAGCCTGGCCAGCCGCTCGCCCTGCGGGCCGCTGGCGCGCAGGGCCTCCAGGTACTCCTGGCGGCGCAGGTTCTCGCGGAGGGCGACGAATTCCATCTCCGGGGTGACGATGCCGCGCCGGGCGTAGTGCATCTGGGTGACGTTCTTGCCGGCCTTGGCGCGGTGCGGCTGCCTTTTCAGGTTGAAGCGCAGCTCGGCGAGCCGGGGGTCGCGCTCGCGGGCGCGGCCGTATTCGGAGGACAGGCCGGCGAGCAGCTCGGTGTCGCCGCGCTCCGCAATCCATTGCGCGCGCAGCGCCGGCAGGCCCTCACGGATGTCGATCTTGGCCTGCGGGTCGGTGTAGGGGCCGGAGCAGTCGTAGACGAAGATGGGCGGATTCCGCTCGCCGCCGAAGGCGGTGGGGGTGTCCGCCTGGGAGATCTCGCGCATGGGCACGCGGATGTCGGGCCGGCTGCCCTCGACGTAGACCTTGCGCGAATTGGGCAGGGGCTGGATGGCGGCCTCGTCGACGTGTGCGGTGGCGGCCAGGAATGTTGGGTTGGCGTTCATGGTGCGGCTCCTAACTCTCGTGTGTCGCAAGGAGCGGCGTGCGGTGCGTCGCTTCCCTACGCCGGCATGACCCGGATCAGGTTCCAAGGGTATGTCTCACCCCGGGCCAGTTCTGCGTCGCCGGGCCGGGGACCCCTAGCAACAAAAATAAGGAGGCAAATCATACTCCTGTTAGTTCCCCACGGGGCAAAAGGCCGGGCCGCGGCCGGGGTCCGGCGGCCCCTGCCGGCCGGGTGCGTGCTAACATGGCCCTATCGTTCAGTGCAAGGACATCGGCCATGGACATCGAGCGCGCCCGCTACTACATGATCGAACAGCAGATCCGCCCCTGGGAGGTGCTGGATCAGCAGGTGCTGGACCTGCTCTTCAAGGTGAGGCGCGAGGACTTCGTGCCCGCCGTCTACCGCTCCCTGGCCTTCGTGGACATGGAGATCCCGCTGGGCCACGGCGAGGCGATGTGGATGCCCAAGATGGAGGCCCGGGTGCTCCAGGCCCTGGCGCTCAGGAAGGGCGACCGGGTCCTGGAGGTGGGCACCGGCAGCGGCTACCTCACCGCGCTCCTGGCCAGCCTGGCCGCCGAGGTCGTGAGCGTGGAGATCGTGCCCGAGTTGAAGGACGCGGCCGGGCAGAAGCTCGCCGCCCACGGTTACAGCAACATCCGCCTGGAGCAGGGCGACGCCGCCCGCGGCTGGGAGCAGGGCGCGCCCTACGATGCCATCGTGCTGACCGGCTCCACCCCGGTACTGCCCGAGGCCTTCCTCAGGCAGCTCGCCGTCGGCGGGCGGCTCTTCGCCGTGGTGGGCGAGACGCCCGTGATGCGCGCCGAGCTCCTCACCCGGGTCGCCGAGGACGCCTGGCACACCGAGGTGCTGTTCGAGACCGAGATCAAGGCGCTCGCCAACGCCCTGCAGCCCGAGCGCTTCGTGTTCTGATGCGGCAGATCCGCCCCGCGGAGCTCAAGGCTTGGCTGGACGACCCGGGGCGTGACAAGCCGCTGCTGCTGGATGTGCGCGAACCCTGGGAATTCGACGTCTGCCGCATCGAGGGCGCCCGCCTGCTGCCCATGCGCAGCCTGCCTGCGCACCTGCCCGAGCTGGACCGCAGGCGGCAGATCGTGGTAATCTGCCATCACGGCGTGCGCAGCTTCCATGCCGGGCGCTTCCTGGAGCACAGCGGGTTCGCCGATGTCATCAACCTGACGGGCGGCGTGGACGCGTGGGCGAAGGAGGTTGACCCCGCCATGCCGACCTATTGAGAGCACGCCATGCGCCACACCGCCCTCTGCCTCGCCCTCGCCCTCCTGCCGCTCGGGGC
>DYFL01000102.1 GCA_020725195.1 Hydrogenophilus sp.
GGGCCTGCAGGATCTCGCGCACGCCGAAGTTGTTGATGCCCGAGCCGAAGAACACGGGGGTCTGGGTGCCGGCCAGGAAGGCGGTGATGTCGAAGGGGTGGCTCGCGGCCTGGATGAGCTCGACGTCCTCGCGCATGGGGCCGACCTCCATCGGGAAGAGCGCGTCGAGCTTGGGGTTGGCCAGGCCCTCGATGAGCTCGGTGGCGCCGCCCGCGTGCTCCTCGCCCGCGGTGAAGAGCAGGGTCTGGTCGTGCAGCAGGTGGTAGACGCCGCGGAAGGCCTTGCCCATGCCGATGGGCCAGGTCACCGGCGCGCAGTCGATCCCGAGCACCGACTCGATCTCCTCCAGCAGTTCCACCGTGGGCTTCACCTCGCGGTCCATCTTGTTGACGAAGGTGATGATGGGGGTCGCGCGCAGGCGGCAGACCTCCAGGAGCTTGATGGTCTGCGCCTCCACGCCCTTGGCCGCGTCGATCACCATCACCGCGGCGTCCACGGCGGTGAGCACCCGGTAGGTGTCCTCCGAGAAGTCCTCGTGGCCGGGGGTGTCGAGCAGGTTGATGGTGTGGCCGGCGTAGTCGAACTGCATCACCGAGCTCGTGACCGAGATGCCGCGCTGCTTCTCCACCTCCATCCAGTCCGAGGTGGCGTGCCGCGCGCTCTTCCTCGCCTTCACCGTGCCGGCCATCTGGATCGCGCCGCCGAAGAGCAGCAGCTTCTCGGTCAGCGTGGTCTTGCCCGCGTCCGGGTGGGAGATGATGGCGAAGGTGCGGCGGCGCTGTACGTCGCGCAGGAGCTCGGGGGGGAAGGGGGTGGCGGTCATCGGGCCTGCTGCAATAAAACAAAACCGCCGGTCAAGACGGCCGGCGGCGTAGGTGCATGAATTGTATCAGGAAAAACGGGTCCGGCGGGGGGTGGGAGCGGCTTCAGCCGCGAACAAGGTCCGGGATTCGCGGCTGAAGCCGCTCCCACGATGTCGCATCTGCCAGCGCCAGCTTTTCGCCTCTATCCAGCCTTTTCAGCGCCGCCTCCCGCCTCGCCGCCGCCGAGCGGCTCTCGGCCGCCTCGACGTAGACCAGTTCCACGGGCCGCCGGCTGCGGGTGTAGCGCGCGCCCAGGGCGTTGCCGGCGTTGTGCTCCGCGAGGCGGCGGTCGACGTCGGTGGTGATGCCGGCGTAGAGCGTGCCGTCGGCGCAGCGCAGGAGATAGACGAACCAGGCGCTCAGGGCTGCTTCCCTTCGGCCTCGTACATCGAGGGCGTCGCCCGGGCGCGGGCCAGGTACTCGCGCAGGTTCTTGACGTCCTGGCGGTTGAGCACGTTGCTGTGGTGCGGCCGGTGCAGGATGCCCTCGACCCCGTTCAGCACCACGCGCATGCGGGCACCCGTGTGCTGGTCGACCTCGGCGCCCAGGTGGTGCAGCAGGGACTCCACGTCCCGCCAGTGGATGTTGCCGCTGATGGGGTCCTGGAAGATGGTGCGCAGCAGTTGTGCGATGTGCTTGTGGCTCATGAAGAAGGACGGGAGTGGGCCTGATTCAGGATAGACGAAGCGCCCTGCCGGCACGAGGCATCTATCGTAGCCGGTCTGCAGGGGGCGGCTCACCGCCTGCGCAGGCGCTCGACCCGGATGCGGCCGTCCTCGCCGACGCGGCCGCGCAGCTCGACGGTGTCGCCGGGCTGCGGGCGCTTGTCGATGCGGGCGCCGGGGGGCAGGTAGAGCTCCAGCCCGTCGATGCGCCAATGGCCTTCGAGCCGGCCCTGCAGGCGCACGGGGGCGCCGACGGGGATGGGGGCGGCGCGGCCCTGGTCGTCGCGGGCGCCCTGGAGGATCCAGTCGCGGACGACGCGGATCTCCTCGTCGCCGAGGTAGGGCGGGCCGTCAAAGGGCATGCGCGGCTGCGACTGGCCGGTGATGCGGCGCAGGAGCTCGCTCGCGGCGGGCGAGCCGGGCACGATCGCGACCCGCTCGCCGCCCTGCAGGGCCTGCTCGAGGCTGCCCAGGCGCAGGCCCTCGGGGGCGGGGCCCATGAGGCCCTGGTCGGCGTGGCACTTGACGCAGCGCTGCAGCAGGATGGGGGCGACATCGCCGTAGTGCACGGGCTCGCCCGCCTCGGGCAGCTTGCGGGCCGGGGGCGGTGCCGCAGCCGCTCCCGCCGGGGCGCCCGCCGCCACCCAGGCGGCGATGCGCCCGATCTCGGCGTCACTCAGATAGGGCGGGCCGGTGAGCGGCATGCGCGGCTGGCTCGTGCCCTTGATGCGGCGCACGAGCTCGCTGCCCTCGGCGTCTCCGGGGCGCACCACGGGGCCGCGGGCGCCGTCCTGCATCAGGGCGGCGTGGCTGTCGAGGCGCAGCCCCTGCGGGGCGGCCGGGCCGCTGTGGCAGACCACGCAGCGCTCGCGCAGGATGGGCTCGATGTCGCTGTAGGCCGGCGCGGCCAGGGCGGGGGCGGCGGCCAGCGCCCAGGCCGCCGCCGCGATGCGGCCGAGCAGGCGGCGGGGGCGCGCAATGGCCATGGCCGGGGGCTCAGGTCCTCGGCGGCTCGAAGGTGGCGTCGAGGTTGAGTTCGTCGCAGTAGTCGAAGAAATCGCCGCGCAGGCTGGAGATGTGGGCGTCGGCGGGGATGCCCACGCGCATGCTCACGGCGAACATGGGGGTGCCGGTGTGCGGCGCGGGGTAGGTGCTGGTGTTGACGTCCTCGATGTTGATGCCGCGGCTGGCGAAGAAGTTGGACAGGTTGTGCACGATGCCCGGGTGGTCCATGGCCACGACCTCGATCTGGTAGGGGATGAGCGGCTGCAGGCGGCTGCGCTCCTTGGTGCGCCGGTGCAGGATGCCCAGGCCCAGCTCTTCGCCCACGGCGTCGAGCCGGGCCTCCAGCTTGGACAGCGCGTTCCAGGCCCCGGAGACCAGCATGATGATGGCGAACTGGCCGCCCAGCAGGGCCATGCGCGACTCCTCGATGTTGCAGCCGGCGTCCAGGATCTTGCCGGTGAGGCGCTGCACCAGGCCGACCTGGTCCTCGCCCGAGGCGGTGATGACGAGATAGTCGCGGGGGTTCTGGGAATTCATCTGGCGGCGCCCGGCAGGGTTGGAATGAGGCCATTGTAGCCGCCCGGGGCGGCGTGAGACAGGCTCTCAGAAAGTCAGTCCAGCCAGGCCTCGATCTTCTTCCGGTCCGGCACGCCGCCGGCGTGCACCACCTTGCCGTCGATCACCACGCCCGGGGTGGACATGACCCCGTAGGCGAGGATGGCGCCCATGTCCTGCACCTTTTCGATCTCGACCTCCACGCCCTTGGCCTGCGCCACCTCCTGGATCAGCCTGGCGGTGGTCTCGCAGTTGGCGCAGCCGCTGCCCAGCACCTCGATCGTCTTCATCGTCTTTCCTTCCATTGCCAGCGCCGCGCGGGCGGCGTCCCGGATCAGGGCCTCCGGGATGGCCTCGTAGAGCTTGCCGTTGAGTTCCACGGCGCGGCAGCAGACCGCCTCGCCGACCATGTCGCAGCAGGAGGCGCACGGGGTCTCGGTGACCTTTGCGCCGAGCCAATCTTCGAGCGGGCGGCTGTTGATCAGGATGAGGTTGGACTCGGGCAGCTGCCCTGGCCCCAGCGGGGTCTCGCGGAAGCTCACGGCGACGCCCGCCCGGATCAGCTCCCCACGCAGGCGTTCGAGCGCCTGGCGCAGCGCCGCGCCGGTGTCGCCGCAGCGCCTGCAGGTGTTGCCCTCGGCGACCAGGTGCCGCCATTCGATGTCGAGCCTGCTGATCCGTCGCCCTGAGGTTGTGTCCTGTGGGAGATGCGGCTTCGGCCGCGAAGTCCTTGTCGGCATTGCGTTCGCGGCTCTTGTCCCCGGATGGGGGGAAGCCGCTCCCACGCCTACGCCCCGCCCGCCAGCCTCGGTACCCATGGCTCAGCAGCAGGCCTTGCCGCCCGGCGTGGGCGTGCAGCAGGCCTCGGCGACGGCGATGTCGAGCGGCTTGCCCTTGGACACCTTGGGCTTGGCCGGGGCCTCGGGCGGCTGCGTGCGGGCCGCGTCGAAGTCCATGTCGAGCAGCTGGCCGGCCTCGTCGCGGATGTGGCGGGCGATCTCGATCACGGTGTCGATGTGGGCCTCGGGCACGCCGTATTCGCGCAGCCTGTCGAGCTGACACAGGCCCTGTTTCGGGTGCTTGGCGGCGATGTTGGCGGCGAGCGCGACCAGGGCGACGATGGAGGGATGGAGTTCGGCGGTCATAGGACGGTCCTCAGGGCGTTGAAGGTGACGCCGACCAGCACGAAGCTGACGGCAAGATAGGCGGCGAAGATGCCCAAGAGCGGCCACTTGGCGACGCGGCGCAGGATCAGCATCTCGGGCAGCGAGAGGGCGATCACCGCCATCATGAAGGCGAGCACGGTGCCGACGGGCACGCCCTTGCCGAGCAGGGCCTCGGCCACGGGGATGACGCCCACCGCATCGGAATAGAGGGGCACGCCGGCGAGGACCGCGACGACGACCGAGAGCACGCTGCCGTCGCCGGCGATCCGGGCGATGAAGTCCGCCGGGACGTAGCCGTGGATGTATGCGCCCACGCCCACGCCGATCAGCACGTACTTCCAGATGCGGCCGACGATCTGGCGCACCTCGTTCCAGGCATAGGCGTGCCGGCCTCGGAGCGAGGTGTCCTGTTCCAATTTCGGGGCCTCGCCCATGTGGATCTTCCAGACGTAGTCCTCCACCCAGCGCTCGAGCTTGAGCGCCTGCAGCACGTAGCCGCCGACGAAGGCGACGGTGAGCCCGGTCGCCACGTAGATCGCGGTCGTCTGCCAGCCGATCACCCCGGCCAGCACCACCACAGCGACCTGGTTGACCATGGGGCTGGCGATCAGGAAGGAGAGCGTCACCCCGAGCGGGATGCCGGCCTCGACGAAGCCGATGAAGAGCGGGATGGAGGAGCAGGAGCAGAAGGGCGTCACCGCCCCCAGGCCCACCGCCATGAGCCGCGCGCCCGGCCCGGAGCGGCCGCGCATCATGGCGCGCACCCGCTCCGGGGTGAGCAGCGCCCGCAGCCAGCCCATCGCGTAGATCACCGCGGTGAGCAGCACCAGGATCTTCGCCACGTCCATGACGAAGAAGTGAGCCGCCGCGCCCAGGGGTGACTCGGGCGCGAGGCCGGCGAGGTCGAAGACGACGAGCGCAGCGAGGGCGTCGAACATGGCTTCAGTGGCGGCAGCCGCCGCCGCAACCCGTGCGTTCGAGCTGGACGGGCGGGCAGCGCACGTCGCCGTAGGAGCAGAACACGCAGCAGTCGCCCGGCCGGGGCTTGAGCAGCGCGCCGCAGCCCTTGCAGGCGTAGAACCACTGGCAGGCGTCGGCGGGCATGGTCTCGGTCTCGGCGTGGCCGCAGCGCGGGCAGGTGATGCGCGCTTGCAGGGTCGGGGTCATGGCGCGGCCTCGAACTCGGTGAAGGCCCGGTTCATGTTGGCGCGGTGCAGGTCGCCGTAGTTCTGCAGATGGCGGAAGGCGGGCAGGTCCATGTGGCGGTCGAGCACCTCGCTCATGGATTCCATCTCGGTCGCGGCCGCACCGATCTTTTCCACCAGGAAGTCGTAGTAGTCGCCGGTCTCGCGCCGTGCCTGGTCCAGGTCGCAGACGCGGCCGTGGCCGGGCACGATGCGGGCGGGCTTCAGGGCCTCCAGGGCCCGGAAGGCGCGCTGCCCGTTCTTCACGCTGGACCAGGGCAGCACGCTGAGCAGGCGGTCGACATAGACGAGGTCCCCGGAGAACAGCACCCGCTGCCGCGGCAGCCAGATCCGGGCGTCGCCGGGGAAGTGGGCGTCGGTGTAGGCGAGCACCAGGGTCTCGCCGCCGAGCTCCAGGGTGGCGGTGTCGCCGGCCAGGGTCCTGGGGGCGGGCAGGGGCCGCGTGCCCTCGAGGCGCTCGCCCAGGAAGCGCCCGAGGCCCGCCATGTGCTGCCCGGCGAACTGGGCCTGGGTTTGCGCCGTGCGTTGCAGGGCGATGATCTCGGCGCCCCGGCTCGCGAAGTAGTCGTTGCCCAGCCAGCGGTGGTCCTGGCTGCCGGTGTTGACGACCCAGCGCACCGGCCGGTCGGTGACGGCGCGGATGGCGGCGGCCAGCTTCTCGGCGCCCAGGCGGCTCGCGCCGGAGTCGACGAGGATCACGCCCGCCGGGGTGACGACGAAGCCGTAGTTGGCGTTGAGGCCGTCGTTGTCCGGGCTGCGCTGGCC
>DYFL01000012.1 GCA_020725195.1 Hydrogenophilus sp.
GCACGTACGGTTCGGAGGGCGGGGAGGGCGCTAGCCCTTCCCGACCCCTATCACGGCAGTTTCGCCCTGCCGGATCCGTAACATGCTTCAAAAACCCGCCGGCGGGCTCTACCCTGAAAGAGCCCGCCGCTGCAGGCGGCCTTAAGCGCACCCGCCATGCAAAAACACACCCAAATCCACTTCTGGTACGTCGTCCTGGCCGTCCTCGGCGTGCTCTGGCTGCACGGCCTCTGGACCCAGGTGCGCCAGGTCGAGCACATCCCCTACAGCGAGTTCCAGGCCTATCTCAGGGACGGCCGGGTCAGCGAGGTGAAGATCGGCACCGACACCATCCAGGGCGTGCTGAAGGACCCGCTGCCGGACGGCCGCACCCGCTTCGTCACCACGCGGGTGGAGCCGGAGCTGGCCGCCGACCTCGACCGCTACGGCGTCAGATACGCCCAGGCGGTGGAGAGGACCTGGCTGCGCGACCTGCTCGCCTGGCTGCTGCCGGTCGCCGTCTTCTTCGCGATCTGGCTCTTCCTCATCCGCAAGCTCGCCGAGCGCCAGGGCCTGGGCGGCGGCTTCATGGCCGTCGGCAAGAGCCGGGCCAAGGTCTACATGGAGACGGACATCAAGGTCACCTTCGACGACGTGGCCGGCGTGGACGAGGCCAAGGAGGAGCTCAAGGAGATCGTCGCCTTCCTGAAGGACCCCCGGGAGTACGGCCGGCTCGGGGCGCGCATCCCCAAGGGGGTGCTCCTGGTGGGGCCGCCGGGCACCGGCAAGACCCTGCTCGCCCGCGCCGTGGCGGGGGAGGCGGGGGTGACCTTCTTCTCCATCTCCGGCGCCGAGTTCGTGGAGATGTTCGTGGGGGTGGGGGCGGCCCGGGTGCGCGACCTCTTCGAGCAGGCGCGGGCCAAGGCCCCGGCCATCATCTTCATCGACGAGCTCGATGCCCTGGGCCGCGCCCGGGGGGCCTATCCCCTGGGCGGCGGGCACGACGAGAAGGAGCAGACCCTGAACCAGCTATTGAGCGAGATGGACGGCTTCGACCCCAGCGTCGGCCTCATCCTGCTCGCTGCCACCAACCGGCCCGAGATCCTGGACCCCGCGCTGCTGCGCGCCGGGCGCTTCGACCGCCAGGTGCTGGTGGACCGGCCGGACAAGAAGGGGCGCATCCAGATCCTGCAGGTGCACGTCCGGAAGATCCGCCTCGCCCCGGGCGTGGACCTGGAGCAGATCGCCGCCCTCACCCCGGGCTTCACCGGGGCGGACCTCGCCAACCTGGTCAACGAGGCGGCCCTGCTCGCCACCCGGCGCGGGGCCGAGTCGGTGACCCTGGACGACTTCACTCTTGCTATCGAGCGCATCGTCGCCGGCCTGGAGAAGAAGAACCGGCTCCTGAACCCCGAGGAGCGCCGCGTGGTGGCCCACCACGAGATGGGCCACGCCCTGGTGGCCATGTCGCTCAAGGGCACCGACCCGGTGCACAAGATCTCCATCATCCCGCGCGGCATCGGCGCCCTGGGCTATACCATCCAGCGGCCCACCGAGGACCGCTACCTCATGACCCGGGCCGAGCTGGAGAACAAGATGGCCGTGCTCCTGGGCGGACGGGCCGCCGAGTACCTGGTCTTCGAGCACCTGTCCACGGGCGCGGCGGACGACCTGGCCAAGGCGACCGACATCGCCCGCAGCATGGTCAGGCGCTACGGCATGGTGGAGAGCCTGGGGCACGTCAGCTACGAGGGCGAGCGGCCCCTGTTCCTGGGCGTGCCCGCCGGCTCGCTCATGCCCCGCGAATACAGCGAGGAGACGGCGCGGGAGATCGACTGCGCCGTGCGCGAGATCGTGCGGGCCGCCTTCGACAAGGCGCTGGAGGTCCTGCGCGGGCATCGCGGGCTGCTGGAGGAGGGGGCCGCCCAATTGCTGGAGAAGGAGACCCTCGCCGAGACGGATCTGGCCGCCCTCAGGGAGCGGCTGGCCAAAAATTAAAAAACCCTTATGAGCATGAGAATAAAAAATTTTTTATTGCCCCATAGTCTGCATTTACTACGCTGAAAAATCATTGCCCGGCACCATGCGGTCCATCGTACCGCTAGCCGGCGTATAGCAGACCGTCACAAGACGGCAACACCGAGAGCGCAAGATACAGGCGCAAATCATTGGATCGAGGAGGTGTGCATGAACGAGGTCAAGATGCAGAGGAATGCCGTGGCACCCGCCACAGCCGAGCGCCCCATCGTGGAGGTCCGCCACGCCGGGCACCGCATCGGGCTGTACCGGGTCCACGAGGTGGGCGACCACAGGATGCTCCTGAGCCACGGAGGCATCTCCTGGCCGGTCGGCACGGAGCTCACCATCGAGGACATCCAGCGGCTCGTCCCGGGTGCCCGGGACCGGTCCCTGCCGGCGCGGGTGGTGCAGAACGACGTCGAGGGCATCGCCGTAACCTGGTGAGCAACGTGATCTGGAGGGACTGAGATGAATCCGGTATCGGTAGGGCAGACTGCAAGCTCCCCCGCGCGCGACACGGCCGGCCATGCACGCCAGCCCCGAGTGGCGCTGCTCGCCCTGGAGGGCGGCCAGCTGGTCCGGGGCGCCCTGGCCAGCGCCCTTCGGCTGTGCAGGGACACGGTCTGGCGCGTGGACATCCTGATGGTGTCGCCGACGGGGGCGCCCACCCAGCAGCTCGGCAAGTTCCTGCGCGAGCTGGAGGAGGAGGGCATCGACTTCCGCCTGGTCACCGCGGAGGGCGATCTCGGCGAGGCGGTCAGCCACTATGTGCAGCGCCACCGGCAGATCTCCATGATCCTGCTCGATGCGGCCAAGCGCTTCGACGGGCGGCTGCGGCGGGCCATGGAGCCGCTGCGCAGGCTGGGCTGCGAGGTCGATTTCTTCGGCCGCGAAGGCCTCGTGCTCATGTGAGGCGTCGCCCCGCCCCTGTCCAAGCCCCGCTGCGGCGGGGCTTTTTGCGGTTCAGGTCCGCCAGCGCATGCGCTCGGCCAGCATGGCCTCGGCCGCGGCCAGGGCCTGCTCGTTCTGCGCGATGAGTGAATAGCAGCCGCGCTGGGCGGCGCGCACCACGGCGACGAAGCCCGCCTTCTCCAGGCGTTTGCCGATGTCCTCGCGGCGGTTGGGCACGAGCAGCAGGGTGACGCGGCCGTAAGGCGTATCGAACACCACGTGCCCGCCGTCGCCGCCCGGCACGTCGCAGGGCGCGGCATGCACCACGGGGATGGGCGCGGCGGCGACGGCGCCGATGCGCGAGAGCTCCCGAGCCAGGGCCTCGGGCGTGGCCTGGGCCTGGATCGTGAGCAGATGCGGTTCGCCCTGCACGTGGGCGATCATGGCCGCGGGCAGGCCCGCCTGCCGCAGCACCGGCAGCGTGAGGGTGAGGCCAGTCGCCATGGCCACGCCGGCCGCCACGGCGAGGAACTGGACGCTGCGCCGGCGCTGCAGCTTGACCTCGAGCAGGATGCGGTCGGCCAGCCCCGCGGGCGGATGGATGTTCAAAGCGGCGGCCAGTTCGCGCTCGAGCTCCGCCTGCCGCGCCTGCGTCCGGGCGCAGGCCGCGCAGCCTTCGGCATGGGCCCGCGCCGCGGCCGACAGCCGGCGCGGGTCTGCGTTGAGTTCGCGCATGAAGTCCAGGCAGTTCATCGCGTCTTCTCCTTGGTCTCCATAGGGCCGTCGAGGGCCTGCCGCATCATCCGGCGGGCCCGCGAGACGCGGGCCAGGGCGGCCTCCTCGGTACAGTCCATGATGGCCCCGATCTCGGCGGCCGAAAAGCCGCCCAGCACCTGCAGCAGCAGGGGCAGACGGTAGGACTCGGGCAGCTGCATCACGGCCTCGCGCGCCTCCAGCGGGGGCTGCAGGCTGTGGCCCGCCAGGCGCTCGACGGCCTCGTCCTCCAGGTCCACCATTTCTGGTCTGGCCTGCTCGAAGAGCCGGGCGTGTTCGCGGCGCAGGATGGTGAACAGCCACTGCTTGGCCGCATGGGTGTCGCGGAGCCCGTCCCAGCCGCGCCAGGCGCGCAGGCAGGTCTCCTGCACCAGGTCCTCGGCCAGCATCCGGTCGCGGCAGAGCCAGTAGGCGAAGCGGTAGAGGTCCGGGGTGTAGGCCCGGACCAGGGATTCGTAGGTCGACGCCTTGCCGCTGCCGAACATGGCCGATGCCTCAGGCCGACGCGGTATGCAGGCGGGAGACCGTGCGGTTCCGCCACCACCGGCCGATCAGCCGGTCCAAAGACAGCTTGCCCACGCCGTGGACGACCGGCACCAGCAGCAGCAGCCCCCAGAGGATGTGGAACTCGAGACCGGTTTCCGACAGGCCCGGGTAGGAGACCACCGCCATGATGTTGAAGACGAACAGGGTCAGTGCCGCGAAGCGGCCCGCCAGGCCCAGCACCAGCAGCACCGGCATGGACAGTTCCACCGCCGTGGCGAGCCAGGCGGCGAGTTCGGGCGAAAGCCACGGCACGGCGTATTCGTACTCGAACAGGGTCAGGGTGGTGTCCCAGCTCTGGATCTTGGTCAGGCCCGCCTTCCAGAACACGTTGGCGACGTACAGGCGGATGGCCAGGTCGGCCAGCGGGGCGCCCAGATCGAGCAGCTGCGACGATTTCTGCAGCAGGGCTTGCAGCCGGTTCATGAGATGCCTCCTTCCTCTTCTTCGTTGTTCATGTCCACCAGCAGCTTGTGGTGGATCAGGGTGTACAGGGCCTCCCCGGGATCGAGCTCGGGCTCGGCCTCCAGCGCCTGCCCGCAGGCGGCCGCGAAATCGGCCCCGCCGGCGCAGCCTTCGGCCAGCCGGTAGGTGCCGGGGGAAAGGGGGAGCAGCGCGATCAGCAATCCTTCACGATAGACCGCGAGACGCACCCCGCCCGCGTCCAGATCCACCTGCGGGTCTCCGGCATGGTCCGGCTGGTTGACCTGCCAGATGCGCTGCACCGGGTAGGCCGAGGCCAGCAGGCGCACGCTGGGGTGCAGGCGGAAGCGCAGGGTGTCGTATCGCGCCGGCGGGATCTCGCCCAGGCGTCGCAGTGCCAGGGGCTCGGCCTCGGCGGCGTGGAAGGCCTCGTGGGCGAGCCATTCCAGGCGGGCCACGTCCGGAAGGTAGGCGTATCCGCGGGCCGGCCCGAGGTGCCCCAGGAACTCCGCGAAGGCCGCGCCGTAATCGTGCAGGTCGCCGCTCGCCGAAGGGTGCCCGGCGATATACGCCCGGGCCGCGCCCGTGAAGCAGTCCGGCCCGAGCAGACGGTCCAGCACCGGATAGACATCCCGCAGCGCCTCGGTGAGGTTGGCGAGGTAGCTCGCCCGGTAGACGGCGAAGCGAGCCTCGCAGCGGCTGTCCGCGAACAGTTGGCAGGGCGCCGGCCCGCCCCGGTGCAGGCCGGTGACGACCTTATGCTGCAGCGCGGCCAGGCTCATGATGCCTCTCCAGGATGCGGTCGGCCTTCGCGGCCTCGGCGAGCAGGGTGTCCAGCGGCGGGATGTCGGTGTCCCACTCGATGAGGGTGGGGCGGGGGCCGAGCCGCGCGATGGCGTCCCGGTAGAGCACCCAGACGGGATCGGCCACGGGATTGCCGTGGGTATCGACCAGGCAGGCCTCGGCCCGGTCGAAGCCGGCCAAGTGGATCTCCCGCACGCGCTCCGCCGGCATCGCGGCCAGATACTCATAGGGGTCGAAGCCGTGGTTGACGGCGTTGACGTAGAAGTTGTTCACGTCGAGCAGCAGGCCGCAGCCGGCCTCCCCGACCACGGCGGCGACGAAGGCCCATTCGCTCAGGGTGGAGGCGGCGTACTGCACGTAGCTGGAGACGTTCTCGACGAGGATCTCGCGCCCCAGGGTGTCCTGCACCTGGCGGATGCGTCCGGCGACGTGGCGGACGGCCTCCTCCGTGTAGGGCAGGGGCAGCAGGTCGTGGGTGTGCATGCCGCCCACCGAGGTCCAGCACAGGTGTTCCGAGACCAGCTCGGGCCGGTAGCGCTCGACCAGGGTCTTCAATTTGGCCAGGTGCACGCGGTCCAGCGGATCGGCGGAACCCAGGGACAGCCCCACGCCGTGCAGGCTCAGGGGATAGTCGGCGCGCAGTTGTTCAAGGTAATGGTGGGGCGGGCCGCCCGCCCCGAAGTAGTTCTCGCTGTGCACTTCCAGGAAGGCGAGCCGCGGCCGCCGCGCCAGCATCTCCCGGTAGTGCGGGTGACGCAGCCCGATGCCGGCGCGCGCCGGTATCGCAACAGCGGCGGAGTGCAGGGCGGCGGTCACGGCTCGGGTCTCCCTTTACTTGACGACCTTGGCGCCCACGATCTTGTCGCAGGTGCCCTTGGGCACGAAGATCCAGGCCTCCGGGTCTTTGTCCACCTTGGACGTGCCCGCACAGGAGGACTTGGCGGTGCCGCAGTCGTTCTTGCCGGCCTTGACGATGCCGGCGCACTTCTCCATCTCCGGCTTGGCGGCCAGGGCGGGGGTGGCGGCAAGGCCCAGGGCGGCGGCGCCGGCGAGGGCGGAACGGGTCAGGAACTCACGCTTGTTCATCTCTCACTCCTATCTTCGATTTGAGGTTGGTCTGACAGACGGGCCTGTGATGCCCGTCTGAACGAGTAGACCGGGGGAATCGGAAAATCCTGACAAGATGTTCAGAGCCTGTGGCCGATGTCCAGCAGGATGGAGCCATAGGTGTCCCCTTTGCCTTTCTCGGGGGCGTGGCTGTGGCTGGTGCGCGGATGCGGCGTATGGGATTCGTGCAGATCCAGGAGGATGGAGCCGTAGGTGTCGCCGCTGCCCCGCTCGGGCTCGTGCGTGTCGCCCGGCTGGTGCGGGAAGGGGGCCGAATGGACGTTGAGGATGCTCTGCGCCATTTCGGGATTGGCGTCGAAATGGGCGGCCCATACGGGCGAGGCCAGCAGCGCCAATGCGGTCAATGCGATCGAGGTTTTCATGGTCAACTCCTCTCGATGAGGTTGCAGTAGATGCAGCGCCAAAACGTGCTGCGCCAGACGCGATCGCTTCGCTTGTCGTGGGGGCGGCAACGAACCGTCCTGTCTGAAAAGACCGGACTAGGAGGGCAAACCTGACAAGGGCAACCTGAAATGTCGGACTGGCCGTTGCGGCCGGGCTACGAGACTGGGTTGGATTGCGATGGCCGGTTCGGGCAGAAAGTAGCCCGGATGAAGCGAAGCGCAATCCGGGGAGGGCATGGTCGAGCCCTCATCCCGGATTACGGCCTATCGGCCTGCATCCGGGCTACGAGGCTGCTTTCCGGAAGCAATGGGGTCACGGAAGTGCGGATTCAAGGATTAAGTGCACCCAAGAATGCATCCTGCACCGGGAACTGCTCGAATGGTGGGTGGCGCTCGCGGGATTCGATATCCCGCACAGCGCCACGGCCGGTCAGGAGGAAACGCTCAGAACTGCACGTTGAGGCCTGTGTATAGCGAGCGGCCCGGACCGGGAACGGGCGTGCCCCATTTGGGTGTCGTGGCCGCCGCCGTGCTCGAGCTCATCGTGGTGCCCTGGCCCAGATAGGCGCCGCCGAGCGGCAGGTAGTGGTGCTTGTCGAAGAGGTTTTCGACGCCGAAGTCGACGCGAACCGACTTCCACGAATGGCTGGCACGCAGGTTGACCAGGCTGTAGCCCGGCGTCTTCATCTCGTTGCGGACATCGGAGACGTCGTCCTTGCCCTTGACCATCACGAGTTCGACCGCATTGTTCCAGCCGCCGAGCCTGTGCGTCAGCGCGAGCTTCCCGTTCAGCGGCATGATGTTGTACAGCTCGTCACCGGTGTCGCGGTTCTCGCCGTTCGTGTAGTTGAGCAGGCCCTTGAGCCCGAACTCGCCCGCGCCGGTCTTCGCCAGCGGCATCTGGCCCGAGAGGTCGATGCCGTAGAGGCGCGCGGACTGGTTGACGAACTTGAGCACGGTGAACTGGTTGGTCTGCAGGCTCGTGCGCGCCGTATTGTTCGATCCGTCCCACTGGATCGCGTCGATGTAGTCGGTCACACGCGTGTAATAGGGCGTGGCCTTGAACTCCCAGCTGCGGTCTGCGGCGTGCCAGTCGAAGGTCGCGGAAACCGTGTTGGCCTTCTCGGGCTTGAGGTTCAGGTTGCCGATGTAGCCGTTGCCGTCGCCGGCCCAGTTGACCATCAGCGCCGCCATCGTCCAGGTGGACCACGCGTAGCGCTCGTGCAGGTTGGGCGAGCGCGTCTTGTGGGCGAAGCCGAACTCGATGTCTTGCGTCGGGCTCGGCGTGTAGTGTGCCAGCAGGGTCATGTCCCAGTTGTGGTCGGTCTTGCTGCGGTCGGCATTGTTGAAGTTGGCGGCATCCCTGGTCTGGTTACCCGGCCCGGCAGGGCTCGGATTGGTCGGGAAGGTGTTCAGGTTGTAGCCGTGCACCATTGCGGCATCCATGTCCACCCGCTCGTAGCGCAGGCCGGCGAGCGTCATCCACTTCGGGTCGACGCGTTTCTCCCATTCGCCGAACAGCGCGGTGCGATCGCGCTCGCCGTCCCGGACGTTCCAGAAGGTGTTCGGCCACATGCCGGCGCCGGAGGCCGGCCACCAGTCGTCGAGCCGGTAGCGCTGGAGTTCGGTCCCCACGCGCAGCAGATCCTCCGAAGTAAGACTCACGTCGGCCTTGACGACGAGTCCGGTGTTCTGGCTTGCCGTGTACATCGGCATGCCGGCAGCACAGGTGGCGCCGACCGTGCAGGGAGTGCCGGGCCAGTCCGGACCGAATGCGTTGTTGTACCAGTATTTCTTGTCCGCGCCGAAGTCCATGAAGTGATCGACATCCTCGTGGTAGGCGCGCGCATCCAGGCTGCCCCAGGAGAACTGGCCGAGGTAGCGCAGGTTCAGGCGCTTCTGGTCGTTCCCGAGCAGGTCCATGCGCTGGTTCGGCCACAGCTGGTAAGGCATGTCCTGGAAGCCCAGCTTGGCCTCGAAGAGATGGTCGCCGCCCTTGAAGGCAAGGCCCAGCGTGTGGTTGCGCGTCTCGTAGGCGGTCGAGCCGACCTCGTCCAGCGGCAGGGTATGGCCCGGCCGGCCGGTGAAGTAAGGATCGTTGCCTGCCCCGAATATCCGCTCCTTGAAATTGTCGCCCGCCTTGTAGTTGTCCGATTTGGCGATGGCGCTGGTCAGGCTGATGTTGAACGATTCGGTAGCATAGCTGGCGGCGAGATTGCCGCCGCGTGCATTGCCGTTGCTGCGATAGAACGTGCCGGCCTCGCCCTTGGAGAGGCTGCCCTGACCGGGCGCGGCGAACACGGGGGCGGCCGTTTCGGCGACGATGGAGCCGCCGATGCTGTCGCCGCCGACGCTGACGGGGGCGATGCCCGCATAGACCTTGATCGACTCGACCTGCGAAGGGTCCAGATACGAGAGGGCCGGGTTCATGTGGTTGGGGCAGGCGGAAATCAGGTCCATGCCGTCGACCTTGATGCGCAGCCGGTCGTCGGCCAGTCCGTGGATCGCGGGCAGGCTGGAGACGCCCCCCGCGCCGTAGAAGCTCATGCCCGGAACGTCGCGCAACAGGCTCGCGGTGTCGCTCGTCGATGCGCGCAGGAAATGGAGGCTCTCGGCATCGACGATCGAGGTTTTGGGCAGCGGCACTTCCTTGGGTGCGGTAATGACCACCTCGCCCAGTTGCGTTTCCTGGGACCATGCGGCAAGCGGCGTCGTTGCGAGGATGAAAGCGAGTGGCTTGAGGGGGAGTCGGGCGCTGTTCTTCTTGTCCATTCGGGGCTTTCCGGGCAGTTTTTCGAAAGCCCAGATTCTAGGAGAAGGCCCCCATGCCCCCCCTGTGACATATCGTCGCAGGCCGATTCGGAACCGCTCGTTCTTCCGAAGGGCTGGGCAGACGTGAATCCGGATTGTCCATTAACCATAGGAGCGGCTTTAGCCGCGAACATCCACCGCGATGGCACCTCGGCTAATGTCTGGCGGCCCTGGCGGGGAGGGTGTACAACGCCGTCATGCGCACAGTTCGATCCCAACCCGGCCGCCTGGAATTTTCCCTGCTGGTCACCGTGCTCGCCGTGCTCGCCTGGTCGGGCTACGCGCCCAAGGACCGGCTCACCTGGGTCCTGGAGGTGTTCCCGGTGCTGGCAGGCGTGCCCCTGCTCCTGCTCACCTGGCGGCGCTTTCCCTTCACGCCGCTCGCCTATGTCTGCATGAGCCTGCATGCGGTCGTCCTCATGGTGGGCGGCCACTACACCTATGCCGAGATGCCGTTCTTCGGCTGGCTGCGGGATGCGCTCGACCTGTCGCGCAACCACTACGACCGCGTGGGCCATGTGGCCCAGGGCTTCTTCCCGGCCATCCTGGCGCGGGAGATCCTGCTGCGGACCTCGCCGCTCAAGCCCGGCGGCTGGCTCGCCTTCCTGGTGCTCTGCGTCGCGCTCGCCCTCAGCGCCTTCTACGAGCTGCTCGAATGGTGGGTGGCGCTGCTGGCCGACGACGGCGCGGTGGCCTTCCTCGCCACCCAGGGCGACGTCTGGGACACCCAGTGGGACATGTTCCTCGCCCTGATTGGCGCCGCAGCCGCGCTGTTGCTATTGTCGGGGCTGCACGACCGGCAGCTGCGCCGGCAACGATGGATGGATTGACGATGTCCGAACACTGCGACCACGACTGCAGCCCGCCGCCTCCGGGCAGCCTGGGCATCCCCCGCATCGGCCGCTTCGATGCCGCCGCCTTTGAAAAGGCGGTGACCGACCTGCTGCTCGCCTGCGGCGTGGCGCCCGACAGCGTGCACACCGGCAAGACGGCGCGCCGGGTGCGCGAGCTCTGGGAGCGGCGTCTCCTGGGCGGCTACGACATGGACCCGGGCGAGGCCCTGGGCGAGGGCTTCGAGGACGTGCGCGACGACATGGTGGTGGTGCGCGGCATCGCCGTGCACGGGGTCTGCCCGCACCACCTGGTGCCCTTCCGCGGCGTGGCCCACGTGGCCTACCTGCCCGGCGGGCGCCTGCACGGCTTCGGCCGCATCGCCCGCCTGGTGGACGCCATCGGCCACCGCTTCACCTACCAGGAATGGATGACCCGGGACATCGCCGAGGCCCTGATGACCCACGGCAAGGCCCGGGGCGCGGCCTGCGTCATCGAGGCCGAGCAGCTCTGTCTCTTGCTCGGCGAGGACCGCCGCGGCGACGAGCGGGTGGTGACCCAGGCCTATACCGGGGCCTTCCGCGAGGACGCCCAGTTCAGGAACGAGTTTCTGCGCGCCTTGTCCGGCCAGCTGCCCTGACGGGGGCGAGGGCCTCGATCCAGGCCCGCAGCCGCCCCACCTCGTCGGCGAGCAGCCGGGGGTCGCGATAGACGTGGGTGATGACCGCGATGCCCTGGGCGCGGCCGAGGAGATGCAGCGCCAGGGCGTCGGACTCCTCGCCATGGCCCAGGGCCTCGAACTGGCGGACGAGCCAGTCCCGGAAGAGATCGAACAGGGGCTTGGCGGGGTTGTCCGCCGCCTTGCCCAGCTCCGCGTTGAGGGTGCCGACGGGGCAGCCGTAGCGCGAGAGGTCGTCCCGGCGCCCTATCAGCATCTCGGCGAAGCGCGCGAGCCGCGCCTTCGGCGCCACCTCGGTCTTATCCCATTCTCCCAGCATCGCCCGGAACTCCGCGAGCCGCTGCTCGACCACGGCGGCGAGGATGTCGTCCTTGGTCTTGAAATAGTGGTAGATGTTGCCGCGCAGGATGCCCGCCGCGTCCACGATGTCGGTGAAGGACGTGGGGTGGTAGCCCTTCTCGTAGAAGAGCTGCTTCGCGGTATCGACGATCTCGCTGCGGGTCTTTTCGCCTTTGGCGGACATGGCGGGTGCTGCGTTCATGGAAGCCTCGATCATCGGTGCTGGCGCGGGTGGCATCAAGCCTGCCCTTAACTCAAGGGCCGGACCATCTTCATCGCTTCGGTCTGCCGCCGCCGCATCTCGGCGAGCTGTTTGGCCACGGCGAGTTTCCAGGGGTGTACGGGGCGGTAGCCCAGGCGCGCCTCGGCCTCGGCGTTGTCCGCGCCGGTGTCCTCCAGGAGATGCACGATGCTGCGGGTCACCAGCGGCTCCCAGGGCACGAGGGGATCCATCGCCTCCATGAGCCCGGCGAAGGCGTAGGCCACGGGGAAGGGCACGCTGAAGTGGGGTTTTGGGTAGCCGTATTCCGCGTGCAGGAACTCGATCACCTCCCGGACCGTGGGCAGTTCCGGCCCGACGATGTTGAAGCCTTCGTAGTCGTCCAGGCCCTGCGCCGTGGCCGCCAGGGCGAAGGCCTGGCCGATGTCCTCGCCGTCGGTGAGGGGCAGGCGGGTGCGGCCGCCCGCGACCCAGGGCACCAGGCGGGTGCGCAGCCTGGGCAGCAGGATGGGCAGCAGGCCGAGGCCGTAGCGCCGGCCGACGAAGAGCCCGAGGCGCAGGTTGACCACCTGGAATTGCGGACCGGCCCGCTCGCGGAGCGTGTCCTCGATGGCGATGACATTGACCAGGTGCGGCCAGAATGCACGCGGGATGCCGCGGCTCCGGGGGTCGCGCGAGCGATCCGGCGCCGCGGCCGAGGCGGTGCTGGTGTTGACGACGCGCCGGACCCCCGCCGCACGGGCGGCTGCGATCAGCGCCAGCACCGGCTCCAGATACAGCCGCCGGGAGTCGTCCGCATGACCCCATAGCGAACTCCACGCCGCGCACAGGCAGAGGGTGTCGACGCCTTGCACCGCGGCCCGGGCATAGTCCGGATTACGCAGGTCGCCGGCCCGGACCTCGCCGTGAAAGCCGGGCGGCAGCCGCGCCGGGTCGCGGCAGGCGGCGATCACGGTCACGTCCGCCCGGGCCTGCAGGGCCTCCAGGACATGGCTGCCGACAAAGCCGGTGGCACCGGCGACCAGCACCCGGTTCATGGTTTTCCTCCCTTTGGCGGCTCAGGGCTCAGGGCTCAGACGAAGAGGCAGATGTCCGCTTTGCGCGCCATCTCCAGATAGGTCGCGGCCCCGATCCAGTCGGCGATCTCCGGGATGAATTCGCCGCGGTCGTAGCCGAAGAGGTCCACGGTCATCTGGCAGGCCACCAGCTTCGCGCCGGCCTCGATGGAGAGGCTGCGCAGCTCCTCGATGGAGGCGACCCCCTTGGCCTTCAGGGTCTTCTGCATCATGGTCGTGGCGAAGGACTCGAAGCCCGGCACGTTGCTCACTACCAGGTTGGGGATCTTCCAGTTGACCTTCTGCATCCAGTCGGGCCCCACGGGCATCTTCATGGGCATGGCGGGGTTGCCCATGGGCGAGACCGCGAGGCGCAGGTCGCGGCGCAGCAGCTCCAGGCCGTAGAAGGTGAAGAACACCGAGGTCTCCCAGCCCAAAGCCGCGGCCGTGGAGGCGAGGATGAAGGGCGGGTAGGCCATGTCCAGCGTGCCCTTGGTGGCGATGAGGGCCATGGACGGGACCTTGGCCGCCTCGCGCTCGGCCAGCTTTTCTTCCAGGCGCCGGTCGAACCAGGCGTTGAGCCCTTCCATGTCCAGGCCGGACGGGGCTTCGGCGGGGTGCCGGGATTCGCTGAGGGGGGTGACGGTCGACATGGCAGCCTCCAGGTAATTGGACGAACATACAATTTAACTATTGGACGGCAATCCAGGTTTGTCAATGCCGCTTGCAAAATACCTACCGGTTGGTATGCTGTAGTCATGAACACGCGCCAACCCGACCAGACCCGGCAGACGATCCTCGCCGCCGCCTACGCCGAGATCCACCGGCAGGGCTTCCAGGCCGCGAGCCTCGCCCGCATCCTGGCCGACACAAGCCTGACCAAGGGTGCGCTCTACCACCACTTCCCGGACAAGAAGGCCCTGGGCCTGGCGGTGGTGGAGGAGGTGATCCGGCCCGAGCTCACCGCGGCGATGCTCACCCCGGTGGCCCGCGCCGAGCACCCCCTGCGGGCCCTGCAGGCGCTGCTCGAGGCCAAGGCGCAGACGGCGGACGAGGCCCTGCTCACCCTGGGCTGCCCGCTCAACAACCTGATGCAGGAGATGAGCCCCGTGGACGAGGACTTCCGCCGGCAGTTGAACCGCCTGTTCACGGACTGGGTGGCGGTGGTGGCCGAGGCCCTGGCGCGCGGCCAGGCGGCGGGCGAGGTGCGCCGGGACCTCGACGCCCGGCAGACCGCGTACTTCGTCGTCTCGGCCCTGGAGGGCTGTATCGGCATGAGCAAGAACACCCAGTCGCCGGCCGCCTTCCGCGGCTGCGCCCTGCAGCTCGCGGGCTTTCTGGAGGGCCTGAAGGCCTGAGGCCTTGGGGCCATGGCCGCCGGATCGCTACCCGCCGGCGGCCGAGGGGTTCGGGTAGCGCTGACGCTGAGGAGAGATGACATGGACTACCAAAGGGAACTCGACGCGCGCGGGCTCAACTGCCCCCTGCCCATCCTGCGCACCAAGAAGGCCCTGGGCGAGCTGGGCGCCGGCCAGGTGCTGCGGGTGCTCGCCACCGACCCGGGCTCGGTGAAGGACATGCAGGCCTTCGCCAAGCAGACGGGCAACGCGCTGCTGGAATCCGGCGAGGCGGCGGGGGAATTCGTGTTCTACCTGAGAAAGGCCTGAACGCCCGCCGGCCCGGCGATAGGGACAGCGCCATGAACCCGCCCGAGGACCGACCCCGCACCCGGCTCCTGCCGCCCGCGCCCTATGCCGCCGCGCTCGCCGGCGGCTGGTGGCTGGAGCGCGAGGCCTGGGCCCTGCCCCTGGACTGGGGGCGGGCCAGCGCCGGGCTGGGCTGGCTGCTGGTCGCCGCGGGGCTGGCGCTGCTGCTCTGGGCCGCGCGCACCTTGGCCCGCCACCGCACCCCGGTGAACCCCTACCGGGCTGCGGCCCGGCTCGTCACCGACGGCCCCTACGCCTACAGCCGCAACCCGATCTATCTCGGCGACTGGTTGCTCTTCGCCGGGGTGACGCCCCTGCTCGGGACCTATTGGCCGCTGCTCTTCGCCCCCCTGGTCTGGGCGGCGCTGCGCTACGGGGTGATCCGCCACGAGGAGGCGCATCTCGAGGCGCGGTTCGGCGACGCCTACCTCGCCTACAGGGCGCGGGTGCGGCGTTGGATTTGAACGCGATCGGGCGACAGCGACTTCGGCGCCGTGAAAATCGAACAAGACTTCTGAAGGAGAGACCATGGACGTGAAAACCGCCCTCGAGGCCCGCCGCGCCGTCAAGGCCTACGACCCCGCACATCGCCTGAGCCAGGCCGAGACCGAGCGGCTCCTGGGCCTGGCCATGCTCGCCCCCACCGCCTTCAACATCCAGAACTGGCGCTTCGTGGTGGTGGCGGACCCCGCGCTGCGTCAGGCCATCCGCAAGGCGGCCTGGGACCAGCCCCAGGTGACCGACGCCTCGCTCCTGGTCGTCCTCTGCGCCGACCTCAAGGCCTGGGAGCGGGATGCGGGACGCTATTGGCGCAACGCCCCCCAAGGGGTGCAGGAGGCCATCGTGCCCGCCATCGGCCAGTATTACCGCGACCGGGAGTCGGTGCAGCGCGACGAGGCCATGCGCTCCTGCGGCCTGGCCGGCATGGCCCTGATGCTCGCCGCCAGGGAGATGGGCTACGACTCCTGCCCCATGGACGGTTTCGATTACGAGGCCGTGGGCGAGCTCATCCGGCTGCCGGCCGATCACGTCATCAGCTTCATGATCGCCATCGGCAAGGGCGTGCAGGAGGCCTGGCCGCGGGGTGGCCAGCTCGCCATGGCAGAGGTCGTCATCCGGGATCGGTTCTGAGCCGCCGAGGCAGGCGGCCTGTGCCGCCGGATGGCGAGGCCTGAGGCTGAAGTCTTGGGAAAGGCTTCCGGACGGAAGCGAGGATGGAAGTGGTCGGGGTGAGAGGATTCGAACCTCCGGCCTCTACGCCTTCCCGAACGCATATTCAGTTCAAGGATTCATGCGGTCCTCCAGATAATAGAATTAGCCCATTCCAGCCTGCCGCCCATGCGGCGAGTCTGAATATTCCGGCAACCCATCGATCCATAAGGCTTTATCTGCGTTCATCGGCGTCATATGCGGATTCAAGGATCATCCGCGTGCTGAGTATTTGGCTAAGAAGCCGGGGTAAAGACGACCGAGCTATACCACTTTGTCCAGCCCTCGCTATCTGCCGGGCTTGCGGAAATCGGTCTCACACGGGTGGCGAACTTTCCGCCCTGGTGATACTCTCAGCAGCTGATATCATTGATGATGACGGCCAAGCGTGACCACACCCTTGACACCCTGCTGGACCTGGACGGTCTGACCCTGGTGCTGGAGGACGGCTGGTGGGTGAAATGCCGGGTCTGGCTGGTCGAGCCGGACGAGGCGCGGCCCCACGGCATCCGCTACGAGCTGACCCTGCATGACCGGGGCAACCGGCGGGTGTTCGGCTACGACAACGCCCACGCCGTGGAGCGGCCCGGCGGCCGGTTCGTGGAACAGCCCCGCGAGTACGACCATGTGCACCGCGGGGCGAAGGACCCCGGCCAGCCCTACGCCTTCGAGAGCGCGGGCCGGCTGGTGGAGGATTTCTGGAAAGGCGTGTACGCCATCGTCGGAGAACACACATGAGCGCAGCCAAGGTCATCCGCGCGGGCATCATGCCCATGGACGCCATGCGGGCCTACACCCTCGCCATCGCCCGCGGCGAGCACAAGCCCAAGGCGGGCGAGCCCAAGGTCTGGTTCACCTCCATGAAGTCGTTCGCGGAGGTGCTCTCCGACGAGAACCGCGAGCTGCTGCGCATCATCTTCGACCGCAAGCCCGAATCCCTCAGCGAGCTGGAGCGCCTGACCGGCCGCCGGGCCAACAACCTCTCCCGCACCCTGCACACCATGGAGCGCTACGGCCTGGTGCGCCTGGAGGAGGGCCCCAAAGGGCCCGGCCGCCGGGCCGTGCGGCCGGTGGCGGCGGCGCGGGCGGTCAGGCTGGAGGTGGACATTGCGGGCGGGCTGCCGGGGCGCGGCAGGCCGGTGAATAGGCAGGAAGATCGGGTGGCGGCGTGAAGGCGTGCCACCCGGATCACCGAGGCCGATAAGTGGAATTGCCTGAGGCCTCTATGACCAAGTGCTCACCAAGGCACTTTGGGGTGCTATCTCAAGTTCCACCGATGACACCAGCCGCACGCTGCAAGGACAGGAGGAAGCCGCTGGCATTCGGCCATCCAGGCGCGGGCTTGCAATAACGGGGCCACTCCCCCGATTTCAGCAGCAGGATGCGGCAGTGCCCGGATTGCCGCCATCGAACGGAAGCCCGCCGCCACAGCCCGTGAAGATCCCGTAATGCCGGCTGAAGTCGCCGATGAAGTCGAAGTGTCCCATGAAGCGGCTGTCATGCAGCATGCGCCAGGTGTTGCCGCACACCGGGAACACTCGGCCGGACTCGATGACGTGGTGCTTGTCCAGGATGAACCGCCGCTCGTGCCCCGGAATGCCGCCCCGGTAGACCACCGCCTGGCCGTAGTCCTCGCAGTCCGGCTCAAGCCCGTCCAGCTTGAACAGCCGGTAGGTGGCGGAATGGAAGCCGATACCTGCGGTGCGCCCGGCCAGGTCGGGATCGGTGACGGCGATGGGGCGGTCTTCCACCAGGCGCGGGTCGGCGAAGCCATGGCGGCGTGCCAGGTGCTGGAAGTCGTTCCAGTACAGGGCGCCGCCCAGGCACTCGCCGTACAGTACCGGGTCGTTGCGCAGCGCGGCCGGTAGCCGGCGTTCGGCGTAGACGTCGGAGAAATAGAACTCGCCGCCCGGCTTCAGCAGCCTGTGGACCTCGCGCAGCACCGCATCCTTGTCGGGGGAGAGGTTGACCACGCAGTTGGACACCACCACGTCGAAGCCGGCGTCTTCCAGGCCCAATCGATCCAGGTGCTCGATGTAGCCGAGCCGGAATTCCACGTTGTTACGGGCAAATCCGAAGGCCTGGCGGTGATGCTCGCGGTGCCGTTCGGCCACCGCCAGTTGTTCATCGGTCATGTCCACGCCCACGACCCGGCCCCGCTCCCCGACCATCTGCGCCAGGGCGTAGACGTCGCGGCCCGAGCCGCAGCCCAGGTCGAGCACGCGGCAGCCGTCCAGCAGCGGCGGGCAGACCAGGCCGCAGCCGTAGTAGCGCGACATCACTTCCGGATGGATGCGCGCCAGCAGGGGCTTGAGCCATTCGGGCATCCGGCTGGCGTCGCAGCAGGCAGTGGTGCGCAGGTCCGCCGTGCCTTGCAACTGGCGGCCGTAGTAGTCCTTGACGAGTTCATGCATGGCGGTCTCCTCTTGGCCTCTGGACAGGCGCGGATTCGGAACAGTGGTGGCGCCGGATGAAGCGCCGGTCGATGGCATCCTTCCAGCGCCACAGCCAGGCGCCGCCGGCGCCGAACGGCCCCCACTGGCCGATGGCCCGGCCATCGCCGGTATTGAGCAGGGCGAGTGTCCGGCGCCGGGGGCGGTAGCGGCGAAGTGCGCCTCCGGCCAGGTCGGCGCGCAGGTTGTGCGCCAGGACCGGGCCCTGGCGCACGGCATGGACGCCGGCCTTGGGCAGGCTGAAGGGGAAGGCGGCGCAGTCGCCCACCGCCCACACCTCGGCGTGGCTCACGCTGCGCAGATGCGCGTCCACCCGGACGAAACCGCGTTCATCCAGTGCCAGACCGCTGCCGGCCAGCTCCGGCGGGGCGGCGGCGCCTGAACACCAGAGCAGCCGGTCCATGGGCAGGGCGAGGCCTCGGGCGTCCTGAAGGATGTGGCCGGAGAGGGCCGAGGCGGTCATGCCCAGATGCAGGATCACCCCGCGCCTGGCGAGTTCGTCCCGCACCCGTCTCCGCGCCCCTGCGGACCAGCCGGGCAGAGCGACCGGGGCGCGGCTGACCAGATGCCACTGCCAGTTCACCTGGGGGGCGAGCCGGGGCAGGCGCCGGCTGATGGCCAGCGGCACCTCGATGCCGGCGGCGCCCGCGCCCACCACGGCGACCCGCCGAGTCGTGCCGCGGGGCAGGCGGGCGGCCTCGCCGCGCCAGATTGCCCATGTCGCGGGAAGGGCCTGCAGGGGCCGCAGGCTCAGGCCTTCCGTCCCCGGTGGCCGCCGGATGCCGGAGCCCTGGTTCAGGGACAGCCGGTCATAGTCCAGGCCCCGCCCCCCCTGGAGTTCGATGCGGCGTGTGTCGGCATGGATCCGGGTGAGCTGGGCGAGTATCAGCTCGACACCGGCGCGGGCGGCCAGGGCCGCGATGTCGATGGTGAGCTCGTCCCAGCGGTATTGTCCGGCCAGCCAGCCCGGCACCATGCCGGAATAGGCGGCCCGGGCGTGCGGGCTGACGAGCACGACGTCCGCCTCGGGCCAGGGGCGTGCGGCGAGGTCGCGCAGCACCGCCAGGTGGGCATGGCCGGCCCCGGCCAGGACGAGGCGCGGCCTCATGCCAGGCCCCCTGCGCTGAATGCCCCGTAGAGCCCCGCCCCCAAGGCCAGCCCCAGCGGCAGGGTGGCGATCCAGGCGAGGAGGATGTGGACACTGGTGCGCCAGTTGCACTTGCCGTTCACGATGCCGATGCCGAAGATCGCGCCGGTGGCGACATGGGTGGTGGATACCGGCAGGCCCAGGTGCGAGGCGCCCAGGACCAGGCCTGCGGTCACCAGGTTGGCGGTCAGACCCTGGCCGTGGTTCAGCGCGGTGATGCGCCGGCTCAGGGTTTGCGCCACCTTGCGGCCCTGGACCAGGCCGCCGGCGGCCATGACCAGGGCGATGAGCACGAAGACCCACGCGGGCTGGGTCTCGCCGCCGAGGCTGGCGGCCGCCAGGAGCAGGGCGGCGATCTTGGGCGTGTCGTTGACGGCGCGGGCGAAGCAGACGTTGCCGGCGCTGAGCAGGTGCAGGGCATGCACTGCCGAGTGCGTATCCATGCCGACAAAGCGCCCTCCGTAGCGTTCCGCGCAGACCGGCAGCTCGCCGATGGCCACGCCGACCCCGGGGGCCGGCACGGCCAAGGCGGCAGCCGGGCCCCCCGCGGGCAGCGTGCCGGAAGGATAGGCCTCGCCCACGCAGACGCAGCCCGCGTCGCCCATGCCCAGGCCGCGCCGCACTCGGTGCAGGAGCAGATACAGCAGCCAGGTCAGGGCGATGGCGAGCAGGGGGCTCAGGAGCAAGGGCTGGGCGAACTTGTTGCCCAGCCCGGCCCAGTCGATCCCGTCGCTGCTGGCCATCAGGGCCGCGCCGACCAGCGCCCCGGTCAGGGCATGGGTGGTGGAAGTGGGCATGCCGAGCAGCGTGGCCAGCAGCACCGTCGCTCCCGCGCCGATGCCGACGGCCGCGAGCACGGCGTCGTTCACGGTACCAGGGGGGACCAGGCCGTTGCCGCTGAAGGTCTGCACCATCCCCTGGGCGAGCCACACCGAAACCAGGCTGCCGGCCACGGTGGCGACGGTGGCCCAGGCCAATGCGGAACGGTAGCCCAGCGCGCCGCTGCCGTAGAGCGTGGCGACCCCCTTGAAGTTGTCGTTGGCGCCGTTGCTCCAGGCGAGCCAGAGGCAGCCGCAGACGACCAGCAACAGAGGCCAGGTGGTCATGGCCGGTTCCCCCGGGCATGGGGCCTTGCCGTGAGGCCGAGGTCATCCGGCAGATGGACGAGGTCGGCGGGCTCGTCGACGTCGTGCAACTCCGCACCCACCGCCACGCGCCAGTGCAGCGCCGCCATGCGCGCGAGGGTCAGCCCGGCCACCTGCGCGGTGCTCCAGGGGATGCCATCGAACACGCCGGCATGGAAGGCCCCGAGCCCCAGCAGCGTATAGCCGCCGTCTGCGGCGGGATAGAGCACGGCGTCGCGGCCCTCCAGCGCCGCGGCCGCCTCGCGCAGACGCCGGGCGGACAGGGCGGGGCAATCGGTGCCGATCAGCAGCGCGCGCTCGCCCCGATCCAGCGTGCGCCGGGCGGCGCGGGCCATGCGTGCGCCCAGGTCGCCTTCGCCCTGGCCGCTGGCGATCACCCCCGGGGGCAGGGACCAGCCCGCCCAGTCCGGCTCGCCGAAGGCCGGGCTCGCGCACAGTTCCACCGGGCCGACGGCGGCCGCAAGGGCCGCATCCAGGGTGTAGCTCAGCAGGCTGCGGGCCAGACGTGCCGCGCCCGCCGCGCCCAGGGCGGGGATGAGCCGGGTCTTGACCCGGCCTGGGGCGGGCGCCTTGGCGAACACCAGGATGCGGGTGGCGGTCATTCGGCCCCCTCGCGCATCGTCCGCGGGGCGTGATACCGGGACGCCAGCCGCGCTGCCGGCACGCCTCGCCAGTAATCGAAGCGCAGCCGCCACATGAGCATGATCGCGCGTCCGACGCCCATCGCCTCCCAGCGCCGGCCGGAGGTGACCGCCCGCTCGCGCAGGCAGGCGGGCCGCCCCAGCCGCTTCAGGCGCCGGGACAGCTCGATGTCTTCCATCAGGGGCTGATCGGGATAACCGCCGACGGCTGAGAAGGCCGCGCGACTGACGAAGATGGCCTGATCGCCGGTGGCAATGCCGGTGAGGCGCGAGCGCAGGTTCATCATCGCGGCGACGGCCCGCAGCATCCGGGGGCGGCCGGCGATGCGCACGTCGAAACGGCCCCAAAGCCTGCGCCGCAAGGCCGCCCGGACGAGCGGCACGGCGTGTTCCGGCAGGGCCGTGTCGGCATGCAGGAACAGCAGCGCGTCGCCCCGGGCCGCGGCCGCGCCGGCATTCATCTGCCGCGCCCGGCCGCGCGAGGCCACCAGCACGCAATCGGCCAGCGGGGACGACCTGGCCGCCGTATCGTCCTGGCTGCCGCCGTCCACCACGATGACCTCGTGGCCCTGGGCGCGCAGCCCCTGAAGCCGCGCCAGGGTGGCCTCGATGCCAGGCGCTTCGTCGAGTACGGGAAGGATGACGGACAGTCTCATGGTTTGCGGTTCAGACCCCAGTCGTAGTCGAGGTAATCCAGTTGCAGGACGCCCTTGCGCAGCGCCCCGGCCTGGGCTTCCGACAAACCCAGTGCCTGGGCCTGGCCCGCGAGAAAGCCGGGCACGCCGCCGGCGCGGGAGAAATCGCCGCCATACCACTTGAAGAGGCTGGAGACCCTGAGCTTGCCGTCCACCAGGCGGTTGCGGCTGCGGTCGGCCAGGAACCGCCGGGCCGCGTCGTCGAGCTGGGCATCGAGCCTGTCGCCCGCATAGGCCTCCGGACGCAGGGCCGGACAGCCGATGCTGGCGCAGTTCACGGCGAAATGGATGCGCGGGTCGTCGTATGCCCCCCTGGCGCGGATCATCCCGTGTTCGATGTCGTCCAGCGAGCGGGTCCGGCCCAACAGCGGGATGAAGGCCTTCTTCCAGGGGCTGGAAAACAGCCCGCCAAGATCCTTGATGGAGTCGAGCCCGGGCCAGGCGGTCAGGATCAGTTCTACCGTCCAGGCGTTGTAGGCGTTGATCAGGAAGGCGAGCCGCTCGTTCTTCGGCCAGCGCTGGAAGTCCTCGGGCCGCACCGCCGCCAGGCCGTCGAGATAGCCCTCGAGCGCGGGGCGCTCCTGCGCCATGCCGGCGTAGTCCACCACGGTCGCCACTCCGCCCCGGACGGGCAGGACATGGCGCTTGAGCAGGCCGTCCCAGGCGCCGTGGTCGTAGGCCTGGGCGAGCGTGGCGCCGAACAGGCAGAGCAGGATGAGCAATGCCCGTTTCATCCCCGCCTCCAGGCATGAAAGCGCCCCAGCCAGGCGAGCGCCGCCTGCGGCGCGTGGGCGCGTTTCCATTCCCCGGCAGCGTATTTGGCCGCCTCGCTCCAGGTGGGATAGGGGTGGATGGTGGCGAGTATCTTGTTGAGCCCCAGGCCGTGCTTCATGGCCAGGGTGAACTCGGCCAGCATCTCCCCGGCATGCTCGCCGACGATGGTGGCGCCGAGGATCCTGTCCTTGCCGGGCGGGGTGAGCACCTTGACGTAGCCGCGGGCGGCGCGCTCGGTGAGGGCGCGGTCCAGGTCGTCGAGGCCGTAGCGGGTGACCTCGAAGGCGATGCCCCGCTCCCGGGCCTCCGCCTCGGACAGGCCCACCGTGGCCACCTCCGGATCGGTGAAGGTGACCCGGGGGATGACGCGGTAATCCGCCCTGAAGCGCTTCACCCCGGCGAACAGGGCGTTGACCGCCGCATACCAGGCCTGGTGGGCGGCGGTGTGGGTGAACTGATAGGGGCCGGCCACGTCGCCGCAGGCGTAGATGTTGGGATAGCGGGTTTGCAGGTATTCGTTGGTCTCGATGGTGCCGGCCTTCGTGAGCGGGATGCCCAGTTCCTCCAGGCCGAAGCCGGCGACGCGTGCGCGGCGGCCGGTGGCGCAAAGCAGCACGTCGAAAGGCAGCGCCTCCTCCGTGTCGCCCCGGCGCACGACCAGCCGTTGCTCGCCGCCCGCCACCTCGCAGCGCAGCGTTTCCGTCCCGGTCCAGAGTTGCACGCCGTCGGCGCGCAGCGCCGCCTCCACGAGGGCGACGGCATCCGCGTCTTCCCTGCCCATGATGCCGGAACGCGCCACCTGGGCGACCTGGCAGCCGAGGCGGGCGAAGGCCTGGGCCAGCTCGCAGCCGATGGGCCCGCCGCCCAGCACCACCAGGCGCCGGGGCAGCCCGGTCAGCGACCAGACCGTGTCCGAGGTGACATGGCGCACCGATTCGATGCCGGGAATCCTCGGGATGACCGGGCTCGCGCCGGTGGCGATGACGATGGCGCGGGTGCTCAGGGTGCGCCGGCCCGCGCCGGTGGTGACCTCGACGCTCCACGGCGAGGTGATGCGCGCCCGGCCCTGGATGACTTCCACGCCGAGGCGGGTGTAGCGCTCGACAGAATCATGGGGCTCGACCCGGCGCACCACGTCCTGCACCCGCGCCATCACCTCGCCTGGATCGGCCTGCGCCCGGGCGTCCCGGACGCCCAGCATCCCGGCCTCCCGGACCTGCTTCATGAGGCGGGCGCTGCGGATCAGCGCCTTGGAGGGCACGCAGCCGTAGTTGAGGCAGTCGCCGCCCATCTTGTGGCCCTCGATGAGCGTCACACGGGCCTTGACGGCGGCGGCGATGTAGGCGGTCACCAGTCCCCCCGCGCCCGCGCCGATCACCACCAGGTTGCGGTCGAAGCGCCGGGGCCGCGTCCAGCCGGCATGGACCCTGCGGGCCCGGAGCCAGTCCACGGCCTTCCTGGCCAGCAGCGGGAAGACGCCGAGCAGGGCAAAGGAGCCGATCAGCGCCGGCGAGAGGACGCCCGAGAGGCTCTCGATCCTGGCCAGCTGCGTCCCTGCGTTCACATAGGCCAGGGTGCCGGCCAGCATGCCGACCTGGCTCACCCAATAGAAGGTGCGGGTCCTGATCGGGGTGAGCCCCATGACCAGGTTGATGGCGAAGAACGGGAACAGCGGCACCAGGCGCAGGGTGAAGAGGTAGAAGGCGCCGTCTTTCTCCACGCCTGCATTGACGGCGGCGAGCTTGTCGCCGAAGCGCGACTGCACCCAGTCGCGCAGCAGGAAGCGGGAGGCCAGGAAGGCCAGCGTGGCGCCGAGGCTGGAAGCGAAGGACACCACCAGGGTGCCGACGGCCAGCCCGAACAGGGCGCCGCCCGCCAGGGTCATCACCGCCGCGCCCGGCAGGGACAGGGCGGTGACCGCCACGTACAGGACGAAATAGGCGCCGATGACCGTCAGCGGCCGCTCGGCGTACCAGGCGGCGAAGGTGGCCTGGCTGGCCCTGAGGGCGTCGAGCGTCAGGTAGCGGTCCAGCCCCAGGGCGAAGAACGCCAGCAGGAGGCCGGCGATGGCGATCAGCAGCAGGAGCCTTTTCATGGTGCTTTCCTTCAGGCCGCGCCGAGCGCACCGGTGCAGCTCGATCCCCGGCCGGCGGTGCAGCCGTAGCAATGGTCGGCCACTGCGATGGGCCGTTCCCCCCAGTCCTGCGCGAGCAGGTCGCGCAGGTGCCCATGGGCGGCGCCGCCCGCCGGCAGGCCCAGTTGCTGGTTGAAATCGCAGTCGTAGAGCCGGCCCTGCCAGTCCACGCTCACCAGTCCGCGGCACATCACCTGATCCAGGTTGGCCGCACTGAAATTGGCCTTGAGCAGGGCCATGTAGCCGTCGAACTGGCCCTTGGACACCAGGGTACTGCCGAAGCGCTGGATGGGCATGTTGGTGATCGTGTAGAGCCGGTTGAAGACGACGCCGAAGCGCAGCGCGAGCTCGTGCCGGTAGGCGGCCTCCAGCGCCCCCTGTTCCGGCGGCAGGCTGGGACCTTGCGGGTTGTAGACCAGGTTCAGCGCCAGCCCGCTGCCGGGCCGGCCGTAGCCCAGGGCGTTGAGCCGTCTGAGCCCGTGGATGCTTCGCTCGAACACGCCCTTGCCGCGCTGCCGGTCCACGTTCTCCTCCAGGTAGCAGGGTAGCGAGGCCACCACCTCGACCCGCTGGGCGGCAAGGAAGTCCGCCAGATCCTCGAAGCCGGGCTCGGACAGGATGGTCAGGTTGCAGCGGTCGACGACCTGCACGCCGAGGCCCCGCGCCTCGCCCACCAGCCAACGGAAGCCGTCGTGCAGCTCCGGGGCGCCGCCGGTGAGATCCAGGGTCTGCAGCCTGCGCGCGCTGAGCACCTCGGGGATCAGGGCCAGCGTCGCCGCGTCCATCATCTCGGTGCGCTTGGGCCCGGCATTCACGTGGCAGTGCACGCAGCTCTGGTTGCAGCGGTAGCCCAGGTTGACCTGCAGGGTGGTGAGGCGTGCGCGACGCAGGGGCGGAAAATCACTGGGTTCGAGCAGGGGCAGGGTGTCGTGCATGTCCGTGACTCCGTCTTGGGCTGGGCCTCAGGGCCGGGACTTGAAGACCTCGGTATCGGGGTGGAAGGCGTACCAGGCGAACCAGAAGGCCACCACGCCGGGCAGGGGCTCGTCCTGCTCATCCCGTACCGTGGCGTTCTGGCTCGCGCCGTCGAAGCGCACGGTGATCCGGCGACCGGCGAGCCGGTCGCGCACCACGCCGCCGGTCCGGGCCAGTTCGCTGAAGGGATAGGCCTTGAACCGCCCGTCGATCTCCACCCCCAGCACACGCTCCTTGGGGTGATAACCCTGGGCGCGGAAGCGGACGGGGAAATGGATATCCCCCGAGCGTTCGTAAGCCGTGTAGGGGTTGCTGGCGTAATCGCGGGCGTGGCCGGTATCGCGGGACAGCACCAGGGTCTGGGGATGGCGACGGCGCCAGTCGAGCCAGGTGGTGTGCTCCAGGGGCAGGGCCTCGAGCCGCGCGCCCCTGTGGCGGCCGCTGATGGCGCGCCGGTCGATCTGGGACCACAGGGACCCGCTCTGCCGGTCGTAGAGCAGCACGTCGCTGTTGTACAGCAGGCCCGAGACGCCGAACGCCGCCGGCTGGCCGCCGATGCGCGCCAGGAAGGCCATGCCCGTGCCGCACAGGGGGCAGAAGGTGACCGCCACCGGGACCTCGCCGAAGCGGTCGTTGACGATCTCGTGCCAGTTCAGGATGGCGATGGGGTAGGCCTTGGCCTGGCCGTTCAGCGCCACCCCCAGCACCCGGTCCTCCGGCTTGAGATCGGCGGCGGCGGCGGGGAGGAAACGCGGCCGGTCGATGGCCGGGATGCCGTCGCGGGGCGGGCCGCCGGGGAGGATCGCCTCGGCCGGCACCAGGGCGCCCGCCAGGTCGAAACCGTTCTTCACGGGTGCCGCCGCGGCCGACTGCGGGCCGGTCAGCAGCGCGAGGCACACGGCCAGGAGGGGGGCTGTGCTGCGCATGTCCTGTGTCCTTCCGGCCGTCACCCGGCGTCCGGCGCCGGCATTGCACCGACTGTGTTCATGGCGGTCTCCTTCTATATTGATGCCTCGGGTGACCGGGCGCGCCGCCCGGCACCGTGTCTGTTCCTATTAGTCGTGGCGGGGACGGAAACCTGACGGTTTTTTGGAGGCCTGTCAGGAATCCGGCCGTCGTGTGACCAATCGGGGAGGGGACGGGCCACCTCCCTTTGTCTGACCATATCCCTGGAAAGGAAATCCCATGAACCGGTTCGGGCAGTTGCCGCAACGTGGCCGGTCCATCTGGCTGGACTACATCGACCGCCATTTGGTGAGCACCGGCGGCCTGGCGCGGACGGCCCGGCCGAGCTGGCGGAAAGGCTCGCGCCCCCGCGCGCCGCATGGATCATGGTGCCGGCGGGGGACATCGCCGAGGACTTCGGCATCCTGACGGCCATGGCGGCTCGACGCCATGGCCGTTTCCCTCACCCCTGCCCTCTCCCGCTTGCGGGAGAGGGGGACGGAGGGCGCCTTCGGCGCGATATTCACGGTCGCTCATTGCAATGCCGTATCTGCCCTTAGCCTTGCCACGGCCAGGTCGACGAAGCTCCGGACCTTGGCGGATCCGAGGCGACCCTCGCGATGTATCACGTGGATCGGCAGCGAAGCCTCTTCAAAGTCTGTCAGCACCGGATCGAGCGTGCCGGCCGCCAGTTCGTTCGCCACCTGGTAGGAGAGCAGCCGCGTCAGGCCAAACCCGCTCTTGGCGGCTTCCAGCGCGCCGTCATTGGTATTCACCAGAATCCGCGGACTGAGCCGGACGCCGATCTTTTCTTTCCCCCTGGCGAAGGTCCATTCCGCACCGGGGGAGACCGATGTGGCGGCAATCACCGTATGCCGCGCAAGATCCGCGGGGATTTGGGGGGTGCCGTGCTTCTCCAGGTAGGACGGCGATGCGCAGACGATGCGACGCACCTGGCCGACGCGAATGGCCCGCAGCGAAGAATCGGGCAATGCGCCGATGCGGATGCCGACATCGAGTCCCTCGTCGACCAGGTTGACCACGCGATCAACGAACAACGCCGACACCGTGGTTTCCCTGAAGGCCGTCTGGTAGGCAGTGATGATGGGCATCACATAGATCTTCCCGAACAGCGCTGGAGCCGTGACCGCAAGATGCCCGCGCGGCGTGGCATTGATGCCGGCCGCCGCTTCGTCGGCCTCGTCCGCCTCAAGGAGGATCCGCCTCGCATCCTCAAGATAGCGGGAGCCGGCATCGGTGGTCCGCACCAGACGCGTGGTGCGGGTGAGCAGCCGCACGCCCAGCCGTTCCTCGAGGAAGGCGATGGCCCGGGTCACGGCCGGCGGCGACATGCGCAGCCGCCGCGCCGCCGCCGCGAAGCTTTCCTCTTCGGCCACGGCGACGAAAACGGTCATGAGATGAAATCGATCCACGATTTATTCCTAAAATCGGAATTATTGCTTCCATTCTATGGCTATTCTTATTTCTCGTGGTGTGTGCCAAGGTGTAACCGTCGCCAGCATGACGACGCACCCAACCCAAGACAGGAGAAACATCATGGCACGCATCAACATCGTTACCGCCGAATCGGCCAATCCGGAACAGAAGGCCCTTTACGACGCCATCCAGGCCCAGCTTGGCATGGTGCCCAACTTCCTCAAGGTCTTTGCCAACTCCCCGGCCGCCCTCAGGGCCTTCCTGGGTCTGTACGGCATCGCCGGCGAGGGTTCGCTCGACCCGCAGAGCCGCGAGCGCATCGCCCTTGCCCTGGCCCAGCAAAACCGTTGCGAGTATTGCCTGTCGGCGCACACGGCGATCGGCTGCAAGGCGGGCCTGGACGACGCCGAGATCGAGGCCAACCGCGCCGGCACCAGCCAGGACGAGAAGGCGGCGGTCGCCGTCCGCTTCGCCCGCTCGCTGGTCGCTCACATGGGCGAGGTGACCACCGAAGAGCTCCTGGAAATGCGCAGTGCCGGCTACAGCGAATCCGACATCGTCGAGGTCATCACCCACGTCGGCATGAACATCCTGACCAACCTGCTGGGCAAGGCCGGACGCGTCGACATCGACTTCCCGAAAGTCGAATTGAAGCTCGCCGCCTGATCCCGTCCACCGATGCCGGGGGCCATGCCCCCGGCGGCAAGGAGATGCATCATGGCCCGCGCCTTCGCCAAGATTGCCTTCACCCCGAACGTTCAAGCCGCCCAGGCGCGGATGGGCAGTCGCGATGCCTACCGCATGGCCGAACTGGGCGAGACCGAATCGGCCGAGCTCGGCCCCGATGAAATCGAATTCATCGGCGCACGGGACAGCTTTTACCTGGGCACCGTAAGTGAGAACGGCTGGCCCTACGTCCAGCACCGCGGCGGGCCGCCCGGCTTCCTGAAGGTATTGGGTCCGCGGACGATCGGCTATGCCGACTTCTCCGGCAACCGCCAGTACATCTCGGTGGGCAATCTCGACGGGAATGACCGGGTCGTCCTGTTCCTGATGGACTATCCCGGGCAGCGCCGGCTCAAGATCTGGGGACGGGCGAGGCTGATCGACGAGGACGCGGAACCCGCGCTCGCAGCCCGGCTCGAGTCGCCAGACTTTCGTGCACGCATCGAGCGGGGGGTGGTCATCACGGTGGAGGCCTTCGACTGGAATTGCCCGAAATACATCACACCGCGGTTCACCGCGCGCGAGATCCGGGAACTTGCCAGTGGCCAGCGGCAGGAGGCCGCGATGCGCGAATCCGCCGCCCCCGACATGGACGCAATCGGCAGCGGCGCGCTGAGGCTCGTCGTGACCGGCATGCGCCAGATGACACCCCGCGTCCGGGCCTATGAACTGCGGGCGCCGGACTGGAGCGACTTGCCTGCCGTCACGGCAGGCGCGCATCTTGCCGTGCCGGTGCGACTGCCGGACGGCTCCGTAGTCACCCGGCAGTATTCGCTCGCCACGCATCCGCACCGGCGCGACCTGTACGAGATTGCCGTGCTGCGCGAGGAAGCAGGACGCGGCGGGTCGTCTGCCATCCATGCCACGTGGCGGATCGGGACCCGGCTCGCACTCGATCATCCGACCAATCAGTTCCCCCTCCATGAAGACGACCGCCCTGCCGTGCTGATCGCCGGCGGCATAGGCATCACGCCGATCAAGGCCATGGCCCAGGCGCTCAAGGCCCGTGGCACTCCCTTCGAGCTGCATTACAGCGGCAGGACCGCCGCCGACATGGCCTATCGGGACCGGCTGGCCATCGAGTTTCCCGGGCAGCTGCACCTGTATTTCACGCGCGCCCCGGGCGCAACCCGCATCGATTTTCAGTCGATCATGCGCGCGGCGCCTGCTGAGGCTCTGTTTTACGTCTGCGGCCCCGGCCGTTTGCTCGAGGCCGCCAGCAAGGCGGCACGGGAGCTGGCGATCCCGGCCGGGCGGGTGCAGTACGAGAGTTTCGAATGAAAAAGCCGGCGCCGGATAAGGGCCGGCACCTGTGGTCATCCAGGCCTCGGCGGCCTGGACCTGTGATCAGGTGCCGGGCAGGCGCTGGTTCACGCCGCCGTGACATCCCCCGAGGCGCGCGCCCGGCGCTGCTGGCCAAGCTCGACACCGTCGCCGGGCGTGGGCTGGGTCGTCGACGCCCCCGTCCGCCTCGTCGGCAGGCTATTGCGTCTGCCTCGATCGCCGCCTCGCTTCGCCCGGCGTCAGCGCGAATACGCGCTTGAAGGCGCGGGTAAAGGCCGCCTCGCTGCCGTATCCTGCGCGCTCGGCGATGTCGATGATGGCCAGGCCGGGCTCGCTCAGCCAGTCACGCGCCAACTGCATGCGCCAGCGCGTCAGATACCTCAGGGGGGTCATCCCGACGATTTGGTGGAAGCGCCCGGCGAATGCGGAGCGGGACATGCCCGCTGCGCGCGCCAGGGCGTCCACCGTCCAAGGCTCTGCAGGCCTGGCGTGCATGTCGCGCAGGGCAAGGCTCAGGTGCCGGTCGGCGAGGGCGGCCAGGTAGCCTGCATCCGAGGGGGCGCGGCGCATGACTGCGCGCACCACGTGGATGAACAACGCGTCGCACAGCCGGTCCAGCATCACGTCGGCGCCGGTACGCACACCTTCCGCCTCGTTGATGATGAGGCGGATCAGGGCATCCATCGATTCCATGTCCGGATATTCGCCGCCGCGCAGCACGATGACCTCGGGCAGGGCCTCGACGATCGGGTTCCAGGCGCGGGAATCGAACTCGAAATAGCCGCAGACCAGGCTCGTTGCGGGGCCCGGCGTGTCGCCCTGTGCGGGCCGGTTGAGCGGGACGCCCGGACCGGGCGGCGCCGGCCGGCTGGAGATCAGGTGGGCGGCATCCCTCGGGAAGACCAGCAAATCGCCGCCCTGGAGGGGGACCGGCGCTTCGCCGGCCAGGTGCAGCCAGCAGTCGCCGCGAGCGATGACGTGAAAAGCCGCCTTGCCCTGGCCCGATGTGCCCACCGCCCAGGCGCCGCAGAAACTGGAGTGCAGGAAGACATTGGTGCGAAGGCGCAGCCGCCGCAGCACGTCAGTGAGCGCGTCCATGGCGGCCTGAATCGATACGGGTAATCAAAAAATCCGCACGGGCGGTCATTAATGGCAGGTGACCCATTGGCTACTCTGTCCAGGCGGCAACTTCGCCGTATACGTGAGGAGCACACTCATCATGAAAACCCCCTATGCCAACGTGCTGTTCAGCGCCTTGCTGTTTGCCGCCACGCCCGTTCTGGCGGCGCCCCCCGTCACCAAGAACGGCGTGACCACCATCCATCTGGACCAGTACGGCGGCTACTTCTCGGCCAGGGAAACCCTGGCGGGCCTCAAGCCGGGGAAATACCGCTTCGTGGTCACCAACAAGGCCGGCAAGCTGGTCGGGTTCCAGATCCAGGACTTCGTCACCCGCGAAGCCCTCGGGATGTTCCCGCTGGAGCCGGGGCAGACCCGGACGGCCGAGGTCTCCATCACGCAGAACGGCTTCCGTTATCGCTGCCCCATCAACCCCACGCCGTGGTACGACGTCGAGGACGTGAAGGCGAATTGATCCGCCAGAAGACCGCGCGGCCCGCGGCCGCGCGGTCTTCATTTCAGGGCGGCGTCCACCAGCCCGCCGATGGCGGCCAGGTTCCCGGCATGGGCGGCATCCAGGCCGTGCCGCCGGATCAGGTATTCCGGGCTGTTCCAGGTCACGCGCACCTGCCCCTGCTCGTCCTGCCAGGCCAGCGCCTTCATGGGCAGGTCCAGGCCGATGGCGGGGGCGGCCTGCATCAGCGGGGTGCCCGCCTTGGGATTGCCGAAGATCAGCAACTGGGTGGGGCGCAGGGCGAGCCCCGCACCCTGTGCCTCGCCGCCGTGGTCGATGCGGGCGAAGACCTTGACGCCCTTGGCCCGCAGCACCGACTCCAGGCGGTCCAGGGTCTCGGCCACCGAGTAGGGGCTGGCGCGGCTCTCCAGGCCGTTGTCGGCGGCCTGCGCGGCGAGGGGGGCGAGCGCGAAGAGCAGGGTGGCAATGAGGTGTTTCATGAATTGACTCCTGTCGTGGTTGGGGCCTCGGCCCGGTGGGTTTTCCAATACTCGGGGATGTCCTGGCGATAGCGGCGGAACACCAGGTTGGCGATCAGGGCGGTCCAGCCGGTCTGGTGCGCCGCACCCAGACCCCGGCCGGTCTCGCCATGGAAGTATTCGTGGAACAGGTGCAGGTCGTGCCAGTGGGGGTCGTGCTGCAGGGGCGAGTCCGGGGGATAGGCGGGGATGCGGCCGTCCGCCCCGCGCCGGAACAGGTCCACCAGGCGTTCGGCGAGCAGGTTGGCGACCTCCTTCAGGCTGACGGCGCGCCCGCCCAGGCAGGGTGCCGCCACGGTGAAGCTCCTGCCCAGGAAGCGGTGGTATTTTTCGATGGCCTGGATGAGCAGGTAGTTGGTGGGCAGCCAGATCGGGCCGCGCCAGTTGGAGTTGCCGCCGAACAGGACGCTCACGGACTCGCCCGGTTCGTACGCCATGTGCGCCCGGCCGATGCCCGGCAACTCGCCCAGGTCCTGCCGGGCGGTGTGGAGCTTGGATACGCTGCGCACGCCGTAGCGGGACAGGAACTGGTCCTCGTCCAGCACCCGGGCCAGGATGCGCGCGAGCCTGTCCGGGTCGGCCAGGGACAGGAGACGCTCGCCGCGCTCGTTCTCGTGTGCCGGGCAGGCGCACACCACGTGGCCGTCGAAGCCGCCGCCGCCGTGCTCCAGGAGGCTGGCGGCGAAGCGCGGAGCGGCCTCGATGAGGCGCCGGTCCACCACCTCGCAGGCGAAGATCGGGATGATGCCCACCCAGGAGAACACGTCGATGCGGCGCTGGCCGCCGTCGGGCGCGAGCAGCAGATCCTTGTAGAAGCCGTCCGCCTCGTCCCAGAGGGAGAGGGCGTCGCCGTTGTGGCCCGCGATGCCGGCGGCGACATTGAGGAACTGGGTGTAGCACTGGATGGCGATGGCCTCGAACTCGCGGTCCTCCACCGCGATCTCCAGTGCGATCAGGGTGAGGTTCAGGGCGAACATGGCCATCCAGCCCGTGGCGTCGGCCTGCTTGAGGGCATAGCCCGCCGGCAGGGGCTGGGAGCGGTCGACCACGGAGATGTTGTCCAGGCCCATGAAGCCGCCCTCGAAGACGTTGTGGCCCTCCTGGTCCTTGCGGTTGATCCACCAGGCGTAATTGAGCAGCAGTTTGTGCAGCACCCGCTTGAGAAAGCCCCGGTCCTCGCGGCCGCGCTGCACCCGCTCCGCACGGTAGACCTTCAGTGCCGCGGCGGCGTGCAGCGGCGGGTTGGTGTCGCCGAGGGCCCATTCGTAGCCCGGGATCAGGCCGTTGGGATGCAGGGCGTCTTCGCGCAGCAGGAGCTCGACCTGCTCCTTGGCGAAGTCCACGTCCACCAGGGCCAGGCTCGCGGCATGGAAGGCCAGGTCCCAGGCGGCGAACCAGGGGTACTCCCACTTGTCCGGCATGGAGATGACCGCCTTCGCCTTGAAATGCCGCCAGCGGTGGTTGCGGCCCCGCTTGCGGGCCTCCGGCGGCGGGTGTCCGTCGCCGTCCAGCCAGCGGGCCACGTCGTAGTGGTAGAACTGCTTGTTCCAGATCAGGCCGGCCAGGGCCTGGCGCAGGATGCGGTGGTCCTCGGCGGCGGCCTGGGGCAGCAGCTCGTCATAGAACACCGTGGCCTCGGACTGGCGCTGGGAGAAGAGGGCCTCCCAGCGGGCGAAGGGCTCGGCCAGCGGCTCCCGGGAGAGCACCATGCCGGTCATCACCGTTTCGCCGGAGGCCACGCTGAGCCGGTGGCTGGCGGCGAACTTGGTGCCGGTGCGCCCCGGGTTCACCGCGCCGCGCTCGCCGTGGATCAGATAGCGATGGAAGGCGTCTTTCACATACGGGTTGGCGTTGGGGGCGCCCCAGAGCCTCTGCGTATTGGTTTCGTTGTCGGTGTAGAGCGGCTCCGCCTGGCGTCGGCCATAGAAGTGATAGACGCCCAGGGTGGGGTGCTCCGCCCGCAGCGCCCAGGCCGCCCCCTTGGGCGGCGGGATTTCCCTCAGCACGGGTCTTGCCCCGCCCTCGCCCCAGTTCCAGGTGTTCCTGAACCACAGGGTCGGCAGCAGCCAGATCGTGGCCGGCTCCGGGCCCCGGTTGGCGGCGAAGAGGCGGATATGGAGGCGTTCGGGTCCGGCCTTGGCGTAGCGCACCTCCACGTCCCAATAGCGATTGCCCTCGAACGCGCCGGCGTCGTCCAGCGTGACGGGCGGATCGGCGCGCGTGCGGCGGGCGTTTTCCGCCACCAGCCAGCGGTAGGGGAACTCGGCCTGGGGGTATTTGTAAAGGTAGCGCAGCCAGCTGTGGGTGGGGGTGGCGTCGAGGTGGAAGTAGCACTCCTTGACGTCCTCGCCATGGTTGCCCTGGTTGCCGCCGAGGCCGAAGAGGCGCTCCTTGAGGATGGGGTCGCGGCCGTTCCACAGGGTGAGCGCGAAGATGAGGCGCTGTTCCTCGTCGCAGATGCCGGCGATGCCGTCCTCGCTCCAGCGGTAGACGCGGCTGGCCGCCTGGTCGTGGTCGAAATGCTCCCAGGCCGCCCCGTCCGCGCTGTAGTCCTCGCGCACCGTGCCCCAGGCCCGCTCGGCGAGATACGGCCCCCACAGGTGCCAGTTCTCGAGCCCCTCGCGCTGGGCCTCCAGGCGCGCGCGCTCGGCGTTCGGAGGGGCTTGGAGGTCATGCATGCCGGTGGTTCCCTAGTTTCGACCGCCTGGCCAGCTCCAGTTGGCACCAGGCCTGCAGCACGCAGGCCACGGACCAGGCCTGGGATGGGGCGCCGCGCGGGGTGTGGGGCGGATCGGCGTCGCTGAGCTCGCTCACCGTGCCGAGGCCGGCGTCCGCCAGGTGGTCGCCGAACGGCTCCAGCAGGGACTGGGCCAGGGCGGCGTCGCCGGTGACCCGGTGCACGGCCAGGGCATAGTGGGGGAGCAGCCAGGCCCAGGCCGTCCCCTGGTGGTAGGCGGCGTCCCGTTCGGCCACGCCGCCCTCGTAGCGGGCCCGGTAGCCTGGATCGGCGGGGTCGAGGCTGCGCAGGCCATAGGAGGTGAGCAGCCGGGCGCCGACGATCCGCACCACGGCGGCCTGATCCCCGTGATCCAGGGGAGAGTGGGGCAGGGACACGGCCAGGATCTGGTTCGGGCGCACGCGCGCATCGTCGCCGTCCGGGCCGTCCAGGACATCGACGAGACCACCGCCGTCCCCCCGCACGTAGCGCCGAAAGCCGGCCTGCGCCTGGGCCGCGAGGATCGCGAAAGGCTCGGGATCCTCCTCCAGCAGGCGGGAGAGGTCGGCCAGGCCCATCAGGGCGTTGTACCAGAGGGCGTTCAGTTCCACAGGCTTGCCCGCGCGCGGCGTGACCGGGCGGCCCTCCACCCGGGCATCCATCCAGGTGAGCGCGGTGTCCGCCCCGCCGGCGCGGATCAGGCCGTCGGCCGGGTCCAAGCCGATGCCGTGCCGCGTGCCGCAGGCATATTCGCCCAGGATGCCCGTCAAGGCCGGATAGAGACGCTTGAGGGCGGCGAGGTCGTGTGTGGTCTCTACGTAGGCGCGCCAGGCCTCGACATACCAGAGCGCGGCGTCCGCCGAGTGGTACTCGGGCGGCGCGCCGTGCTCGGGGAAGTGGTTGGGCAGCAGGCCGGCATCGAGCAGGCCTGCCCAATACGCCAGGACGCGGCGCGCCTCGTCGTGCCGGTGGGTGGCCAGGGTCAGGCCCGGCAGGGCGATGAAGGTGTCGCGCCCCCAGTCTGAGAACCACGGGTAGCCGGCGATGACGGAGCCGGCCCGGCCGCCGTCCGGCAGGGGCCGCCCGATGAGAAAATCGTCGGAGGCCAGGACCAGCTGGTCGATCCAGCCGGGCGCGTCCACGAGGCAGGAGTTCTGCACCTTGGCCAGGCGCAGCAGGTTGGCGTCGCGCTGCTGGCGCCGGCGCAGCGCCTCGGCCAGATAGGGCGAGGGGTCGGCTTCGAGGGAGGCCGCGAAGCCGACCCATTCGCCGGGCGCGAGCGGCAGCGATACCTGGCCGACGCACAGGTGGTTGTCCTCGTCCGGCAGGCCGCGCCTGCGCTCCTCGCCCAGGCGGAAATGCTCGATCCAGGTCCGTTCCGGGTACAGACGCCCGCAGCGGGTGCGGAAACGCAGCCTGGTCTCATGGGGGAGGGACACGCACAGCTCCGTTTCGCCCGCCTCGATGGCCGGCTCGAAGTCCCCGGGCCGGGTCTGCCCGTGGTGATCGCGGCCGTTGACCAGCAGGCGGACCCACAGGCGCAGGCGTTCGGGGTCGGCCGGCCCCGGCAGCAGCCGCCAGGCCAGGTAGGCCGTATGGGCCCCGGCCTCCATCCAGACCCGCGCCTCGATGCGCAGCCCGCCGAGGGCATAGCGCCAGACCGGCAACCGCCCGTCCAGCCGGAAGGATTCGAGGTGCAGATGGCCCCGGGGCTCCACCGCGCCGCCGGCCCAGCGATTGGAATGCAGCGGCCAACAGCGGTCACCTGCCATCAGGGTGGCGTCGGCCTTGGCGAAGACCAGCGTGCGCGAGAGCGGCGGCGCGAGAGGGGCCGCCAGCAAGCCGTGGTAACGCCGGGTCAGCGTGCCCGCCACGGTGCCCGAGGCATAGCCGCCCAGGCCGTCGGCGAGCCACCATTCCCGTCGCTCGGCCTGGCCGAGGTCGCCGCAGACCTCCCGGCCGAAGCGGATGCGCTGGGGGAGTGCCTGTTCCATGACGGTCTCGGATGGCCAACCCAGGGTCCCACTGAGTCAGTGCCCGCCCCCGTACTGGCGCAGCCGTGCCTCGGTCGCCAGCCAGCCGTCCCTCTCGCAGCCCGGCGCAAGACCGCGCCGTTGCGCCAGGAAATAGGCCGCCTCCGCCACCTTGGTCTGGAAAATGTCCTCGGATAATACGGGCGGGTCTGCGCTGGTGCCGCCGGCTCCCGGCTCGGACGGGGCGGTGTTGTGTACCGCCTTGCGTGTCGTTCTCATGTCAGCCTCCTTGCTGGTTTGAACGCAACCCTGATCCGGGTGCTTGTTCATTAGTCGGGGATGAGGCGGATTCCTGACAAGTCGAGTTCAGACGAACAGGCAGATGTCCGACTCCCCGGCGAACTCGAAGAATTTGGCCGCGCCGCCGTATTCGATGCCGTCGGTCATCCGGCGTGCGCAGAATCGATGCCTCTACCGCTGTCAGGCTGCCACGGGCGCCGCGTCAGACCATGCCCGTCCCGCGAACATCCTGTCCACGGGCGTATGGAACAGATGGTTGGCGTAGTTGCTGATGGTCTTCACGGCGACGGCCAGCACGATTTCCAGGATCTGGCGCTCGCTGTAGCCGGCGGCAAGAAAGGCGCCGACGTCGGCTGCGTCGGGCAGCCCCCGCTTCACCACCATGGTGCGGGTGAAGTCGTGCAGGGCGGCCAGCCTGGCATCGGGGATGGGCCGGCCGTCGCGGATGGCATCGGTCACGGCCGCCGGCACGCCGGACATCTTGTCGGCCAGGAAACTGTGGGCGGCGACGCAATAGGTGCAGCCGTTCTCGCGGCTGATGGCGAGCAGCACTACTTCCTGCTCGGCCGGGCTGAAGCCCGAGAGCGCCCGGAACCGGTCGTAGCCGTGGATGTAGGTGTCCAGCAGGCCGGGGGAATTGGCCATGACGCTGTACATGTTGGGCACGAAGCCCAGCTTGTCGAGGGCCTCCTCCAACCGGTTCATGGCCAGGGGTTCGGCCTGTTCGGGGCCGAGGGCGGGCAGGGTGAGTTTGTATTCGGCTTGCATGGCTTGGTCTCCTCTAGAGACGGTGGAAAAGTGAACCGAGCGTTCCGGAATCTGGGAAAAAAAGTCTAGGCGCCGACGATCTGGGCGGCGTGGCCCGCATTCCTGACCGCGCCCAGCAAGTCGGCTGGGCGGCACTTGTCGGGATCGAAGGCCACCAGGAGCAGGTGCTCCCGGCCCGGGTTGAAGCGGGGCGCGATCACGCCGTCGACCTGGCGCAGGCTGTCCTCCAGGCAGGAACGCGCCTCGGCGTTCAGGCTGGCGTCGATGTGGATCATGATGTCGCTCATCTGCATGGTTCGCTCCTGGTACGCCAACCCATAAGTTCCGCTATGTTCGACACGCCCCGCATCGCCGATTGCTTTGTGGTTACGGCCGCCGCCTCGCGGCTTAACCTGCCTGGCAGGCAGGTTAGCCTGCACCGAAACTGCGTTTTCGCTCATCCTCGCCATAGCTACGGCTATGGCTGCGGTTCGCTTCGCGCACTCGGCGCGCGGATGCGCGTCTCGGCATGTACGCAAACTTATGGGTTGGCGTACTAGTCCATGTTGGGGCAGGTCCCGGCTGGGTGCTCAGGTATATGTACCAGTCGTTCCAGAATAGGCCAAAAAAATCAGTCCAGCGCCCGCAGCACCACCGAGATAATGCCCTTGAGGGTGTCCGCGTCGGCTCCGGCCTTGGCCTGGGTCTTCAATCCGCTCATGCTGCTGACCAGGTAATGGGCCAGAGTGCGGGCATCGCGCCCGGGCGCGATGCTGCCTTCGCGCTGGGCGCGCTCGACCGCGGCCTGGAGGACGCCGCGAAAACGGTCGATGCTCTGCATGACGTCCCGGGCGATTTCCGGCTCGTTCTGGGCGAATTCGCTGGCGGTATTCATCACCAGACAGCCGCGCGGGGGCTGGTCGCCGTCCACGTCATCCAGCACGGAGTAGAGAAAGGCCTCGATGAAGCCGCGCCCGGAAGGGGCGGCGGCCAGCCCCTGGCGAAGCTGCGCCACGAAACGGTCGGCATACAATCCCACGCACCTCCTGAACAGTTGCTGTTTGCCGCCAAAGGCCTGGTACAGGCTGCTCTTGGACAGGTCCATGGCGCCGAGCAGGTCCTGCATCGAGGTGTGCTCGAAGCCCCTGGCCCAGAACAGGTTCATGGCGATCTCCAAGGCGCGATCGGGGTCGAATTCGAGGGGGCGTCCAGCACTTGCAGTCATGCCCAATATATGGACTGTACGGTACAGAATGTCAAGCGCCCTGGAAAACCTGTGCCAGAATTAAGGACCGAGTGGTGCATAAGCCGGCCGGCGACCGCGACCTGCCTAGGCGGGGTGCCGACAGGGATGCAGCCAAGGAGACGCACACCATGAACGAGCTACAAGCGGACCGCCCCGGCCCGGCGGCCGACGCGGAACGCTGGCTGGAGGAGCATGGCGGCGCGCTGTACCGCTATGCGCTGGCCCACCTGGGCGATGAGCACAAGGCGGAAGAGGCCGTGCAGGAAACGCTCCTTGCCGCCTTGCAGGCGCACGGCCGGTTCGCCGGTGGCGCCTCGGTACGCACCTGGCTCATCGGCATCCTCAAGCACAAGGTCATGGACATGTTCCGGCGCGAGGCGCGCGAAGTCCTGCTCGACGATCCGGATGACGCGGAGGAGATGGGCGAGGCGCGGGCGGAGGAGGGCTTTGCCCCCTCCGGCCGCTGGCGTGAGAGGTTGTCCGACTGGGGCAATCCGGAAGAACTGCTGGAGCGCGGCCAGTTCATGACCATCCTGCAACGCTGCCTGGATGCCTTGCCGGTGCGACTGGCGCGGCTTTTCTGGTTGCGCGAGGTCATGGAAGAAGAATCCGGAAATATCTGTCAGGAATTGGCGATCACGCCGACCAACCTGTGGACGATGCTGTATCGGGCCCGCATGGGACTCCGGCAGTGTCTCGACAGGAACTGGGTCGGCTGACCGGGGGCCGGGCCCGAGGGTGAGTGAAGATGTTGACGTGCAAGGATGCAAGCCACTTGATTTCAGAGTCCCAGGAACGCCCCTTGGGCCCAATGGAACGCTGGGGGCTGCGGCTGCATCTGTGGATGTGCGTCAATTGCCGGCGCTTCGAGAGGCAGATTGCCTTGATGCGGCAGGCCTTGCGCAAGCTGGGCCGTCGCGTCGAGGCGGATGCGGAAGGCGCCGACCTCGCCCCCGAGGCGCGTGAGCGCATCCGCAAGGCCTTGGCCGAACGGGACGATGACGCCCACTGAGCCGCCCGGTTCTACGAGACCATCGTCATGAACCGCGCTTGCGGGCAATCGACACGACTTTGACTTCGGGAGAGGCGAGATGAACACGACCAGGACCTCACGCCCCCTCGCCCTGATCGCCGTGATCGGGGCCGCCGACATGGTCGGCACGGCAGGCAAGCCCAAGGACGGCAGGGATGTCGGCGGCAGGTAAGTCGCTCACCCGGCTCTTCCGCCTGCGCAAGATGCGGGGGGAGGCAAACCGGCATCAGGAAGACCTCCTCGCCAGCCTGTTCGCCATGGCCTGGATGGTGGAGGCGCGCGATCCTTACACCGGCGGCCATCTCTGGCGGGTGTCGCGCTTCTCCCACCTGCTCGCGTTCGAAGCGGGCCTGGATGAAACGGACGCGGCGCGCGTGGCCATCGGCGGCTTCCTGCACGATCTGGGCAAGATCGGCGTGCCCGACGCCATCCTCAAGAAGCCAGACCGGCTTACCGGAGAGGAGTACGCCGTGATTCGGACCCATCCGGACGTGGGCTGGCGGCTGCTCTCCGGCCATCCGCTGGCCCGTCTGGCCGAGGCGGCCGTGCGCGCCCATCACGAGCGCCCGGACGGCATGGGCTACCCGCGCGGCCTGGTGGGGCACAAGGTGCCCATGGAGGCCCGCATCGTCGGCATCTGCGACGCCTTCGACGCCATGACCAGCACCCGCCCCTACCGGCGCGGCATGCCCATGGACCGGGCGCTGAGCATCATCGAGGACCATCTGGGCCGCCAGTTCGACCGCGACCTCGGCCTGCGCTTCATCGGTCTCGGCACGGCCGGGGCACTGGATTACATCGTCGGCCACAGCGACGAGGGCATACCCCTGCACGAATGCGTGATGTGCGGTCCGACGCTGGTGCTGAAACGGGGACAGCGTCCCGGTGACCATATCTATTGCCGCCAATGCGGCGGCGAATACGTCGCCGAACAGCGTAACGGCAAGCTCGCCACCGCGGCCACCGGCCGCAAAGGCACTCCGGAGGACCTGGAACCCGATGTCGATGCCGAGCTCATCGCCCGGGTAGTGTATGAATCAGCGCGCGCCCTGCCTCGCATTCCTTAGAACGAAGAGGAGGTGAACCGGAGTCCGATATCAAGCAATAGGGTTACCAGAATCTACTTGGGATACGATGGTGCCTCAGGAGTCGGTACCCCGGTACATGGGGACAAACTCGGGACACTGGGAGCAGAAAAACCGGGGTAGGAATGGGTAGAGTCCGGTATACCCGGATACACCGAAAATGGCTTTAGTGCCTTGTTTTATTTGGAGAAGAAGTTGGTCGGGGTGAGAGGATTCGAACCTCCGGCCTCTACGTCCCGAACGTAGCGCTCTACCAGGCTAAGCTACACCCCGACTGGGTTTAGTGATCGCGGTGAACCGCGAAGGCGGCCAATTCTATCAGAGCCTTTTTGTATTCGCCATCGGCAAGCACGGCGATGGCGGCCTTGGCGCGTTCGGTCTCGGCCTCGGCCTGGCGCCGGGTGTGATCCAGGGCGCCGGTGGCGTGGACGATCTCCAGGATGGCCTGGAAATGGTCGGCGTTGCCGTTCTCGATGGCGGTGCGGATGAGCTGGGCCTGCTCCGCCGTGCCGTGCGCCATGGCGTAGAGCAGGGGCAGGGTGGGCTTGCCCTCGGCGAGGTCGTCGCCGACGTTCTTGCCGGTGTGGCTGCTGTCGCCGGAGTAGTCGAGGACGTCGTCGATGAGCTGGAAGGCGGTGCCCAGGCGCATGCCGTACTCGGCCAGGGCCGCCTCGACTTCCGGGGTCGCCCCCGAGATCACGGCGCCGAGCTGGGCCGCCGCCTCGAAGAGCTTGGCGGTCTTGTAGCGGATGACCTGCAGGTAGGCCTCCACCGAGATGTCCGGGTCGTTGCAGTTCATGAGCTGCAGGACCTCGCCCTCGGCGATGACGTTGGTCGCGTCGGAGAGGATCTCCATGACCCGCATGTCCTGCACCGAGACCATCATCTGGAAGGCGCGGGAATAGAGGAAGTCGCCGACCAGGACGCTGGCGGCGTTGCCGAACAGGGCGTTGGCGGTGTCCCGCCCGCGGCGCAGCTCAGAGGCGTCGACCACGTCGTCGTGCAGCAGGGTGGCGGTGTGGATGAACTCGACCACGGCGGCGAGCTCGTGGTGGTGGCGGCCCTCGTAGCCCAGGGCCCGCGCCGCGAGCACCACCAGGGCGGGGCGCAGCCGCTTGCCGCCGCTGTTGACGATGTATTCTGCGACCTGGCGCACCAGGGCGACCTCGGAGTGCAGGCGGGCGCGGATCACGGCGTCCACCTCGGCCATGTCGCTGGCCAGCAGGGCATTGAGTCGGGAGGCAGGCACGGGGTCTCGGCCCAGGTGTCAGGCCATGGCGGGCATGGCGTAAGGGTTTGCGGCGGTCATGGCACGATGCATGCGGGCTGGTCTATCGCTGTTGCGAGGCGGGGCCGGTCGGCAACCGAGGGTCGCGGCAGACGGGATTTCTGCTGTTGGTGCTGATGCGCGGAATCGAACCGCGGACCTACTGATTACGAATCAGTTGCTCTACCAGCTGAGCTACATCAGCGACGCGGCGGATTATAGCAGAGCCGCCCTGTTTTCCAGCGGCTGGCCGCTGCCGGGGCGGATGCGGATGATGATGTCGACGCTGTCGGCCACCATGCCGGCAGGCAGTCGGGGCAGCCCCGAGAGCTGCATCGCCCCCTCTTCGACGTCGATGAGCTCGCCGCTCTCGACGTTGTAGAAGTGGTGGTGCGGGCTGGTGTTGGGGTCGTAGAAGACCTTGCTCGGGTCGACGATCACCTCGCGGATGAGGTGCTTTTCCAGGAACAGCCTGAGCGTGTTGTAGACCGTGGCCTTGGAGGTCTCGCTGTGGCGCATGTTGACGAAGGCCATGATCTGGTCCGCGGACAGGTGCTCGCAGCGGGAGAAGAGGGCGTGGGCGATCTCGATGCGCTGGTGGGTCGGCGTGATGCCGTGCCCGCGCAGCAGCTCGGCCATGTCTTCGCGGCTCGGGATGGGGTTGGGGTGTCTGGGCATTTCTCAAGCAGGTCAAAGGGTTAGGTTGATTCTAGGCGGAAATCTATACATTGTCTAATTTCTGTCACGCCTCATCGTCCGGCGGTGACGGGCCAGGCATAGGGCGCGGCGTCGATCGCCTGCGCCCGGCCGGCGAGCAGGTTGGCGAGGATCTCGGCGCTGGCCGGGGCCATGGTGACGCCGTAGCGGAAGTGGCCGCCGTTGACGTAGAGGTTGTCGAGCTCGGGATGGCGCGCGATGGTGGGGACGTTGCCGGGCGAGCCCGGGCGCAGCCCGGACCACTGTCTGACGAGGTCCCGCTCGCCCAGCGCGGGCAGCACCTGGCGCGCGAAGGCGAGGAGGGCCGCCCTGGCTTCGGCCGTCACCCCCTTGTCGTAGCCCACCCGCTCCAGGGTGCTGCCGGCCAGGATGTGTCCGTCCGAGCGGGGCACGAGGTAGTGGCCCTCCCGGTAGACGATGCAGGGCAGCCGCCCGGGGGCGGCCTTGAAGAGCAGGATCTGGCCGCGCACCGGGAAGATCTCGACCGCCTGCGCGTGGCGGCCGAGCAGGGCATTGGTCCAGGCGCCGGCGGCGAGGACGTAGGCGCCGGCCTGCAGGAGGCCCTGCCCGGTCTCTACCCCGACCACCTTGCCCGCGTCGAGGCTGAGGGCCAGGACCGGGACGTCGCTCAGGATGGTGACCCCCAGGTGCCGGCAGGCCAGGTGCAGGGCCTGGGCGAGGCGCGGGTTGCGCACCTGCGCCACCCCCGGCAGCCACAGCGGGTGCGGGTCGCGGCCGGCCAGGGGCCTAAGTTCGGGCGGCGGCGGCGGGTGGGGCCAGGCGTGCGCCGCGCACCAGTCCCGGGCCGGCGCCGGGTCCGACAGTCCCAGCACGAGCAGGCCGCTCTCGCGGTATTCCGGGTCCACGCCCGAGCGCGCCCGGATCTCATCGATCCAGGCAGGCCAAAGCTGGCGGCCGCGTTCCGTGAGCCGGGTGACCACCGGGCCGTAGTCCCAGGGCAGCAGCGGCGAGAGGATGCCGGCGCCCGCCCAGGTCGACTCCCCGCCGACGGCGCCGCGGTCGACGACGGTGACGCGGTGGCCGTCCTGGGCCAGGGCCAATGCGCTGGTGAGGCCGATGGTGCCGGCGCCGATGATGAGGATGTCCGAGTTCAACTGGTGGCGACCGTTAACTGTGCCGGAAGGCCTTGATCACGTGCGCCTGCCGGCGCGAGACCGGAAGGCGCTCCGGCCAGTCTTTGAGCACGGCCTCCCAGCGGGGCTCCTCGACGTCGCGCGCGAGCTCGAAGCCGAGGAGGTGGCGGCGGCTGACCAGGCAGCTGCGGTGGATGCGCAGGAAGTCCTGGCCGAACTCCTGCTCCAGGGCGCTCAGCGATTCGGCCAGCACGAACTCCCGCTCGCGCGTGCGCAGGGTGACGTACTTCAACTCGGCGCGCAGGTAGAGCACCTCCTCCAGGGGCACCAGCCAGACCCGGCCGCGGTCGCTGACGGTGAAATGCCGGCGGGCGGACAGGGGCGCCAGGGTCGCGTCGTCCTTGGGCGTGAGGCGGCGCGCGCGGCCGAGGGCGTCGACCAGGCGCGCGAGGCGCACCGGCTTGAGCAGGTAGTCCAGGGCGCCCACCTCGAAGGCGTCGATGGCGTGCTGGTCGTAGGCGGTGACGAAGATGACCGCGGGGGGGCTGGGCAGGCGCGACAGGTGCCGGGCGAGCGCCAGGCCGTCCATGCCGGGCATGCGGATGTCGACCAGCACCACGTCCGTGCCGACGGGGTCGATCTTCTCCAGGGCCTCGATGCCGCTCTCCGCCTCGCCCGCCAGGGCGTTGGGCAGCGTGGCCCGGCAGTCCTCGAGCAGGGCCCGCAGCCGGGCCCGGGCCGGCGCCTCGTCGTCGACCACGAAGACCTTAAGCGGCGCGTTCATGCTTGTAGGGCAGGCGGATGCGGACCGTGAACTCGCCTTCGTCGAGGCGCGTGGTCATCTCCGCCTCGGCGTCGAAGTGCAGCGCCAGGCGCTCGCGGATGTTGCCCAGGGCGAGGCGGTTGCCGGCGCGGGCCGACTCGGCGGCGGGGCAGGGGTTGCGCACCGTGAGTACCAGATAGCCGTCCTCCAGGGCGGCGCCGACGGCGATGTCGGCCCCCGACTCGGCCGGCTCGACCCCGTGGTAGACCGCGTTCTCCAGCAGGGGCTGCAGGATGAGGGGCGGGAGCAGGGCGTCGGGCGGGGCCGCATCGCACTGCCACTGCACCCGCAGGCGCGGCCCCAGGCGGATCGCCTCGATCTCGGCATAGGCCCGGGCGAGCTCGATCTCCTGCGTGAGCGGCACCAGCGCGCGCGGCTCCGCCATGAGGGCGCGAAACAGCTCCGCGAGGTTTTCCAGCATGGCCTCGGCCCGCCTGGGGTCGTCGCGGATCAGGCCGAGGACGCTGTTCAGGCTGTTGAACAGGAAATGCGGCCGGATGCGCGCCTGCAGGGCCATGAGGCGGGACTCGGCCAGGGCGGGGGTGAGGACGCGGTGGCGCCAGTTGAAGTAGAAGAGGATGGCGGCGGCGACCATGGCGCCGAGCAGGGCGGTGCGCACCACGCTGTCGGCCAGGCTGTCCGGCAGCAGGGCCCGGATGGCCAGGTGCCAGAGAGCGGCCAGCAAGGCGGCGATGGCGACGGTGGCGGCCACACCCTGCCGGTAAGGCAGTCGCGACAGGGCGGGCGAGGCGCCGAAGAGCGCGAGGAGGACGGTCAGCAGCGCCGGCTCGTACAGCACCCCCTGGCCGGCGAAACGGCCGAAGGCATCGGCCATGTCGGCAGAGACGCTGTAGACCGCGACGAGGCGCATGGCCTCGGCAAGCAGCACGGCACGCAGCATGACGCCCAGGTTGCGGAAGTCCGGCAGCGTCACGGTGGGGCTGGTCGCCATGGTGGAGTCGGATTTCATATGTCCTGTGCCCATATTACCGCTTGTACCGCGCACTGTGACGTTCGTCGGAAAATGCTGGCCGGCCCCCAGGGCCCGGGCCATGCTGCAGGCTAGGCAAGGAGGGATGATGATGCTCAAGGGACATGCCGGGCAGAGAGGCTTCACGCTGATCGAGCTGCTGATCGTCGTCGTGGTCGTGGGCATACTGGCGGCCATCGCGATGCCGGCCTTTCAAAACTACGTCAGGGAGTCCCGTCGTGCAGAGGCGCAGGCTACCCTGTTGGACATCCAGCAGAGGCAGGAAAGGTGGCGGGTCAACAACCCGACCTACGGCACGCTGGCCGCGATCGGCGGGACGGCATCCAGCACCTATTACACCTTCACCGTTTCGGGCAACACGGCCACCGCCTACACGATCACCGCCACCGCGACGGGCGCGCAGACCGGCGATACGGGCTGTACATCGATGACCCTCAACCAGGACGGCGCGAGGTCGCCCCTTGCGTGCTGGAAGAGCTGAGGTGCCGGGCATGCGGCCGCGCCAACCGGGGAATGCCATGAGGCGCAGCGAGCGTGGCGTGACGCTGGTCGAGACGATGATCGTGGTGGTGGTCCTCGCGATATTGGCGGCGATCGCCCTGCCCTCCTTCCAGCGCATGATAGAGCGGTCGCGCCTGGTGGCGGCCGCCGAGGCGGTCTATGCCCACCTCCAGTTCGCCCGCTCGGAGAGCATCAAGCTGGCGCGCGCCGAGAACCTGCGCCTCAGCATCAGGGCCGGGACGCCCTGGTGTCTGGGCATCAGCAATTCCACGGCCAACTGCAACTGCACCACGGCGGGGGCCTGCCGCTACGGGCCCGACACCGACGGCGACGGGGTGGCCGACATGGAAAGAAACCTGCGCGGCGGCGACTTCACCAATGTCGGCATGGCCACGACCGCATCCGAGGTGCAGATCAACAGCGCGCGCGGCTCCTTCAACGGAACGGCCGGCACCATCACGCTCACCTCGCCCTCGGGGCTGGAACTGCGGGTCGTGTTCAGCCGCATGGGGCGGACCAGGATATGTTCGCCGAGCGGGGCATCCAACGTCAGTGGTTATCCGACATGCTGAATACCGTCAGACACAAGCAGCGCGGCATCTCGCTGGTCGAGTTGATGGTGGGCATGGCCATCGGCCTGCTCATCACGGCGGCCGCGGCTTCCGCCTATATCGCGAGCAGCCGCGGAGGCGCCGACACGCTGCGCTCGGCCAAGCTCAACATGGAGCTGCGCGGCGCGATGGACGTCATGGTGGCGGAGATACGGCGCGCGGGCCATGCGCCGCTGAATGCAGGCGTGCCCAATCCGTTCAACGCGGCGGGCAGGAACCTGACAATCTCCGGCCCGGATTGCATCCTGTTCTCCTACGACGCCAACGGCTCGGGATCCGTCGACAGCGCGGACTACTTCGGCTTCAAGAGGAACGGAAACGCCCTTGCCATGCGCCAGGGGGGTACCAGCCCGAGTACCTCCGCAGGCTGTTCGGTCGCGACGGATTCCTGGGAAAACCTGACGGACCCGAACAATGTCGTCATCGACTCCCTGGTCTTCACGGTCAGTTATCAATGCCAGAACGCGCGCACCAATGCTTCGGCCAGCCAGCCCTGCGCCGCGGGCAATTCCCTCTACGATGCCGCGGTCGCGGCGGGCATCCCGTCCGACCTGATCGAGGTCCGCAGCGTGCTCATCGACCTTGCCGGCCGCCATGCGAACGATGCCGCGATGCGGATGCAGCTGAGCCAGACGGTGAGGGTGCGCAATGACCGTGTTCAGACCGTACCCTGATCGGGAGGAGGGCCCCATGCATCCCCATACAGCCATGCCCGCCTCCTGCCGCAACCAGGCCGGGGCCGCCACGCTCTTCACCTCGGTCGTCATCCTGTTCCTCACCACCGTGCTCGTCATCGCCGTGTCGCGCACGACGATCATGGAGCAGCGCATCTCGGCCAACGAGATCCGTGCCCGCCAGGCATTCGAGGCGGCGGAGGCGGGCCTGAACGCGGCCCTGCACTACATGTCGGGCCTGGGCGGCACCGACCAGAACAACGACAATGTCGCAGACACCTTCGCAGTGGTCAGCCTGACGGGCACGGCGAGCGCCTACAGCGTGGCCTACTGCGACCCGACGAACCCGCCGACCGGCGACGGCATCTGTCCCCAGACACCCGGGCCCGTGGTCTGCGATGCCCTGAACAACGAGACGAATCCGCCGATCGCGCCTTCGACGCTTGGGCTCAGCGAGTCGAGCTATCTCAACACGCCGCTGATCGTGGCCTGCGGCTGGAGCGACGACCGGATCGGCCGGGCGATGGTGCGGCAGAACGTGGGCACCGCGCCCGGCATGGCCAAGGTGCCCAGCAACCCCCTGACGGCCAAGGGGGCCATGAACGTCCAGGGCAGCGCCACGGTGACGAACTACTACAACAACCTGACCATCTGGACCGGGGGCTCGCTGAGCAACATCGGCAACTCGGGCAAGACCTTCGTGCGCAATCCGAACGTCTCGCCGCCGGACTCGAACACGGTCCCGCCCGGCCCGCCCAGCTCCTGCACGACCAGCACCAACTACGTCTGTCTGACGGACAAGAACACGACGGGCCCGGACATCATCGCGGACGACCCGACCCTGAGCAACCTGACCTCGGATCAGATGTTCCAGAACTTCTTCGGCACCGACTTCAATACCTACCGGACCAGCTACGCCGCGCAGGACATCACTGCGGCGCAGGCGAGCAGCCTCGACGGCGTCCAGGGGCAGAGCATCGTCATCAACGGCAATACCACGCTTCCGAACGGCACCATAGGCAGCCGGGAGCGGCCGGTCGTGCTCGTCATCAACGGCAATTGGGAAGGCGGCAACCCGACCGTGCACGGCATCGTCTATGTCCGCGGGAATGTCAACGTGGCGGGCAACCCCGCGGTGTACGGCGCCGCGGCGGTCGAGGGGACGGTCTCCGGGACGGGCAGCCTGGACGTGATCTACGACCCCCTGGCTTCGAGCAATGCCGCGGAAAAGACGGGCAGGCCGGGCCTGATACCCGGTTCGTGGCGGGACTGGAAGTAACGGTTTCTATCGGAGAAGACCATGTGGACTGTGAACCCCAGGCAGAGTGGCTATGCCCTCCTCGAATCTCTGGTGGCCCTTGCGGTGGTGGTGGTGGGCGTCCTGGGCGTCGCCAAGCTCAACGCCGTGATGCTCGGCGGGACCGGCCTCTCCAAGACGCGCGCCGAGGCCGTGCAGATCGCGCAGCAGCGCATCGAGGCGATCCGGAACTTCCAGATCGGCGCCAGCTGCGACCAGCCGCCCGCGGGCCTGCCGGATTCCGTCACCGGCGTGAACGCGCAGTACGCCGTCTCCATCGGCTTCTCCAACGCCATGCCCGCGGCGCCGGCGGCACCGCAGCGGGTCAATGTCCAGGTCTGCGTGGCCTGGAACAACGACGGCACGGCCCCCTGCAGCGCCCCGGCCGACAGGCGGGTCATCCTCACGAGCGTGGTGGGCTGCTCCGGCGTGGGCACCTCCGGCCTGATCGGCGGCAGTGCCACGGCAACCACCGGAGGCTTCGTGAAGACCCCCACGGGGGCCGCACGCGTGGGCGGGAATACCTATGACCCGGGCGCGGTGCCGGGCACGGCCAACACCATCACCATCGACGGCCTCAGCCAGAGCGACGGCACGAAGATCCACGTCAATTCCGACGGCGAGCGCGAGCTGATCGACGCGACCACCGGCAAGGTCCTCCTGACGGTCGCCAACGGCACCGAGTTCAGCACGATCACCGGCAAGGTCTACATCGAGGCCAAGAACGGCAGCCCCATCGTCAACCCGGGCGGCGCAAACCCCTCCATCACCAGCGACGACAACGTCTTCGTCCTGTCCTCGGATGCCTCCTACTGCGCCCGCTACATCCCCGCCACCCTGCCCGTGGTGCCGGCTGGCGCGACGGGCAGCAGCATCAAGTACTTCTACTTCTACTACAAGTGCTACATCGGCAAGGGCTGGTGGGGCAACATCGGGGTGGTCCGCACCGACAACGCCAACGCCAACGACCGCGTCTGCGTGGGCGATTCCCTGCAGGCCAACGACGGCACGCTGTGGAGCAAGCATCCCCAGCGCAGCACCAACCGGGCCTACCGCGGCTACCGCGACATCGGCGGCGGCCTCTACGAGACCACGGGGATCGGCATCGGCCCGGACGGCACGACCTACACGGTCAAGCACTATCCCGACCCGAGCTCGGCCAAGCACGACTTCCTCATCGCCAACATCACCGGCAACCAGTCCTGCGCCAGCGACATGCAGCTGGCCACCCCCACCCTGCCGTTCACCGGCAACCAGGGCAAGTACTTCTGCCTGTCGTCCACCTGCCCGGGGCTCACAAGCGTGCCGGCGACGCCGACGACGGTCATCCGCGGCACGATCACCCGGGTCGACGGCGCCGCCCTGAGCGGGATCGACACGGCCAACGGCGCCTGCAAGGCCGGCTCCATCGCCTGGGAGGCCAACGGCACCGAGTCGTACAGCTACAGCTGCACGCTCGACTGGACCGGCTTCACGGCCGCCAGCTGGTACGGCGCGGTGAACTTCACGCCCGTGGGCACGGCGTCGCTCTGCGCCGCAGGCGCCACGACGACGGTCCTGCCCGCCGGCACGGCCGTCACCTATACGATCCACGATGCCGCGGCGACTACGGACCCGAACTCCCTGGCGTTCACGGACGTCCCCCTGGCGGTGACGGACGTGCAGATCGATTTCAGCGTGCATGCCGGCGCCTGCGGCCTGGGCGTGCCCAGCCTGTCCTGGACCGGCGCGGACCCGAAATCGCTGTCCTGGCCCGCGATCAGCGGTGCCACGGGGTACAAGGTCTACCGCTGCAGCACCAGCAACAACAGCAGCCTGACCGCCTGCACGCCGACCACCCTGGTGTCGACGATCACGACGACCTCCTACGCGCCGGGCGACCCCGCCAACAAGGAGACGATCTGCGTCAACGTCAAATCGACGAACGGGACCAGCGACAGCACTGCCAGCGCCACCAAGTGCATCTACAGGCTGGGGGGCTATACGTATCAGTGATGCCGTGCCGCCCGGGTCTGCGGCCCGGGCGGGGGCATGGCGGCGCCAACTGACTGCCTTGGCCCGCCTGCTCCGCCCGGGCAGGGTCGCCCGCTTGTTGGGAGCGGGCATCCGTGGTAAATCGTCCGGCTTGTTCACGTAAATCGCTCCTCGTCCTCGACTCCACCCATGTTCTTCCAGGTGCTGCGCCAGCTCTCCGCCGAGGAATTCCGCTCCGGCGAGGCCATCGCCGAGCGGCTCGGCATCTCCCGCGCCACGGTGCACAACGCGGTGCGCCAGGCCCAGGCGCACGGCGTCGCCGTGCATTCCGTGCGCGGCCGCGGCTACCGCCTGGCGCTGGGGCACAGCTGGCTGGACGCGGACGCCCTCGCGCCGGCCTTGTCGGCTCGGGGCTACAGCCTGAACCTGGCCGAGCAGGTGGACTCCACCAACAGCCGGCTGATGTCCCTGGGCCTGGCGGGCGCCGGCCACAAGACGGTGCTGGCCGCGGAGTGGCAAAGCGGCGGCCGGGGCCGGCGCGGCCGCACCTGGCTGTCGCCCCTGGGCGGCAGCCTCGCCTTCTCGGTGCTCTGGCGCTTCAACCGCCCGGCGGCCGACCTCTCCGGCCTGAGCCTCGCGGTCGGCCTGGGGCTCGCCCGGGCGCTGCGGCAGCTGGGGCTCGCCGAGGCGCAGCTCAAGTGGCCCAACGACCTCCTGCACCGCGGCCGCAAGCTCGCCGGCATCCTCATCGAGCTCTCGGGTGACGTGCTCGGCCCCAGCATGGCGGTGATCGGCATCGGGGTGAACGCCCGCCTGTCTCAGTCGGTGCGCGCCGGCATCGACCAGCCGGTGACCGACCTGGAGGAGCTGCTCGGCCGCGGCGTCGATCGCAACGCGCTGCTGGCCGAGTGCCTGCGGCACCTCGACGAGGTGCTCGCGCGCTTCGAGGACGAGGGCTTCGCCGCCCTGCGCGCGGAATGGGACGCGCACCACGCCTTCCATGACCGCGAGGCCGCGATCGTCGCCGGCCAGGGCGAGTCCTGGCGCGGCCGCGTCGCCGGCGTCGACGACACCGGGGCGCTCCTGCTCGATACCGAATCCGGGCGCCGCCGCTTCCATTCCGGCGAGCTGAGCCTGAGGGGCGCGGCTTGATCCTGCTGGTCGATGCCGGCAACACCCGCATCAAGTGGGGCCTGCTCGAAGCGGGCCGCATGCGCGCCGGGGAGACCGTGCCCACGGCCGGGGCGCAGCGGCTGGGCGAGCTCTGGCAGGGCCTGAGGCCCGAGTGGGTGGGCGTCTGCAGCGTGGCCGGCGAGGCGGTCGAGGCCGCCATCCTGCAGGCCCTGGCACCGAGCGGCGCGGTACTTTTCCGGCTCCGGGCCGAGAGTCACCGCTACGGCATCCTCAACCCCTACGCCGACCTGGGGGCCGACCGCTATGCGGCGCTGGTCGCGGCGCGGCGGCGCGGCCTCGGTCACTGCGTGGTGGCGGGCCTGGGCACGGCGCTGACCGCCGACGCCCTGACCGCGGAAGGGGAGTTCCTGGGCGGGGTGATCGCGCCGGGCTACGGCCTGATGCGCCGGGCGCTGACCGAGGGCACGGCCGGGGTGCGGCCGGAGGCCGGGGTGTTCGCCGCGTTCCCGGGCAACACGGCCGATGCCGTGGAGACCGGCATCCTCACCGCCCTGGCCGGCGCCGTCGAGGGCATGCGGCAGCGCATGCGGGCGGCACTGAACGGCCCCGTGACCGTGTTGCTTTCAGGGGGGGATGCGGCGCGGCTCGTCCCCCTGCTCGATGCGCCCGCCGTCGTGGCGGAAGATCTGGTCCTGGAGGGGCTGCAGTGGATAGCCAGAGACAAGGGCGTCTCGGACGCCTAGTGCTTTTCTTCCTGGTGCTCAACCTGCTCCTGGCGGCGGCGGGGGCGGGGCTGGAGTATTGGCGTGCCCAGCCCAGGGCCTTGCCGTCCTTCAATGCCGAGAAGGTCACGTTGCGCGGCATCGGCGAGGCGGACCTGGGTGATCGCAAGGCGAATGACCACGCATCCAAGGCCTCGGCGGCTGGATATTTTCCGCCCGATCCTTAGCCTGGATATCTGCGTTGTCCCCCATGTAGAGCGGCTTTGGCCGCGAACCGCCTATCGGGCGAAGGCCATGGCATGGTCGCGGCCTAAGCCGCCCCTACGCCCCTTCGCATAGATCTCAGCCGGCCTGCTTCGCCGCCACCCAGTCCTGCACCGAGGCCAGCGCCGCGGCCAGGTTCTCCGGCCGGGTGCCGCCGGCCTGGGCCATGTCGGGGCGGCCGCCGCCCTTGCCGCCGACCTGGGCGGCGACGTGGTTCACCAGTTCGCCGGCCTTGAGGCGGGCGGTGAGGTCGGCGCTGACGCTGGCCACCAGCGAGACCTTGTCGCCTTCCACGGCGGCGAGCACCAGGGCGCAGCTCCTGAGCCTGTCCTTGAGCCCGTCGGCCAGCTCGCGCAGGGCCTTGGCGTCCGCCCCTTCGACGCGGGCCGCCAGGACCTTGACGCCGCCGACCTCCACGGCCTGATCCGCGAGATCCTCGCCCTGGGAGGAGGCGAGCTTGGACTTGTAGCGCGCCAGCTCCTTTTCCAGGGCCTTGACCTGGTCCTGGATCTGGGCGAGCTTGGCCGCGAGCTCCTGGGGCTGGGCCTTGAGGGAGGCGGCCACCTCGCGCAGGGTGTCCTCCTGCTCCTGCAGCCAGGCGAGCGCCCCGGGCCCGGTGACCGCCTCGATGCGGCGGATGCCGGCGGCCACACCGCCCTCGGCGACGATCTTGAAGAGGCCGATGTCGCCGGTGCGCTTCACGTGGGTGCCGCCGCACAGCTCGGTGGAGAAGCCGCCCATGCCCACCACCCGCACCTCGTCGCCGTACTTCTCGCCGAAGAGGGCCATGGCGCCCGCCTTGATGGCCTCGTCGTGGCGCATGAGCCGGGTGTCCACCTTGCTGTTGCGGCGGATCTCCTCGTTGACCAGGCGCTCGATCTCGCGGAGCTGTTCGGGGGTGACCGCCTGGGGGTGGGAGAAGTCGAAGCGGGTGCGCTCCGGGGTGACCAGGGAGCCCTTCTGCGTGACGTGCGGCCCCAGCACGCGGCGCAGGGCGGCGTGCATCAGGTGGGTGGCCGAGTGGTTGTAGGCGGCGTGCTGGCGGGCGGCCATGTCGACCCTGGCGGTCACGGTGTCGGTGACCACGAGCTTGCCGGTCTTGAGCCGGCCCTTGTGGCCGAAGACCTCGGCCTGGATCTTCTGGGTATCCTCCACCTCGAAGGTGCCGTGGCTGGAGATGAGCTCGCCCACGTCGCCCACCTGGCCGCCGGATTCGGCGTAGAAGGGGGTGCGGTCGAGCACGATCACCGCCTCGTCGCCGGCGTGGATCTCGGTGGTCTGCGCGCCTTCCTTGTAGAGGGCCAGGATGCGCCCCTCCAGCTCCAGGGTCTCGTAGCCGTGGAACTCGGTGGGCTCGCCGGCGAATTCGAGGCCGCGGCCCATGGTGAACTTGGAGGCCGCCCGGGCGCGGCTGCGCTGCAGCTCCATGGCCGCCTCGAAGCCGGCGAAGTCGACGGTGATGCCGCGCTCGCGGGCGATGTCGGCGGTGAGGTCGAGGGGAAAGCCGTAGGTGTCGTAGAGCTTGAACACGGTCTCGCCGTCGAGCATCTTGTCCTCGGACTGCATGGCCACTTCCAGCACCGCCATGCCGTGCTCCAGGGTCTCGGCGAAGCGCTCCTCCTCCTGCTTGAGGATGGCGGCCACGTTCGCCTGGGCGGCGGCGAGCTCCGGGTAGGCCTCGCCCATGGCGGCAGCCAGGTCGGCCACCAGCCTGTGGAAGAAGGGCTCCTTCCGGCCCAGCTTGTAGCCGTGGCGGATGGCGCGGCGGATGATGCGGCGCAGCACGTAGCCGCGGCCCTCGTTGCTGGGGATGGCCCCGTCGGTGATCAGGAAGGCGCAGGCGCGGATGTGGTCGGCGATGACCTTGAGCGAGTTGTCGGCGAGGTCCGCGGCGCCGGTCTCGCGCGCGGCGGCGCGGATCAGGTCCTGGAAGAGGTCGATCTCGTAGTTGCTGTGCACGTGCTGCATCACCGCCGAGATGCGCTCCAGGCCCATGCCCGTGTCCACGCTGGGCTTGGGCAGGGGGTGCAGCACGCCCTGCTCGTCGCGGTTGTACTGCATGAACACCAGGTTCCAGATCTCGATGTAGCGGTCGCCGTCCGCCTCGGGGGTGCCGGGCGGGCCGCCCGCCACCTCGGGGCCGTGGTCGTAGAAGATCTCGGTGCAGGGGCCGCAGGGGCCGGTGTCGCCCATCTGCCAGAAGTTGTCGCT
>DYFL01000103.1 GCA_020725195.1 Hydrogenophilus sp.
CACGGACTTTCACCGTGCTGTGTGTGCGCCTTCACGAGCGCACTGGGAGCGGCTTTAGCCGCGAATACCCATTACACAAGGAACATCAGGGAGAACCACGCCATGCCTCATCACAGCAAGGATCTGCGCAAGGGCCGATATTCCGAACCAGGGCGCGGCTACCTGGTCACGACGACGACTTACAAACGGCAACCCGTTTTCCAGGATCTGGCCTGCGGGCGCGCCATGGTCCGCGTGCTGCGCGAAGCGTGCGAGCGCGGCATGGCCACCAGCCAGGCCTTCGTGGTGATGCCGGATCATCTGCATTGGCTGCTGGTCCTGGGCGAGCGGGCTACGCTGCCCAGGCTGGTCGGCTGGGTCAAGGGGACCGCAGCCCGACGCATCAATCGCATGCTTGGTGCGAAAGGCAAGCCTTTCTGGCAGGACGGATATCACGATCATGCCCTTCGACGCGACGAGGACATCCTCGACGTCGCCCGCTATGTGGTGGCGAACCCCTTGCGCAGCGGGCTGGTGCAGCGCCTGGGGGACTACCCTTTATGGGATGCGGCGTGGTTGTGAGCGACCGTGGGAGCGCCTTCAGGCGCGAACAGCACAACGGCCTTCGCGCCTGAAGGCGCTCCCACAAACCCGGTTGCTCCTCGTCACATCCCCGCGCGCAGTAGCGGATGTCCATGGCCGGGGCAGCGGCTGCTGCAGGACCGCCAGCTGAAAGAAGGCCACCACCGGGACGATGGGCAGGAGCTCGCGCAGGCTGCCGCGCACCGAGCGGAGGAATTCGAGGAGGAGGGCCTTCACGGTTTTTCCGGAGTTCCTGGTCCCAAATTACACCACCCCAGCGGTTCCGGACAGCCGAAACCTTGCCGCGCCTCGCCGCGCCCGGCGATACTCGCCGCCATGCCCCGCCGCGATCCCTGGCGCACTCCCTACCGGCTCCTCCACCGTCGATACGGCCCCCAGCACTGGTGGCCGGGCGAGACGCCGTTCGAGGTCATGGTCGGCGCGGTGCTCACCCAGAACACCGCCTGGGGCAACGTCGAGAAGGCCATCGCCAACCTCCGCGCATCCGGCGCCCTCGACGCCCGGGCCCTGCTCGCGCTGCCGGATGCGGAGCTGGCGGAGCGCATCCGCCCCGCGGGCTACTTCAACGTCAAGGCCCGGCGCCTGAAGAGCCTGTGCGGCTTTCTCCTCGAGGAGGGCGTGGCGGCGCAGCCTGCGCGCCTTCGGGAGCGGGCGCCGCTGCCGGAGCTGCGCCGCCGGCTGCTCGCCGTGCACGGCGTCGGCGAGGAGACGGCCGACTCCATCCTGCTCTACGCCCTGGGGCTGCCCGTCTTCGTGGTCGACGCCTACACCCGGCGCATCTTCGGCCGCCTGGGCCTGCTCGAGGGGCGCGAGACCTACGCCGCGATCCGGCGCGCCTTCGAGGAGCACCTGCCGGCGGACGCCGCCCTCTTCAACGAATACCACGCCCTCGTCGTGCAACTGGGCAAGGCCGTCTGCCGGCCCCGGCCGCGCTGCGGCGAATGCCCGCTCGCTGCGATCTGCCCCCACCCCGGGCGCTGAGCGCCTGCCCGGCGCCGCCTTCCTTGCTATGCTGAAATGTCCGCAACCACGGCAAGGAGACGTTCCATGCAGCTCGAACTCAACGAAGAAGAGGCCCGCATCCTGCGCGAGGCCATTGAGGACTACGTCTCCAACCTGCGCCATGAGATCGTCAAGACCGAGAAGCACGAATGGCGCGAGGCGCTGCACCGCGAGGAAGACGTCCTGAAGGCGCTGCTGGAGCGACTCGCCTGAGCCCAAGCACTGAGCCCGCGCCGGGCGTCCGGCCCGCATGGACATCGCCGCCGTCCTGCTCTGGGCGCTGGCCCTGATCCTCGTCCTGGGCGGCCTGGCCGGTCTGCTGCTGCCCGCCCTGCCGGGCGCCCCCCTGCTCTTCGCCGGCCTGCTCCTGGCCGCCTGGATCGAGGACTTCGCCCATGTCGGCCCGGCCACCCTGGTGCTGCTGGGCCTGCTCGCGGCCCTGAGCTACCTGGTGGACTTCCTCGCCACCGCCTTCGGCGCCCGGCGCTTCGGCGCGAGCCCGCGGGCGGCCTGGGGCGCCGCCCTCGGCGGCCTGCTCGGCCTCGCCTTCGGCCTGCCGGGCGTGCTCCTCGGCCCCTTCCTCGGCGCCGTGGCGGCGGAGCTCACGCTGCGGCGCGACTGGCGCGCCTCGGGGCTCGCCGGCGTGGGCGCCACCGTCGGCCTGGCCCTGGGCGCGGCCGCCAAGCTGGCCCTGGGCTTCTCCATGCTCGGGGTCTTCCTCCTCGTGCGCTTTCTCTGAGGCCGGGATTATCATCGGGGCTTCCGCAGGCCTGCGGAAGGCAAAAAAAACAGACTACATCGCACCGAAGGAGGAAGTCATGCGCCAACTCATCCTGATCCTGCTCGCCCTCGGCCTGGGCATCCCCGCCGCCCGCGCCGAGATCCGCGGCCACGAGGTCACCTACACGGACAACGGCACCACGATGAAGGGCTACATCGCCTACGACGACAAGATCGAGGGCAAGCGCCCCGGCGTGCTGGTGGTGCACGAGTGGTGGGGCCACAACGAGTACGCCCGCAGCCGCGCCCGCATGCTGGCCGGCATGGGCTACCTCGCGCTCGCCGTGGACATGTACGGCGACGGCAAGACCGCCGACCATCCCGACGACGCCAGGAAGTTCATGATGGCGGTCACCGGCAACATGGACGTGCTCAAGGCCCGCTTCGACGCCGCCCTCAAGTACCTGCAGAGCCGCCGCATCGTCGAGCCCGACAACATCGCCGCCCTGGGCTACTGCTTCGGCGGCGCCGTGGTGCTCAACATGGCGCGCCTGGGCGCGCCGCTGAAGGGCGTGGCGAGCTACCACGGCAGCCTGGGCACCGCCACCCCCGCCGAGCCGGGCAAGGTCAAGGCCAGGGTGGCCGTCTTCACCGGCGAGGCCGACCCCATGATCCCGGCCGACCAGGTCAGCACCTTCAGGGCCGAGATGGACCGCGCCGGGGTCGGCTACAAGGTCACCGTCTACCCCGGCGTCAAGCACAGCTTCACCAACCCCGAGGCCGACAGGCTCGGCCAGCGCTTCAACATGCCGCTCGCCTACGACGCCAAGGCCGACGCCGACTCCTGGGCCCAGACCGAGGCCTTCCTGAAGGACGTCTTCAAGAAGTAAGGCGACAGCCCCGGCCTGTGACCAGGGCGGGAATCTGCAGGTCGGCCTTCTGGCCGACCTGCAGACCCTGAGGGCCGCTTTCCATGTCCTTTTCCCCCTCCCCAGCCCTCCCCCGCAAGCGGGAGAGGGGGTAGCGGGTGTCTGCCCTCCCCCGCAAGCGGGAAAGGGGTGGCTGGTGTTCGCCCTCCCCCGCTTGCGGGGGAGGGTTGGGTGGGGGAGTTTTTTCCGCTTGACAGTCAGTCATCATTTCCATGATTATCGAAACATGGAAATCAAGCAGACCGTCCAACGCCTCGCCGCCCTGGCCCAGGAAAACCGCCTGGCCATCTTCCGCCTGCTGGTCCAGGCCGGCGCCCCCGGCATGGCCGCCGGCCGGATCGCCGAAGCCTTAAGCCTCGCCCCGGCCACGCTCTCCTTCCATCTCAAGGAACTGGCCAACGCCGGCCTCGCCCAGGCCCGGCAGGAAGGCCGCTTCATCTTCTATTCGGCCGACTTCGCGGCGATGAACGACCTCATCGCCACCCTCACCGAAAACTGCTGCGGCGGCGAACCCTGCCTGCCGGCCTGCGGCGCCGCTTGCGACGACAAACAAAAATGTGCCTAGGCACGCTCTGTTGAAGACAACAACATGACCGCGACGAACCCCAGCTACAACGTGCTCTTCCTCTGCACCGGCAACTCGGCCCGCTCGATCCTGGCCGAGGCCCTGCTCAACAAGCTGGGCGGCGGCCGCTTTGTCGCCTACAGCGCCGGCAGCCAGCCGGCCGGCCAGGTCAACCCGTTCACCTTGGAACTGCTGCAGCGCGACGGCTTTCCGACAGCAGACCTGCGCAGCAAGTCCTGGGAAGAATTCAGCCGACCCGGCGCCCCGCACATGGATTTCGTCTTCACCGTCTGCGACAAGGCGGCCGGCGAGACCTGCCCGGTCTGGCCCGGCCACCCCATCACCGCCCACTGGGGCTTCGAAGACCCGGTGGCCTTCCAGGGCGACGCCGCGGCCAAGCGCGAGCACTTCCGCCATGTCTGCCTGCAGATCGCCAACCGCATCCATCTGTTCACCGCCCTGCCGATCGACAAGCTGGACCGCATGAAACTCGAACACGAAGTGCGCGCAATCGCCAACAAGGAACCGGCATGAGCGCGCAATGCCAGATCGCCGCGAAGCAGGCGGCCGGCACCGAGCTGGGCTTCTTCGAGCGCTGGCTCACCCTCTGGGTCTTCCTCGCCATCGCGGTGGGCATCACGCTGGGCCAGGCCGTCCCCGCCCCCTTCCAGGCCCTGGGCGCCATGGAGGTGGCCCGGGTCAACCTGCCGGTGGGCCTGCTCATCTGGGTGATGATCATCCCCATGCTGCTCAGGATCGACTTCGCCGCCCTCTCCGAGGTGAAGCGGCACTGGCGCGGCATCGGCGTCACCCTGTTCGTGAACTGGGCGGTCAAGCCCTTCTCCATGGCGCTGCTGGGCTGGCTCTTCATCCGCCAGCTGTTCGCGCCGTATCTGCCTGCCGAGCAGATCGACAGCTACATCGCGGGGCTGATCATCCTGGCCGCCGCGCCCTGCACCGCCATGGTCTTCGTCTGGAGCCACCTGACGCGCGGCGAGCCGCACTTCACGCTCTCCCAGGTGGCGCTCAACGACGCGATCATGATCTTCGCCTTCGCCCCCATCGTCGGCCTGCTGCTGGGGCTGTCGGCCATCACCGTGCCCTGGGACACCCTGTTCCTCTCGGTGCTGCTCTACATCGTCCTCCCCGTGGCGCTGGCCCAGGCCTGGCGGCGCTGGCTGCTCGGCCGCGGCGAGGCGGTGTTCCAGGCGACCCTGAAGCGCCTGCACCCCATCGGCATCGGCGCCCTGCTCGCCACCCTGGTGCTGCTCTTCGCCTTCCAGGGCGAGGCCATCCTGGAGCAGCCCCTGGTGATCGCGCTCTTGGCGGTGCCCATCCTGATCCAGGTCTATTTCAACTCGGGCCTGGCCTATCTGCTCAACAGGCGCTTCGGCGTCGCCCACTGCGTGGCCGGGCCCTCCGCCCTGATCGGCGCCTCCAACTTCTTCGAGCTGGCCGTGGCCGCGGCGATTTCCCTGTTCGGCTTCCAGTCCGGCGCGGCGCTCGCCACCGTGGTCGGCGTGCTGATCGAGGTGCCGGTGATGCTCTCCGTCGTGAAGATCGTCAACCGCAGTCGGGCCTGGTACGAGGCCGGCACAAGCAAGGCCTAAGCATGAGCCTGCGTCGATCATTCCCCTCTCTCCAACCTCTCCCCCGCTTGCGGGGGAGAGGCCACAACCCCCCTCTCCCGCAAGCGGGAGAGGGGATGGGGGAGAGGGCAAACAGCCTATGAATTCGCAACCGCCCACAATCAGAGAGAACGCAATGAACACGCTCCCCACCGTCCTGGTGCTCTGCACCGGCAACTCCTGCCGCTCGCAGATGGCCGAAGTGCTGCTCAACCACGACCTCGCCGGCCGCGCGCGCGCCTTGTCCGCCGGCACCCGGCCCCAGCCCAAGGTGGCCGACGGCGCCATCGAGGCGCTCAAGCTCGCGAATCTTCCCACCGAAGGGCTCTACCCCAAGGACGTCGATGCCGTTATGAACGAGGATATCGCCCTGGTGGTCACCGTCTGCGACAACGCCAAGGAGGCCTGCCCCATCTTCCCCAGGCCGGTGCGCGCCATCCACCTGCCCTTCCACGACCCGCACGGCGAGCCGCTGGAATCCTTCGTCCGGGTGCGCGACGACATCCGCGCCCGCCTGGTGCCCGCCGTGCGCGAGGCCCTGGGCCTCTGATCGACCGGAGCCGACATGCCTGTCCTCATCCGCCTCCTCGCCCTGCTGCTCCTGCTCGCCCCCTGGTCCGCCCGGGCCGAGTTCAGCCCCAGGGCCGAGCGCGTGGCCGACGACGTCTGGGCCATCGTCGGCCCCCTCGGCCAGCGCAGCCCGGACAACGACGGCCTCAACGCCAACTACGGCTTCGTCGTCA
>DYFL01000104.1 GCA_020725195.1 Hydrogenophilus sp.
AGGCCGTAATCCGGGATGAGGGCCCAGCCATGCCCTCCCCGGATTGCGCTTCGCTGCATCCGGGCTACTTTCTGCTCCGGCCGGCCGCACGCGGCGAGTCCTGTCCGAACCCCTCCCCCGGCCAGGCTAGCTGGACCCCGGCTTTCGCCGGGGTGACGATTACTTCATGATCCCCTCCATGCACGTTCGCAATGACATCTTCAAGACGCGTCCTGATCCCCCAACAACCTAGACCTTTAGCAGGTTCCACATGACCGAAGACCGCATCCTCCTCGCCCACGGCAACGGCGGGCGCTTCATGCGCGAGCTGATCACCGGGCTGTTCGCCAGGCACCTCTCGAACCCGCTGCTGGACACCGACGCCGACGCCGTGCGCCTGCCGGGCCTGAACGGCGAGACGCTGGTGACGGTGGACGGCTTCACGGTGCAGCCGCTGGAGTTCCCGGGCGGCGACCTGGGCTCGCTGGCGGTGCACGGCGTGGTGAACGACCTGGCGGTGGCGGGCGCGGTGCCGCGCTACTTCACGCTCTCGGCGATCATCGAGGAGGGGCTGGAGGTGGCGCAGCTCGACCGCCTCATCGCCAGCTTCGCCGCGGCGGCGCGGGCCAACGGCGCGGCGGTGGCGGCGGGCGACACCAAGGTGGTGCGAAGGAGCGAGGGCGGCGGGCTCTACCTCGCCGTCACCGGCATCGGCGAGCGCGCCGCCCGCACCGAGCTCGCCATGCGGCGCATCGCCCCGGGCGACGCGGTGCTGGTCTCCGGCCCCGTGGGCGACCACGGCGTGGCGGTGATGCTGGCGCGCGAGCAGTTCGGGCTCTCCGGCGCGCTGCGTTCCGACTCCGCCTCGGTGCTGGGGCTGGCCCGCGCCGCCTGGGACCTGCCGGGGCTGCGCTTCATGCGCGACCCCACGCGCGGGGGGCTCGCCACCGTGGCCCACGAGATCGCCCGCGCCACCGGCCACGCGGTGGCCCTGGATCAGGCCGCCGTGCCGGTGCGCGGCGAGGTCGAGAGCGTGTGCGAGATGCTGGGCTACGACCCCTATTACCTCGCCTGCGAGGGCCGCATCGTCGCCGTGGCGGCACCGGAGGCCGCCGAGGAACTGCTCGCGCGCTGGCGGGCCCTGCCGGAAGGGGGCGAGGCGCAGATCATCGGCCGCATCGAGGCGGGCAATCCGAGGGTGCTGCTGGAGACGGAACTGGGCGGGCGGCGCATCCTGGAAGAGCTGGAGGACGACCCGCTGCCGAGGATCTGCTGATCCGGTCGGATGAGCCAGGCCCATGTCCGGCATCAAGGCGAGATTGCCGCGTCGCTGCGCTCCTCGCAATGACGGGCGAGGAGGCAGCCGCGTCAGGAAGCCTGTCATTGCGAGGAGGCCATGGGCCGACGCGGCAATCTCGCCCTTTGGTCCAGCCCCGGTCTATGCCGACGCCGCCAGGCCGTTCAGCACCCTCGCCGCCGCCAGCATCCCGAAGGCCGCCGTCACGCAGGCCGAGGAGCCGAAGCCCGCGCAGTTGAGGCCGTGGACGTGGGCGTCCTCGGGGCGCTCGTAGCACACCCCGCCCTCGGCCTGGGGGTAGATGAGGGGCTCGGCGGAGTAGACGCACTCGACGCCGAACTTCTTCTTCGGCTCGCGCGGAAAGCCGTGGTCGCGGCGCAGCCGCGCGCGCACCTTGGCGAGCAGCGGGTCGCCGGCGCTGCGGGCGAGGTCGTCGAGCCGCACCCTCGAAGGATCGGTGCGTCCGCCCGCGCCGCCCACGCAGACGAGGCGGACCTTGTGCCGCCGGCAATGGGCGATGAGCGCGGTCTTGGCGTGGGTGCTGTCGATGGCGTCGACCACATAGTCGTAGCCCCCGCTCATGAGCTCGGCGGCGTTCTCGGCGGTGAGGAACTCCTCCACGCCCGCCGTGCGGCAGCGCGGGTTGATGCCGCGGATGCGCGCCGTCATGGCCTGGACCTTGGCGCGGCCGAGCTCGTGGGTGAGGGCGTGGACCTGGCGGTTGATGTTGGATTCGGCGAGGTGGTCGGGGTCGATGAAGGTGAGCCGGCCGATGGCGGAGCGGGCCAGGGCCTCGGCGGTCCAGGAGCCGACGCCGCCGATGCCGACGACGCAGACGTGGGCGGCCTGGAAGCGCTCGAAGGCGGCCGTGCCGTAGAGCCGGCGCAGACCGCCGAAGCGGCGTTCGTGATCGATCTGGTGTTCGCTGTGGAAGAGGTCCGTCATCGCCGGCGCGGACGGTGGTGCATCACTGCAGCTTGCAGGCCCCGTCCGCCTCTTGCTGAGCCTCGACGTCGAACTCGGCGCGCACGGCGTTGAGGGCGTCCTGCAGGGTCTCCTCGGAGAGCTCGTTGAGCCGCTCGGCCAGCACCTCGGCCGCGTCGATGGTGTCCTGGTCGTCGGGCAGGCAGTCGCAGTCCAGGTTGGCGACGAGCACCGCCGCGGCGCCGGCGACCTGCAGCAGCCGGTCGCGCTCGGCCATGAGCATCTCGATCTCTTTCCGGAGCAGGGTGACTTCGTTGTCGTTCAGGGCATGGACGGTCATGGTGCGGGCTTCCTGTCGGTGTCGTACGGGCGTGTCATGGGATAATACCGTGACTGTCTCTGGATATGGCAATCCGTGCTCTTACGACCGGTTATTCTGGATGAGGCCCTCATCGGCCACCCCCTGCCCTGGGATGTGTACAACGCATCCGGCGTGCTCCTGGCCGCGGCCGGCACCCTCGTCGCCGACGCGGAGCAGTTCCAGACGCTCACGGCCCAGTCCCAGTTCATCCAGTCCGCCACCGGGCCGGAGGGCTTCAGGCCGCTGCAGCGCCTGCAGGCCCTCAGCGCGAACCTGCAGGCGCTCCTGGAGGAACCCGAGGCCTACGCCCTGGACGCCGCCGTGCCGGACCTGGCCCGGGAGCTCATGATCCTGTACCGCGCAGACCCCGACGCCTGCCTGGGGCTGACGCGGGTGATGCCGCACGGCAGTCCGTCGGCCAGGCATGCCATGCTGAGCGCCATCGTGGTCGACCTGATGGGCAGCTCCATGGATCTGCCCGACAGCACCCTGCAGAGCACCGTGGCCGCCGCGCTGACCATGAACATCGCCGCCGTGGGACTGCACGACGCCCTGGCCCGCGGCACCGCGCCGCTCGACGCCGCCCGGCGCGCGCAACAGCGGCGGCACCCCGAAGACGGAGCCGACCTGCTGTGGAAGGCCGGCGTGCGCGATGCCGTCTGGCTCGACACCGTGCGCCGGCACCACGAGAACCTCGACGGCACCGGCTACCCCGCCGGCCTCGAGGGCGCGGAGATCCCGCTGCCGGCCAGGCTGGTGCGCATCGCCGACTACTACTGCGCCAAGCTCAGCGCCCGCCACTACCGCCTGCCCAAGTCGGCCGACGTGGCCCTGCGCGCCATCTTCGGCGACGAGCGGGGCAAGCTCGACACCCAGTTCGCCACGCTGCTGCTGCGCAGGCTGGGCATCTATCCGCCGGGCACCCTGGTGCGTCTGAACAACCTGGAGACGGCGTTGGTCACCCGCTTCAGCCACATGGGCCGGGTCAACCGCGTGGTCAGTTTTTTGAACCGGGGCGAGCATCTGCTCAGCCAGCCCAAGGTGCGCGACATCGGCGTGCGCCACTTCGGCATCCGCGGCCCGACCGAGCCGCACCGCTACTGGCCGGAGATCGACTGGGAACAATTCTGGGGCTACTCATGACGCTCTCACCCTACGTCTTTGACGCCGGCCGGGAGAACTTCGACGCCCTGGTCGTGGACAACTCCCGCAAGGGCCTGGTGCTGGTGCACTTCTGGACCCCCAAGGCCGGCCCCTGCATGGTGCTCATGCCCCGGCTGGTCAAGCTCGCCACGGACTACGGCGGGCGCTTCCTGATGGTCATGGCCAACACCGAAGAGCTGGGCGGCATCGCCCGCCGCTACGGCGTGGCCAGCGTGCCCACGGTGAAGTTCTTCCTCGACGGCGAGGTGGTGCACACCATCCACGGCGCGGAGCCGGACAGCACCTTCCGCGAGGCCCTGGGCCGGTACATCGCCAGCGAGTCGGACAGGCTGCGCATGCAGGCGCTCGAGGCCCAGAGGCAAGGCCGCACCGAGGAGGCCATCGCCATGCTCGCCCGCGCCGCCGTCGAGAACCCGGAGGACCTCGCCACCGCCGCGGACCTGGCGAAGCTCCTGCTGCTCACGGGCCAGCCCGACCAGGCCCTGGGCCTGCTCGCCGCCCTGCCGCAGGAGGCGCGCCGCGACGGCCGCATCGCCCCCCTGCTCGCCCACCTGGAGCTCATCGCCGCGGCCGGGCACGGCCCGGCCGACGCCGAGGCGCGGCTCGCCGCCGATCCGCAAGACGCCGAGGCGCGGCTCACGCTGGCCGCCCGGGCGCTCGTCGCGGACGACATGGAGGCCGCCCTGGACGGGCTCCTGGCCCTCGCCTTAGAGGCCCCCGATTACCGCGAAGGCATCGGCCGGCGCGCCCTCTTCGCCCTCTTCGGCATGCTGGGCGCGGAGCACGAGCTCACCCGCCGCTACCGGGCGCGGCTTGCGGCCGGGCGGCATTGATCCTAGAAAAAGCAGCCGGGTAGCCTGGATGCAGCGAAGCGGAATCCAGGAGCGCCGAGGGGAAAGGGACCTTCTCCCGGATTCCGGCCTGCGGCCTGCATCCGGGCTACGGGTGGGATATCGGGGTAGGCCGGATTCCGCCTAATGCGCGCAAGGGCGGAGAGTCAGGCCATCCGCCCGTCGAGCCAGTCCTGGGCGATGCCCGGCTCGTCGAAGACGCGGATCTCGGCGTCGGTGAAGAGGCGGTTGATCCAGGCGATCCACACCAGCCACTCGTCGTTGGTCACCACGGCGATCTGGCGGAAGTCGTAGCGGTGCTCGCGCGAGAAGCGGATCTCCTCCCAGGCCACGTCGAGCGTGTAGCTGACCATGTCCCGGAGGTCCAGGAGCAGGTTCACGCCGCCCTCGAACTGGATGTTGTGCAGCACGTACTGCTCGAATTCCCTGTAGTCCGAGAGCGTGAACTCGCCCATGACGGAGACGCTGATCTGCTTGCCGGAGACGTTGATGGCGATCATTTCTTGTTCCTTGGTTTTCCTCATCCCGGCCTTGTGCCCCCGCCTGGCGGGACCGAGGGCGACACGGGATCGCTGCGCGGGTTGACGTTGACGAGCCTGACCGCCCAGAGCCCGGCGGTGACGGTGAGCAGGATGCCCGCCCAGGCCGGCGCGGGCAGCGGTTCATTCCAGATTACCACATCGAGCAGGCTGCCGAAGACCACGGTGCTGTAGGCGAGCGCGGCCACCACGGCGGTCTCCCCGCGGCGGTAGGCGCGGGTCATGGCGAGCTGGCCGGCGGTGGCGAAGACCCCCAGCGCGAGCAGCAGGCCGGCGTTGTCCAGGCCGACCGGATGCCACTCGTGGGCGCTCGCCAGGGCCGCCGAGCCCGCGCTGCACACCGCGGCGAACCAGAACACCGTGCGCCACTCCGGCTCCTGCCGCAGGCCGAGCTGGCGCACGTGGACATAGGCCAGGGCGGCGAGCAAGCCGGAGAGCAGCCCGACGAGCCCCGCACCCAGGTCGCCCCCCGTCTCCCAGGGGCGCAGCAGCAGGGCCACGCCGGCGAAGCCCAGGGCGACGGCGAAGTACTGCGCGCGCGAGGGCCGCTCCTTGAGCGCGAGCGGCATGATGAGCGCGAGGAACAGGGGCGAGGTGTAGTTCAGGGTCAGGGCCGCGGCGAGCGAGAGCTTCGTCAGGCTGTAGAAGAAGGCCGTCAGCGCGGCGAAGCCCACCAGGCTGCGGCGCAGGTGCAGGCCGACGTGCGCCCCGAGGAGCTGCCGCCCCCCGGCGAGCCCGTGGCGCCAGCCGACCAGGGCGAGCACCAGGATCAGGCCGAGGACGGAGCGGTAGAACACCAGCTCGTCGCTGGAAAACCACTCGGCGGCGAGCTTCACGAACACCCCCATGAGGGCGAAGCTGAAGCCGGCAACCAGCATCCAGGCGGATTTCACGGGCAGGAAGAATGATAGGGGTCGGGAAGGGCTAGCGCCCTCCCCGCCCTCCGAACCGTACGTGCG
>DYFL01000105.1 GCA_020725195.1 Hydrogenophilus sp.
GCTGCATCACGTTCGGCAGGCATTTCTACCGTAGGAAACCCGTGAACAGCCGAAATTCGGCTCAATGCCCCGGCTCAGTTCTGGACCTCGATCTTCTGGATCACCTCCCCCTCCTCGCCGCCGGTGTTGATGATCAGGATGTTGACGCGGCGGTTGCGGGCCCGGCCTTCGGCGGTGCCATTGCTGTCCACCGGCCGGTTGTCGGCGAAGCCGATGGCCTCGAGGCGGGTGGGATCCACGCCCTGCTCCACGAACAGGCGCACCACGCTGCCGGCACGGGAGCTGGAGAGCTCCCAGTTGGAGGGGAAGTATTCGCTGCGGATGGGCAGGTTGTCGGTGTGGCCCTCCACCTTGACGGGGTTGTCCACCTTCGCGAGCACCCGGGCCACCGCCGCCAGGGACTGGATCGACGCGGGCTGCAGCCTCGCCTCGCCGCTGGAGAACAGCACGCTGGCGTTGATCTCGACGCTGATGCCCTTGCTCGACTGGGTCACGCGGACCTGGCCCTTGCGCACCAGGGGGGCCATCGCCTCCATCACGTTGCCGGCGAGCGTCTTCATGCGCTCGCGCTCGGCGGCCTTGGCCGTGTCCTCCGACCGCCTCGGCGCGCCCTGGCCGATGGGCTGGCCCATGCCCTGGAGGATTTCGGTGTACTGCTTGCCCATGTGGATGGGCTTGTCGCTCGACGGCGCCACATCGCGGAAGGCCTGGACGATGGAGTCCGCCAGCACCCGGTACTTCCCCTCGTTGATGGAGGACAGGGCGTACATCACGACAAAGAAGGCGAACAGGAGCGTGATGAAGTCGGCGTAGGAGACCAGCCAGCGCTCCAGGTTTTCGTGTTCTTCGTGCGGCTTTTTGCGACGGCCCATGGCCTCACGCCTCGTGCCGGCAGATCGGTAGCGTGGCTGGCTGACTCATACGAGGCAACCCTGTGACTTGGCCTCGATGATGCGCAGGTTTTTGGCTCCGGCCGCCGCTTCGCGGCTTAACGTTCGCTGTGCTCACGTTAGCCTGCGCCGAAATCCCCGCATCCCGTTGGGAATACAGAGCCACGTGGCAGCTCATACCAGGTAACCCTGGAGTTTGGCCTCGATGATGTGCAGGTTTTTGGCTCCGGCCGCCGCTTCGCGGCTTAACGTTCGCTGCGCTCACGTTAGCCTGCGCCGAAATCCCCGCATCCCGTTGGGAATACAGAGCCACGTGGCAGCTCATACCAGGTAACCCTGGAGTTTGGCCTCGATGATGCGGGGATTTTCCCCATTCGCGATGCAGACCAGGCCTTCGATGAAGAGCTCGCGCTGGGAGACCTGCTTGTTCACCAGGTACTTCAGCTTGCTCGCGATGGGCAGGAAGACGAGGTTGGCCCCGCCCACGCCGTAGATGGTGGCGACGAAGGCCACGGCGATGCCGGCGCCCAGTTTGGAGGGATCCGACAGGTTCTCCATGACGTGGATGAGGCCCATCACCGCCCCCAGGATGCCGATGGTCGGGGCGTAGCCGCCGGCGGCCATCCAGATCTTGGAGGCCTCCAGGTGGTGGTGCTCGAAGGCCGAGAGCTCCAGCTCCAGCGTGTCGCGCAGCACATCGGGCTCGGCGCCGTCCACCAGCATCTGCAGGCCGCGCCGCTGGAACAGGTCCTGCTGCTCGTCGATCATCGGCTCCAGGGCGAGCAGCCCCCCGCGCCGCGCCGTCTGGCTCCACTGCAGGAGCAGGGTCAGGATGTCGGCCGGCACGTGCCGGGGCGGGCTGAAGACCCACTTGAGCATGCCGAGCCCGTCCATGAAGACGCGCAGGCTGCTCTGGAGCATGACGGCACCGAGGGTGCCGCCGATGACGATCAGGAAGGCGGTGAGCTGCAGCAGCGAGCCGACGTGTCCTCCCTCCAGGGCCTGGCCGCCCAGGATCGCCGCCATGCCGATGGTCAGGCCGATGATGCTGATGTAATCCATAGATCACTCCGGCGGGCGCCAGCCCTTCAGCCAGCCGCGCAGGCGGGTGACGGCCTGGGCGTGGATCTGGCAGATACGCGATTCGGACACCCCCATGACCGCGCCGATTTCCTTGAAGTTCATGTCCTGCTCGTAGTACATCCCCATCAGCAGCCTCTCGCGCTCGGGCAGGGCCAGCACGGCCCGGGCCAGGGCCCCCTTGAAGCGCTGGCCGGCAAGGACCTCGAACGGGCCCGGCGCGTCCTCGTCCGCGAAGTGGTCGAGGAAGGCGTCGCCCTCCGCATCATACAGGTCTTCGTAGTAGACGAGCCGCGCGCCGCGCGCCTGGTTCAGCAGCTCGTGATAGGCGGCGATGTCGAGCCTGAGCTCCGCCGCGATCTCCGCATCGCCCGGCGGTCTGCCCAGCCGCTGCTCCAGGGCGTGCATGGCCTCCTCGATCTGCCGCGCCGCCCGGCGCACGTTCCTGGAGGCCCAGTCCGCCTCGCGCAGCGCGTCCAGCATGGCCCCGCGGATGCGCTGGCTGGCGTAGGTCTCGAAGTTGGCGCCATGGCCCTCGTCGTAGCGGTCGACGGCATCCAGCAGGCCCAGGAGCCCCGCCTGGATCAGGTCGTCCACCTCGACGCTGGGCGGCAGGCGGGTCATCAGATGGTAGGCGATGCGCTTGACCAGGGGCGCGTACTGGCGGACGAAGCCGTCCCGGGCGCCGGCATCGGCGCAGGTCGTGCTAGGCGGCATGACGATTCCCGACACGGCGCATGACAGACACCCGGGCGGACTAGCCGTACCTTCTGCCGAGCACTCCCCGCGCGGAGGGTTCCGCGGCCAGACGGCCGAGCAGGTAGAGCCGTTGCCAGAAGGCCTCGGCGTCCAGTCCCGGCTCGCGGGGCCAGGCATGGGCCGCCTCGGCCAGGCCCTTGAAGGCCAGGGCGGCCGGGCAGTCGGGCGACACCTCGAACAGCGGCTTCATCACCCGGGCCGAGTGGGCGAGCTGCTCGTCCCTGGGCACGGCGCCGAACCAGTCCAGATGCACACCGAGGAAGCGCCGGGCGGTGTCGGCCAGGGCGGCATGGAGGCCGGCCTTGCCCTGCGGCCCGGCGCTGTTCATGGCGAGCAGCCGCCAGCGCCCGTCCGGATGGAGCTGATGCACGGACTTGAGCATCGCGTACGCCTCGGTGAGCACCGCCTTGCGGTCGGGGACCACCAGCAGCCGGTCGGGGCAGCCGCAGGCGAGGGCGGGCGCCGATGGCGCGGTCGGGGCGTTGACGATGATCCAGCCCGGCGGCTCGCCCAGGGCGTGCAGCGCATCCAGGAACCCCGCCCAGGCCGCCTCGCCCGCCGAGCCCAGGGCGGTCAGCGCCTGGCCGGCGGCCAGCAGGCGCACCCCGTCGCCCGCCTTGGCCAGCGCCCGCTCCAGCGTGCAGCGCCCCTGGAGCACGTCCGCGAGCCGCAGCCGCGGGGCCAGGCCGAGCCGGCCCGCGACGTTGTGCGGGGCCTCGGCCTCGTCCAGGATCAGCACGGCCTCGCCGCGGCGCGCGAGGGCGCAGGCCAGTCCGGCGGCGGCCGCGGCCCTGAGCCCGCCATCCGGGCCGAAGAAGCCGCAGGAGCGGAAGGAGGCGGCGGCGCCGAGCAGGCGCCTCAGGCCGGAGGCCTGGTCCTGGAGCTCAGCCGTAAGCACCCACCGCCCCCTGGTCCAGGTCGGCCGGCGCGGCCGAACGCTCCGCCGCCACCAGGACCGGGATCTCGCGCTCCCCGAAGGCATAGGGCGAATCGCCCTGCGGCGTCTTGAAGGCCCGGTCGACGAGGTACATCGGGTTGGCCAGGTGCAGGTCCTCCGGCACCCGCTGGCCGTTGGTGACGTAATGGAGCCTGAGCTGATGGCGGGTCACCACGTCCAGGGCGGGGCCGTAGCTCATCGCCTCGTCGACCTTGGTGAGGATGCAGCCGTCCAGCCCCGCGCCGCTGTATGCGCGGGCCACCTCCTCCAGGGTCACGCCCTGGGCCGGGGCGCCCAGCAGCAGCAGCCGGCGCACCCCGCGCCCGGCCCCCGAGAGGAAGGCCGCCTGCTCGGCGACGCGCCGGTCGCGCTGGCCCATGCCGACGGTGTCGATGAGCACCAGGTGCCTGTCGGCCAGGTCGGCCAGGGTCAGCTCCAGGTCGTTCTCGTCGCGCACCGCATAGACCGGCGTGCCGAGGATGCGGCCGTAGATGCGCAGCTGGTCCTGGGCCCCGATCCGGTAGCTGTCGGTGGTGATCAGGGCCACCCGGGCGGCACCGTACTTGAGCACGGCGCGCGCGGCGAGCTTGGCCACCGTGGTGGTCTTGCCCACCCCGGTGGGGCCGACCAGGGCGTAGACGCCGCCCCGCTCCACCAGGTCCTGCCCGGCCGGGGTCGCCTTGAGGTTGTGCATGAGCACCGAGCGCACCCACTTGACCGCGCGCTCGAGGCCGCAGCCCTCCGGCAGCTTCTCGATCAGCTGGTTGGACAGGGCCGCGCTGAAGCCCGCGCCGACCAGGAGCTTCATCAGCTCGGCCCGGACGGGGTCGCGCCGGGTGAGGTCGGACCAGGCGAAGCCGGCGAGCTGCCCCTCCACGAGGCTGCGCAGCAGGCGCATCTCGCGGGCGAGCTCCTGCACCACCGGCGTCACCTGCGCCGCGGCGGCAGCCTGCGGCTCGGCAGGCGGCTCCGGTGCGGCCGGCTTCGGGGCCGGCTCGGCCTGGACGGCGCGCGGCGGGGCCTTCGCCGCCTGCGGCGGGGCCTGGACCGCCTCGCGGCTCGCCAGGAATTCGGTCAGGGTGGTGACGGGCGGCTCCGCGGGCCGTTGGGCCGCCGGCTGGGAGGGCTGCGGCGCCGGAGGCGCAGGCCGGGGCCGGGCGGGACGCGAGGCGGCGACCATGGGCTCGGCGCGCTCGGTCAGCGCGGCCACATCCATGTCCGCCACGGCGATGATCTCCACCCCGCCCTCCACCTTGCGGTTGGAGAGGATGATGGCGTTGGCGCCCAGGGCATCGCGCACGGAGCACAAGGCCTCGCGGGTGGTGGCGGCGTGGAATTTCTTGATCATGCGCCGCTACCGATCATGGCGATGACCCGGATGGACTTGCCCTCGGGCACCTCGGCATGGGAGATGACGCGAAGCTCCGGCGAGGCGCGGCGCAGGAAGCGGGAGAGCATGGTGCGCATGATGGGGGGGACGAGGAGCACGGCGGGCAGGCCCGCCTCCGCCTGCTGCCGGACGGTCCGCTGGGACTCCCTGACCAGGGCCTCGGCCAGGCCCGGCTCCAGGCCCGCGCCGGCTTCGCCGCGGGCCGCCAGGGCCTGCGCGAGGATCTGCTCCAGACCAGGTTCCAGTGCGATCACCTGCAATTCCTGGGCGGCTCCATAGATGTCGTGGATGATAGCACGGCCCAGCGCCGTGCGGACCGCCGCGGTGAGCTCGTCGACGTCCTGGGTGCGGCCGCCGTGCTCGGCCAGGGCCTCGAGGATGGTGCGCAGGTCGCGGATGTGCACCCCCTCCTCCAGCAGGTTCTGCAGCACCTTCTGCACCGTGCCGATGGGCAGGAGCTTGGGGCAGAGCTCCTCGACCAGCTTCGGCGCCTCCTTGGCGAAGTGGTCCAGGAGCTGCTGGGTCTCCTCCCGGCCCAGGAGCTCCGGGCCGTGCTCGCCGAGCAGCTTGGACAGGTGCGTGGCCACCACCGTGCCGGCATCCACCACCGTGTAGCCGTAGGACAGGGCCTGCTCGCGCAGCTGTGCGTCGATCCAGACCGCGGGCAGGCCGTAGGCCGGGTCGGTGCCCGGCTGCCCGGCGAGGGTGCCGAACACGCGCCCCGGGTTGATGGCCAGCAGCTTGCCCACGACGGCCTCCCCCTCGGCCACGCTCACCCCCTTCATGGTGATGCGGTAGGCATTGGGCTTGAGCTGCAGGTTGTCGCGGATGTGCACGGGCGGCACGAGAAAGCCCAGGTCCTGGGCGATCTTCTTGCGGATGCCGCGGATGCGGCGCAGCAGCTCGC
>DYFL01000013.1 GCA_020725195.1 Hydrogenophilus sp.
CCGACACGGACTTTCACCGTGCTGTGTGTGCGCCTTCACGAGCGCACTGGGAGCGCCTTTAGGCGCGAAACCCCTCTCCTTCGCGGCTAAAGCCGCTCCCACAAACAGGGTAGGCCTAAGCGACCGCCTCGGTCAGGGTCTGCCGCAGCAGCTCGGGCGGCACCTCTGCGGTGACGAAGGCCTCGCCGAGGGCGCGGAACAGCACGAAACGGATCCTGCCGGCCTCCACCTTCTTGTCCACGCCCATGTAGTTCATGTAGGCCTCGGCCCCCAGGTCGGGGGCCTCGACCGGCAGCCCCGCGCGCCGGAAGAGCTTTTCTATTCTGGCCACGTCCGCCTCGCCGATGAGCCCCATGCGCCGCGAGAGGTCGGCGGCGAGCATCGTGCCCGCCGCCACGGCCTCGCCGTGCAGCCAGTTGCCGTAGCCCATGCCCGCCTCGATGGCGTGGCCGAAGGTGTGGCCCAGGTTGAGCAGGGCGCGCTGGCCCGCCTCGCGCTCGTCGGCGGCCACCACCTCGGCCTTGTTGCGGCAGGAGCGGTGGATGGCGTGGATCAGGGCCTCGGTGTCCCGGCTCACGAGCCGCTCCATGTTCGCCTCCAGCCACTCGAGGAATTCCAGGTCGCGGATGAGGCCGTACTTGATCACCTCCGCGAGGCCCGCGGAGAGCTCGCGGTCGGGCAGGGTGTCGAGGGTGGCCGTGTCGGCCAGCACCACCCGGGGCTGGTAGAAGGCGCCGATCATGTTCTTGCCGAGCGGGTGGTTGATGCCGGTCTTGCCGCCCACCGAGGAGTCCACCTGGGCGAGCAGCGTGGTGGGCACCTGGATGAAGGGCACGCCGCGCTGATAGGACGCGGCGGCGAAGCCCGCCAGGTCGCCGATGACGCCGCCGCCCAGGGCGATGAGCGTGGTCTTGCGCTCGGCGCGGTGCGTGAGCAGGGCGTCGAAGATGCGGTTGAGCGTCTCCCAGTTCTTGTAGGCCTCGCCGTCGGGCAGCACCACGGGGATGACCTGCACCCCGGCGCCCCCCAGGGTGCGGGTGAGCCGCTCCAGGTAGAGGGGGGCCACCGTGGTGTTGGTGACGACGGCCGCGCGCGGCTGGGCCAGGTGGGGCACGAGGAGCTCGGGCCGGTCGATGAGGCCGGGGCCGATGTGGATGGGGTAGCTGCGGCTGCCCAGGTCGACGGTGAGGGTTTGCATGGAGGTCACGGCAAGTGTCGTATTTCGCCCGATTATCAACAAAGTTTCATCCACAGATGCACACGGATTACACGGATGATTCAAAGGCCTTCACCCAGCGCCGGCATCCGCCCGATGGTCAACCCGCGATACCCGACTATGCCTGATTACTCAGGGGCTTATCTGTGCACATCTGTGTCATCTGTGGATATCAAGATTATAAGGCCCCCGCCCGCCTCCGGGCCGTGCAGGGCGCGGATGTTAGAATTGGCCGTTTTCGAACAACGGGTATCCGGCCATGGCCCTCACCACGCTGGAACAGCTCGCCGAGGCGGTGCGCGCCTTCGGCCGCGAGCGCGACTGGCACCTCTACCACTCGCCCAAGAACCTGACCGCGGCCCTGATCGTCGAGGCGGCGGAGCTCTTGGAGCCCTTCCAGTGGCTCACCGAGGCGCAGAGCCACGACCTGCCCCCCGAGAAGCGCGAGGCCGTGCGCCAGGAGATGGCCGACGTGCTGATCTACCTGGTGAGCCTGGCCAACACCCTGGAGATCGACCTGCTCGAGGCCGCCGAGGCCAAGCTGGCGATCAACGCGCGCAAGTACCCCGTGGAGACATCGAAGGGTTCCTGCGCCAAGTACGACGAGACGGGATGACCATGAGCTACTACAAGCACCACCTCTTCTTCTGCCTGAACGTCCGCGAGGACGGCGGCCCCTGCTGTGCCGACAAGGGCGCCGAGGCCATGTTCGAGCACGCCAAGAAGCGGGCCAAGAAGCTGGGCCTGCACGGCAAGGGCGGCGACTGCCGGGTGAACCGCGCCGGCTGCTTCGACCGCTGCGGCGAGGGCCCGGTGTGCGTGGTCTACCCGGACGCGGTCTGGTACACCTACGTGGACGAGGACGACATCGACGAGATCCTCGAGTCCCACCTGCGCGACGGCCGGCCGGTCGAGCGCCTGCGCCTGCCGGATACGCCCCGGAAAGAAAAGTGAAGCGCTACAGGCTGCGCATCCGGCGCCCCGACGGCGGCGCCGTGGAGACGGCGGTGGAGGACCCGGAGTCGGGGCGACGCGGTCTCGCGCTGATCGCCCACCCCCACCCCCTGCACGGCGGCTCCATGGACAACAAGGTGGTCACCACGCTGGCCCGCGTCGCGGTGGAGTGCGGCTATGTGGCGGTGCGGCCCAATTTCCGCGGCGTCGGCGCCAGCGAAGGCGCGTACGACCACGGCGAGGGCGAGACCGAGGACCTGCTCGCCGTGGCCGGGTTCGTCGCGCCCCGCTACGCCCACCTGCCCTGGATGCTCATCGGCTTTTCCTTCGGCGCCTACGTCCAGCACCGGGTCGCCAGCCAGCTGCATGCCGAGCGCCTGATCATGGTGGCCCCGGCGGTGTCCATGTACGCCTTCGAGCCCGCGCCCATCCCCACGGACATCCTCCACGGCGAGGCGGACGCGCTCATCCCGCTGGCCGCCGTGCGCGCCTACGCCGAGGCACACCGCTTCCCCCTGCACGTCATCCCCGGCGCGGACCATTTCTTCCACAAGAAGCTCGCCGAGCTGAAGGCGGCGGCCCTGGCCCTATGCCGCCCCTGAGCCTCAAGGGCCTGCACAAGCGCTACGGGGCCGCCGAGGTGGTGGCGGGGCTGGACCTGGAGGTCGAACCGGGCACCTGCCACGGCCTGCTCGGGCCCAACGGCGCCGGCAAGACCACCACCCTGCGCCTGGCCCTGGGGCTGATCGACGCCGACGCGGGCGAGGTGAGCCTGCTCGGCCACCCCATGCCGCGCGAGGCCAGCCGGGCCCGCCAGCGCGTGGGCGTGGTGCCCCAGGCGGACAACCTGGACCCGGACTTCACCGTGCGCGAGAACCTGCAGGTCTACGGCCGCTACTTCGGGCTCACGACGCAGCAGATCGAGGCGCGGCTGCCGGCGCTGCTGGAGTTCGCCGGCCTCGCCGGCCGCGCCGAGTCCAAGATCCAGGCCCTGTCCGGCGGCATGAAGCGGCGCCTGGCGATCGCCCGGGCGCTGGTCAACGACCCCGAGCTCGTGTTCCTGGACGAGCCCACCACCGGCCTCGACCCCCAGGCCCGGCACCTCATCTGGCAGGGGCTGCGCAAGCTCGCGGCCCGGGGCAAGACCCTGCTGCTCACCACCCACTTCATGGAAGAGGCCGAGCGCCTGTGCGACCGCGTCACCATCCTGGACCGCGGCCGGGTCATCGCCGAGGGCCCGCCCCGGGAGTTGATCCGCCTGCACGTCGAGCCCCATGTGGTGGAGATCCACGGCGAGGGCCTGGACGCCTGGCGCGACTCCCTCGCCGAGCGTCATTGCCGGCGCTGCGAGCGGGTGGGCGAGACGCTCTTCTGCTACACCGACGCGCCCCAGGCCCTGGTGGCGGAGCTCGACGGCATCGCCTCGCTGAGCTACCTGCACCGGCCGGCCAACCTGGAGGACGTCTTCCTCAAGCTCACCGGCCGCGACCTGAGGGACTGAGGATGCTGAGGCTCGGTTTCGTACCCGTCTGGCGGCGCAACTTCCTGGTCTGGAAGAAGCTCGCCATCCCCTCCCTGCTCGGCAACCTGGCCGACCCGATGCTGTACATGCTGGGCCTGGGCTACGGCCTGGGGCGGCTGCTGCCGGACGTGGCCGGGGTGCCCTACCTCAACTTCCTGGCCGCCGGCACGGTCTGCTACAGCGTCATGAACAGCGCCACCTTCGAGACGCTCTACTCGGCCTTCTCGCGCATGCACGTGCAGAAGACCTGGGACGCCATCCTCAACACCCCCCTGGGCCTGGGCGACGTGATGCTGGGGGAGCTCGCCTTCGCGGTGTCCAAGAGCCTGCTCTCGGGGCTCGCCATCCTGGCGGTGATCTGGGCCCTGGGCCTGTACGAGAGCTTCGCCCTGACCCTGGGCCTGCTGCCGGTGATCCTGCTCACCGGCTTCTGCTTCGCCGGGCTGGGGCTGGTGATCAACGCCCTGTCGCCCAACTACGACTTCTTCCTCTACTACTTCACCCTGGCCATCACCCCCATGGTGCTCTTGGGCGGGGTGTTCTATCCGGTCACCGAGCTGCCGCTCTGGCTCAAGGGCGTGGCCGACTGGCTGCCGCTCACCCATGCCGTGGCCCTGGCCCGCCCCCTGGTCCTGGGCCAGCTGCCCGAGGCGGTGCCGTTCCACGCCGGCGTGCTCCTGGCCTACGGCCTGGCCGGCTATCGGCTGGCCCTCGCCCTGACCCGCCGGCGGCTGCTGCGCTGAAACCGCATCCATGACCCCGACCCCCACAAGAAAGGAGCCCCTCCCGATGAGCATAGAACGCGCCTACGCCTCGTTTCCCGGCCGTGTCGTGATGATCGGCTTCGGCAGCATCGGCCAGGGCACCCTGCCCCTGCTGCTGCGCCACCTGGGCCTGGCAGCCGGGCGCGTCAGCGTCGTCGCGCCCGAGGGCGATGCGACCGGCGAGGCCGAGGCCCTGGGCGTGCGCCTGCACGAGTCGGTGCTCACCCGCGACAACTACGCCGGCATCCTGGACACGCTGCTGCGCCCCGGCGACTTCCTGCTCAACGTCTCCTTCGACGTCTCCTCGCTCGCCCTGATCGAGTACTGCCAGGCCCGCGGCGTGCTCTACGTGGACACCTGCCTCGAGCCCTGGCCCGGCGGGCACACCGACCCCGCCCTGCCGCCCTCGCGGCGCTCCAACTACGCCCACCGGGAGGCCGCCCTGGCGATGAGGGCACGCAAGCCCGGCGGGCCCACCGCCATCGTGAACCACGGCGCCAACCCCGGCCTGGTCTCCCACCTGGCCAAGCAGGCCCTGATGGACATCGCCGAGGCCACCCACGTCCCCGCCAACCCCGCGAGCCGGGAGGACTGGGCGCGGCTCGCCATGCAGCTGGGCGTCAAGGTGATCCACGTCGCCGAGCGCGACACCCAGGCGGCGGCCCGGTGCAAGGCGCCCGGCGAGTTCGTCAACACCTGGTCGGCGGAGGCCTTCGTGGGCGAGGGCTGCCAGCCCGCGGAGCTGGGCTGGGGCAGCCACGAGCGGCATTTCCCCCCGGACGCCGCCCGGCACGGCTTCGGCTGCGATGCCGCCATCTACCTCAACCGCCCCGGGGCCGCCACCCGGGTGCGCAGCTGGACGCCGCTGGAGGGCCCCTACCACGGCTTCCTCGTCACCCACGGCGAGTCCATCTCCATCGCCGACTACCTCACCGTGCGCGAGGGCGACCGGGTCCTGCACCGCCCCACCGTGCACTACGCCTACCACCCCTGCGACGACGCGGTGCTGTCCCTGCATGAGCTGGCGGGCAAGAACTGGCGGCTCCAGGAGCATCGGCGCCTCATCCGCGACGACGTCGTCGCCGGCCGGGACGAGCTGGGCGTGCTGCTCATGGGCCACGCGAAGGGGGCGTACTGGCTGGGCTCGCGGCTCGGCATCGAGGAGGCCCGCGCGCTCGTGCCCTACAACAACGCCACCAGCCTGCAGGTGTGCATCAGCCTCGTGGCCGCCATGGCCTGGGCCATCGAACACCCGCAGCGGGGCATCCTGGAGCCGGACGAGCTGGACTACCGCGCCATCCTGGCGATGTGCCGGCCCTACCTGGGCACCGTGGCAGGCGCATTCACCGAATGGACCCCGCTGGAGGACCGCGGCGCACTCTTCCCGGAGGACGTGGACACGGACGACCCCTGGCAGTTCAAGAACTTCCGGGTGCTCTAGTACGCCAACCCATAAGTTCCGCTATGTTCGACACGCCCCGCATCGCCGATTGCTTTGTGGTTACGGCCGCCGCCTCGCGGCTTAACCTGCCTGGCAGGCAGGTTAGCCTGCACCGAAACTGCGTTTTCGCTCATCCTCGCCATAGCTACGGCTATGGCTGCGGTTCGCTTCGCGCACTCGGCGCGCGGATGCGCGTCTCGGCATGTACGCAAACTTATGGGTTGGCGTACTAGATGCACCTTGAAAAGCGTTATCCGCAGATGGACGCAGATGAACACAGATAATCCGGTTGCATCGGAATGTTGCCGAGCGGGCTGGATCGCCATCAAGGCAACGACAGGAAAACAAGCCTCGGGGTCATCTGTGTAAATCTGCGTCCATCTGTGGATAACGATCTTTTTTGATCCAAGACGACTATCCCGGACGCGACATGATCCCCATCCAGGAACTCCTCCACCGCATCCGCTGGGACCCGGAATTCGGCCGGGCCCGCTTCGTCATCGGCTACTACGACCGGGTGGCCGGGCGCATCGTGCGGGTGCCCTTCGACGACATCCGCCTGGACCCCAAGGACCGCTTCGCCTTCCAGGCCCTGGACGAGGAGGGGTACGCGCACTCCGTGCCCCTGCACCGGGTCCGCGAGGTGTTCCGCGACGGCGTCCTGATCTGGGAGCGAAGGCCGGATCGATCGCCATGTTGATTTCTGGGGACCCCGGCTCTTTAATGAAAATAAACCCGCCAGCATAAGGAACGCATCATGGCCATCGGCGAAATCTGCAACCGCGAAGTCGTCATTGCCGAGCGCAGCATGGACGTGGCCGAGGCCGCCAGGCTCATGCGCCAGCATCACGTCGGCACCCTCGTCATCGTGGAGGGGCTGGAAGGCCGGCGCCGCCCGGTCGGGATCGTCACGGACCGCGACATCGTGATCGAGGTCGTGGCCGCCGGGGTGGCGCCCGAGGCGCTCACCGTGGGCGACATCATGGCCCCGGACCTGGCCACGGTGCGCGAGACCGAGGGCGTCTTCGATACCATCCGCTACATGCGCGGCCGCGGCATACGCCGGGTGCCGGTGGTGGACCGGGAAGGCTGGCTCGTGGGCATCGTCACCCTGGACGACCTGCTCGGCCTGCTCGCCGAAGAAATGGCCGAGCTGGCCCGCCTGATCTCCCGAGAACAGCGCCACGAACAGGAAGTCCGCAAGTAAACCCTACCGAACCCCTGGGGAAAGGAGCCCAAGCATGAAACTGCCCCTGCAGATCACCCTGCGCGATATCCCGCCCTCCCCCGCCCTGGAGGCGGCCATCAACGAGAAGGCGGAGAAGCTCGATCGCTTCTACCAATACATCATGGCCTGCCGCGTGACGGTGGAGATCCCCGGCAAGCACAAGCAAAAGGGCAACGAATTCAAGGTCACGGTGGACATCACCGTGCCGGGCGGCGAGATCGTCATCAACCGCGACCACCACGAGGACGTCTACGTCGCCCTGCGCGACGCCTTCGACCACGCCAAGCGGCAGCTCGAGGACTACGTCCGCAAGCAGCGCGGCGATATCAAGGCGCACGAGGAGGAAAACCGCGGCCGCGTGGCGCGCCTCTTCGCCGAGGGCAGCTACGGCTTCATCGAGGGCCTGGACGGGCGCGAGTACTACTTCAGCGCCGACAACGTGGTGCACCCGAGCTTCGAGCAGCTCGAACCCGGCATGAGCGTGAGCTTCCTGCAGGCCTGGGAGGGCGACACGCCGCAGGCCAAGCGGGTCAGCGCCGCGTAGAGGCACATCGGATTCGCGCAGGAGGGGCCTCGAAAGAGGCCCTCGTCGTTTCGGCAGGAAGCGATCAGGGGGCGGTGTGGGCGGCTGCGGCAGGCCCGTCCCCGGGCCGAACGGCCTGCGGAATGCGCCATCAGCCTGGAAAAGGCCATGGATCCGCAGATGACGCAGATTCACGCAGATATTTCAAAGAATCAGCCCCTTCCAGAAAGTAGCCCGGATGAAGCGAAGCGCAATCCGGGGAGGGCATGGCTGAGCCCTCATCCCGGATTACGGCCTATCGGCCTGCATCCGGGCTACGAGGCTGAATATTCCGGCAGCCCGTCGATGCCATAAGCCTTTATCTGCGGATTCAAGGATCAGTGGTCTTCGAGATGGGTGTGGGTCTCCTCGGCCGGTTCGCCCGTCTCGGGGTCGATCCAGTCGCTGATGCCCAGCTCCTCTTCCACCTCGCGCAGGTCCTCGTCGACCTCCACCCCGGGCTCCGGGGTGTATTCCATGTCCTGCACCGCCTCCCACAGGTGCCGGAAGGGGCCGTATTCCTCGCCGGTGTCCCTGTCGAGCCAGTAGAAGCCGTCCGGCCGCTCGATGATCCGGGTCTTGTCGTAGTCCGCCTGAGTCTCGGGGATCTGTTGTGGCATGGCTGCGTCTCCCGCCTTGAGAGTGACGGTCCTATGACACCACCATCGGCGCGGCTTGGCAAGGCCGCCCGCCTCAGCGCAGCAGCAGCAGGTCGCAGTCCAGCCGCTTCAGGAGCGCCTTCAGCCAGTCGCCTTCCCCGGCGCTGCGCAAGGCGGGCAGGACCAGCGTCGAGGCGCGCAGGCGGTTCGCCGCATCGGCCAGGGCGCCGGCCTCGGCCGAGGCCGTGCGCTCGCCGCCCAGGCCGCCCAGGCCGCCCGCGCGCAGGCGGGCATGGGCGAGCCGGGTGCTGTATTCGGCCGTGTCCCGGGCGGGGATCAGGGCGGTGCAGGGCACCCCCAGGGCCTCGGCGAGCGCCGCCGCCAGGGTGAGGGCCTGGCCGGCCTCAGGGCTGCCGTCGTAGAGCACCGCCACCGGCCGGGCCGGCTGCCGCTGGCGGCCCGCCGCGCCCGGAGCGCCCATGAGGATGGCGTCCATGCGCCCGGCCAGGGTCAGGACCTGCTGCTGGAGATGGCCCTGGGCGATCTGGAAGGAAAACCGGATCGCCCGCGCGGCGGCCGCCTGCCTGAGGCACGCCTCGGCCTGGGAGGCGGCGGTCCTGAGCGCGCGCTCCAGCTCGACCGGATCGAGCCTGCGGGACTGCGCCGAAAGCCGGCCCAGTTCGAACACGCCGGGCAGCCGGCTCGCGCGCAGCAGCCCCAGGTCCTCGACGAAGAGGGCCGCCAGCTCGGCCTGCATCCGCGCCGCCAGCTCGGCGCCGGCCTCCAGCAGGGCGAGCTCGTCCGCGCGGCCCGAGAGGGCGACGAGCACGCGGCGGATGACGGGATCGAGCTCAGTCACGCTTCTTGGGGTGCCCTCGCCTGGCGGCCCCCTCGCCTTCGGCCAGCCGGCCGCTGTAGAGCTGGCGCAGGCTGGAGAACTGGATCAGCTGGGCCGCCACCAGGTAGTTGACGGAGCCCTCGGGCACCACGCCCTGCTCGTCCGGCAGCCCGGCGGGCACCCCGGTGAGCAGCTCGATGGCCTCGTCCACGTTGGCCACCGCCCAGACATGGAAGCGGCCCTGCTCGCAGGCCTCGACCACGTCGGCGCGCAGCATGAGGTGCTTGACGTTGGCCTGGGGGATGACCACCCCCTGCCCGCCGTCGAGGCCGCGCGCCCGGCAGATGTCGAAGAAGCCCTCGATCTTCTCGTTCACCCCGCCGATGGCCTGCATGTGGCCGTGCTGGTCCACCGAGCCGGTCACCGCCACGGACTGGCGGATGGGCACGTCGGAGATCGCGGACATGAGGGCGCACAGCTCGGCCATGGAGGCGGAGTCGCCCTCCACGGGCCCGTAGGTCTGCTCGAACACCAGGCTCGCGTTGAGCGACAGGGGCAGGCCGCCGGCGTAGCGGGTGGCGAGGAAGGAGGCCAGGGTGAGCACGCCCTTGGAATGGATGGCGCCGCCCAGGTCCACCTCGCGGGCGATGTCGATCACCTCGCCCTCGCCCAGGCGCACCGTGGCGGTGATGCGGGTGGGGTGGGCGAAGCGGATGTCGCCCAGCTGGACGACCGACAGCCCGTTGACCTGCCCGGCGCGCGCGCCGCCGGTCTCGATGCGGATGGTCTCGCGCAGGATCTCCTCCTGCACCCGGGCGCGCAGCCGCCCGGTGCGCCGTTCCCGCGCCTCGATGGCCGCCTGGACGGCCGCCGCGGGGACGGTCTCGCGCGCCTCGCCGCGGGCGAGGGCGTCCGCCTCGCGCAGCAGGTCGAACAGCCCCTGCATGTCGGTCGAGAGCCGCTCGGCGTCGCCCGCCTCCCGCGCCGCGTGTTCGATCAGCCGCGCACAGGCCTCGCGCTCGAAGGGCAGGAGCGACTCCTTGCGCCCGAGGGTGGCGATCACCCGGCAGTAGAGCTCGGAGGACTCGCCGTCGCGCGGCATCTCGTCGTCGAAGTCCGCCATCACCTTGAAGAGCTCGCGGAACTCCGGATCGTATTCGTAGAGCAGGTAATAGAGCAGGCGCTCGCCCAGGAGCACCACCTTCACGTCCAGGGGGATGGGCTCGGGCTCCAGGGAGACGGTGTGGGCGAACCCCAGCAGCTGGCTCAGGGAGTCGATGCGCACGTGGCGCGAGCGCAGCGCCCGCTTCAGGGCCTCGTAGGCATAGGGCTGCATCAGCAGCTTGCGCACGTCCAGCACCAGATAGCCGCCCGCCGCCTGGTGCAGGACGCCGGGCTTGATCAGGGTGAAGTCGGTGACCAGGGCCCCGAGGTGCTCGACGTGCTCGATGCGCCCGACCAGATTGGGGTAGCTGGGATGGTCCGGGAAGACGATGGGCGCGCCGTGGTTGTCGCCGTGGTCGACCAGCACGTTGACCTGGTAGCGGCGGAAGGAGGGCACGACGGTCATGGTCAGGCCCATCATCTGGACCTGGCCCTGCTGGGGCTTGCGAAACTCGTCCGCGGTCTCCACCAGGTCCTGCTCCACCGCCTCCAGATAGGTCAGGACCTCGGGCAGCTCCCGGTATTTCTCCTTCAGGGTGCGGATCAGGCTCTCCACCGCGAGCATGGAGAACTCGCGGTTGAGCTCCCGGATGCGCTCCTTCTTCTCCTGGATCCATCGCGGCGTCTGGCGGATGAGCTTGTGCAGGCGGTCGTGCAGGTCCTCCAGCACCCTGGAGATGCGCGCCTTCTCCGCGTCGGAGAGCTTCTCGAACTCGTCCGGGGCGATGACCTCGCCGTCCTTGGTCGGCGCCAGGCCGAAGCCGCCCGGCGTGCGCAGCAGGGCCACGCCCTGGCCCTCGGCGAGCTGCCCCAGCTCCCGGAAGGCGGCGGCCTCCCGCTCGGTGAACTCGTTCTCGATCTGGTCGAGGCGGGCGCGGTATTCATCGCTCTCGAAGGTGGCCTGGACCGCCGTCTGCATGTCCTCGACGAGGCGCTGCATGTCGGCCCTGAGCTCCGCGCCCCGTCCCGGCGGCAGCTGGATGGCGCGGGGCTTGTGGGGCTGGGCGAAGTTGTGCACGTAGACCCAGTCGCCCGGCGTCGGGGCCTGGGCCGCCTCGGTCTCCAGGAGCCGCAGCACCAGGGTGCGCTTGCCCCGGCCCGCCGGCCCCATGACGTAGAGGTTGTAGCCCTCGCGGCGGATGCCGAGGCCGAAGGCCACCGCCTCGCTCGCCCGCTCCTGGGCGATGATGCCGGGCACGTCGGCGAGCGCCTCCGTGGTGGCGAAGTCGAGGCCGGCCAGGTCGCAGCGGCTGTAGAGCCGGTCCGCGGTCAGCGCCGTGGGGGCGGCCGCCTCGGCCCCGGTGCGGCGCACCGCGGGCCGCTTGCTAGTGCGTGTGGTTTTCAAAGTCGATGTGCCCGTCGATGATGGTGTAGCGAACCCTGCCCGGCACCTCCATGCCCAGGAAGGGGCTGTTCTTGCCCAGGCTCCTCAGGCTGCCCGGCGTCACCTGCCACCAGGCCTCGGGATCGAAGAGGCAGAGGTCGGCGGGGGCGCCGACGCCCAGATGCCCGGCGTCGACGCCGAGGATCTCGGCCGGCCGGCGCGTGACGTAGTCGAGGGCCTGGCCGAGGCCCAGGCCCGTCTCCCGGCCCCAGCGCAGGGTCAGGGGCAGCAGCAGCTCCAGGCCCGTGGCCCCGGGCTCGGCCTCCTGGAAGGGCCGCTCCTTGGCGTCGTCGTCCACCGGGGCGTGGTCGGAGCAGACGGCGTCGATCACCCCCTCCGCCACCGCGGCCCGGATGGCCTCGCGGTCGCGCTGGCTGCGCAAGGGCGGATAGAGGTGGCAGTTGGGGTTGAAGTCGGCCACGTCCATCTCGGTCAGGTGCAGGTGGTGGACGTTGACGTCGCAGGTGACGGGCAGGCCGTCGTGCTTCGCCCGGCGCACCATGTCGATGGCCTCGCGGCTGGAGAGCCGGCAAAGGTGCACCCGGGCGCCGGTCTCCCGCGCCAGGAGCATGAGGGTGGCGATGGCGATGGTCTCGGACAGCACCGGGATGCCGGGCAGGCCGAGCCGCGCCGCCACCGCGCCGTCGTGGGCGACGCCGTCCTTGATGAGGTGCGGCTCGCGCGGCCGCAGCCAGACGGGGAAACCGAAGGTGGCGGCATAGGCCATGGCGCGCTGCAGCACCTGGGTGTCGAGGATGGGGGTGTCGGCCTGGCTGAAGGCGACACAGCCGGCCTCGTGGAGCTCCGCCATCTCGGTGAGGCGCTCGCCCCTGAGCTTCCAGGTGAGCGCCCCGACCGGATAGACCCTGGGGCCCGGCATGCTCTTCGCGCGGAACTTGAGCATCTCCACCAGGCCCGGCTCGTCGAGCGGCGGGTCGGTGTCCGGCGGGCAGGCGAGGCTGGTCACGCCGCCTGCCGCCGCCGCCCGCATCTCGGACTCCAGGGTGGCGCGGTACTCCAGGCCCGGCTCGCGCAGCCGCGCCGAGAGGTCCACGAGGCCCGGACAGACCACCAGCCCCTCGGCGTCGATCACCCGGTTGGCGTGGAAGTCCGCCGGCGCCTCGCCCACGCCCACCACGCGCCCGGCGGCGATGTAGAGGTCGCGCCTGGCGTCTATGCCGTGTCTGGGGTCGATGAGGCGGCCGTTCCTGATATGGATCTTCATGGCCGGTGCAAGGCAGTTGGGTCCCGATGCATCATGGCGGCGTAGCACTTTTCACTTTTCACTCCCATCTCACCCCCCGCCAGGATGCTCATCACCGCCATCCTCACCGCGATGCCGAAGGTGACCTGGGGCAGGATCACGGACTGGCCGCCGTCGGCCACGTTGGAGTCGATCTCCACGCCGCGGTTCATGGGCCCGGGGTGCATGACGATGGCGTCGGGTTTGGCCAGTTTCAGCTTCTCCGGGGTGAGGCCCCAGTACTTGTAGTACTCCTGCGGGCTGGGCAGCAGCGCGCCCTGCATGCGCTCGTTCTGCAGCCTGAGCATCATCACCACGTCCACGTCCCTGATCCCGCTCTCCAGGCTGGTGTGCACGTGCACGCCCAGGCTTTCCGCGTCGCGGGGCATGAGGGTCTTGGGCCCGACGGCGCGCACCTCGGGGCAGCCCAGGGTGGTGAGGGCGTTGATCTGGGAGCGGGCCACCCGGGAGTGCAGGATGTCGCCCACCACCGCCACGCGCAGGTTGTGGAAGCCGCCCTTGTAGTGGCGGATGGTGTACATGTCCAGCAGCCCCTGGGTGGGGTGGGCGTGTCGCCCGTCGCCGGCGTTGACCACGTGGATGTGGGGCGCGACCTGGCGGGCGATGAGGTGGGCCGCCCCCGAGGAGGAGTGGCGCACGACGAACATGTCCGCATGCATCGCGGCGAGGTTGGCCACGGTGTCGAGCAGGGTCTCGCCCTTGGTCTGCGAGGAGGTGGCGATGTTGAGGTTGAGCACGTCGGCGGAGAGCCGCTTGGCCGCGATCTCGAAGGTGGTGCGGGTGCGCGTGGAGGGCTCGAAGAAGAGGTTGAAGATCGCCTTGCCGCGCAGCAGCGGCACCTTCTTCACCTCCTGCTCGGTGACCGAGAGGAAGCCCGCGGCGGTGTCCAGGATCTGGGTGAGGATGCGCGCCGGCAGGCCGTCCAGGGTGAGCAGGTGGCGCAGCCTGCCGTCGGGGTAGAGCTGCAGGTTCGCGCTCATGCGGCCGGGCCTTTCTCGGCGAGGCGCAGCGCGCCGGACGCGTCCTTTTCCAGGGAGAGGTGCCGGCCCTCCCCGAGCTCGAGCCTGAGGCCGACGTAGTCCGGGCAGATCGGCAGCTCGCGCCCGCCCCGGTCCACCAGCACCGCCAGCCGGATGGCCGCCGGGCGGCCGTAGTCGAAGAGCTGGTTCATGGCGGCGCGCACCGTGCGCCCGGTGTAGAGCACGTCGTCGACGATCAGGATGCGCCGCCCCTCCACCTCGAAGGGGATGCGCGAGGGCTTGACCTCGGGGTGCAGGCCGATGCGGGAGAAGTCGTCGCGGTAGAAGGCGATGTCGAGCGTGCCCTGGGGCAACCCGGCGCCGAGGCGCGCGGCCAGCTCGTCCATCACCCAGACGCCGCCGGTGTGGATGCCGACCAGGGCGCATGGGCTTGGGCCGCTTCTAACGTTCGCTTCGCTCACTTTGGCCTGCGCCGAAACTTCGTTTTCCGGGGTCAGCCAGGGACGGATCTGCTCGGCCAGGCGGTCGATCAGCTCAGTGGGAGCGGGTAGTGGCATGGTGTTCGAAATAGTCCTGCAGGATCTCTTGTGCCGCCAGGCGGTCGGTGAGCGCGCGGCGGCGCTCCCCGCGCACCCCGGCCTCGGCCAGCCGGCGCTCGGCCTCGACCGAGGTCAGGCGCTCGTCCACCAGGCGCACCGGCAGACCGTAGCGTCCATGCAGCTGGTTGGCGAAGCGCCGGCAGCGCCGGGTCAGTTCGTGTTCTTCCCCTTCGAGCGTGAGCGGCAGGCCCACCACCAGCTCGGCCGGGCGCCATTCCGCGATCAGCTCGGCGATGCGCCCGAAGCGCGCGTCGTTGGCCTCGGCGGCGATGGTCTCCAGGGCATGGGCGGTGCCGGTCTCCCACTCCCCCATGGCCACGCCGATGCGCCTGGTGCCGAAGTCGAAGGCGAGCACGCTGCCGCGTCTGGAGCCTGTCCCAGGGGGCTCGGCCCGCATCAGGCGTGACCGGCGTCTTCCGAGAGCATGGCCAGGTCGATGCCCAGCAGCTGCATGGCCGCCGGCAGGCGCGCCTCGGGGGGCAGATCGAAGATCACGTCGGGGTCCGCGGGCACGGTGAGCCAGGCGTTCTGCTTGATCTCCTCCTCCAGCTGCCCCGGCGCCCAGCCGGCATAGCCCAGGGTGACCATGATCTCCTCCGGGCCTTCGCAGCGGCCCGTCGCCTCCAGGATGTCCTTGGAGGTGGTGAGCCCCACGCGCGCGTTCACCGTGAGGGTGGAACCCCACTCGCCCACGGGGCTGTGCAGCACGAAGCCGCGCTCCATCTGCACCGGGCCGCCGTAATAGACCGGCAGTTCCTTGAGCCGCTCGTCGGCGAGCTCGATGCCGATCTGCTCGAAGAGCCGCTCCATGGACAGGTCGATGGGCCGGTTGATCACCACCCCCAGGGCCCCCTGCTCGCCGTGGTCGCAGATGTAGGTCAGCGTCCCGGCGAAGTTCGGGTCCGTCATGTTGGGCATGGCGATGAGGAAATGGTCGGTGAAGTTGGCGTTTTCCATGGCGGCTCGGCTCTCTCTGATCCATTGTAATCCCCACGCCCGGCATCGCAAAACCGGCGACGGGCAGCGGCTTTCCCGACGCCGCTGCGGGCTGGGCTAATATCGGGGCACCCCCCCCAGCCGAGACCGCCCATGGATGCCGTCACCCGCTACCACGAGCGCTCCAAGCACCGCCTCGATCGCTATGCCCCCGGCCCGGGGGAGCTCGACTGGGCCACCCAGCCCGACCCCTTCCGCCGCTACGCGGGCGCGCCGCTGATCGAGCTGCCGCTCATCGCGGGCGAGCTGCCCGCCGCCTACGAGGCCCTTTTCCAGCCCCGGCCGGCGGCGCCCTTCACCCGGGCGAGCCTCGGCCATCTGCTGGAGCTCGCGCTGGGGCTTGCCGCCTGGAAGGCCTACGGCACGAACCGCTGGGCCCTGCGCTGCAATCCCTCGAGCGGCAACCTGCACCCCACCGAGGGCTACCTCATCGCCCCCGAACTGCCGGACCTGGCGGGCGGGGTCTACCACTACGCCTCCCGCGAGCACGCCCTGGAGCAACGTGCGGCCTGCCGCCTCGAATTCTCCGGCGGCGTGCTCCTGGCGCTCACCGGCATCCACTGGCGCGAGGCCTGGAAATACGGCCTGCGCGCCTACCGCTACTGCCAGCACGACGCCGGCCACGCGCTGGCCGCCCTCGCCTATGCCGCCGCGTGCCTGGGCTGGCCCGTGCGCCTGCTCGCCCCCTGGGGCGACGCCGCGCTCGCGGCTGTCACCGGCATCGACCGCGCCGCGGATTTCGAGGGGGCCGAGACCGAGGCACCGGAGACCGTGGCCTGGATCGGGCCGGGCGCGCCGCCCGAGGCCGGGGCGGTCCTCTCCGCCCTGGGTTCGGCCCGCTGGCAGGGCCGCGCCAGCGCCTTGAGCCCCGGCCACGTGGACTGGCCCGAGATCGCCCAGGTGGCGGCCGCGGCCCGCAAGCCCGCCACCCCGCCTGCGGCCTGGCGGCCCGAGCGCAGCGAGGCCCTGCTGCCCGTCGCGGCGGCGGAGGCCGCCTCGCGGCTCATCCGCCGGCGCCGCTCGGCCCAGGCCTTCGACGGCCGCACCGCCATTCCGGCGCCGGCCTTCTGGCGCATGCTCGACGCCCTGCTGCCCCGGGCCGATTCGATCCCCTGGGCCGCCCTGCCCTGGGCGCCGCGGCTGCATCCGGTCATCTTCGTGCATCGGGTGGAGGGGCTCGCGCCCGGCCTCTACTGCCTGCCGCGCCGCGAGGCGGCAGAGGCGCGGCTGCAGGCCGCGATGCGGCGCGACTGGCTCTGGGCCGGGGTGCCCGGCTGCCCCGACCACATTCCGCTGCGCCTGCTCGCGCCCCTGGATCTGCGCGACTTCGCCGCCGCCGTCGCCTGCCACCAGGACATCGCCGCGGACTCCGCCTTTTCGCTCGCCATGCTGGCCGAGTTCGGGGGGCCGCTCGACGAAGGCCCCTGGGTCTACCGGCAGCTCTACTGGGAGGCCGGGATGCTGGGCCAGGTGCTCTATCTGGAGGCGGAGGCCGCCGGGGTGCAGGGCACCGGCATCGGCTGCTACTTCGACGACGCGGTGCACACGGCCCTGGGGCTCGAGGGGCGCGCCTTCCAGGACCTCTACCACTTCACCGTGGGCGGGGCGGTGACCGACCTGCGCCTGGTGAGCGAGCCGCCCTACGCCCACCTCGCGGACCGGGCCCGCTGTCCGTAAACCCAAATGCACTGAAAAACCGGCTGTCCACAGATTGCACAGATGGACCCAGATGAAATCGTCAGGGTCAGGGTGGTATTGCCGGAGGCCCCTTACCTCCACGCAATGCAATGCGACCATGGCAGACGGCATTGAATATCTGTAGCCATCTGTGAAATCTGTGGATTAAGGCTTTTCAGTCCCCGAGCAGCCCCTCGCGCACCGTCGGATAGCGGAAACGGAAGCGCAGCTCGCGCTTGATGCGCCGGTTTTCGAGCCGCCGCGACTCGGCCAGGAATGTCCGCATGGCGGGGGTGACCGCCGCCTCCACCTCGGCGCGGCTCAACCGGGGCGGGCGCGGCAGGCCGAGGCGGTCGGCGACGAGGTCGAACCAGTCGCCCATCTTCAGGCCGCTGTCGTCCACGGCGTTGTAGAGGCGGCCCGGCCGGCCCCGGAAGAGCGCCGCGAGCACCAGGCGGGCGAGGTCGCCGGCGTGGATGTGGTTGGTGTGGATGTCCTCCTCGGGCCGGAGCGCCGGCAGCCCCCGGCGCACCCGCTCCCCGGGCATGCGCCCGGCGGCATAGATGCCCGGCGCCCTCAGGATGGCGAGACGCGCCCCGGAGCGTGCCGCCCAGGCGCGCAGCCGCCGCTCTGCGTCCAGCCGGCGCCGGGCCCGGGCGCTGCGCGGACGGGCCGGCGTGGTCTCCGGCACGAGGTCGCCGGCGCAGTCGCCGTAGACGCCGCTGGTGCTGATGTAGACGAGCCCGCGTGGTAGACTGCCCCGCCCGAGGGCCGCGAGCAGGCGCCGGGTGCGCGGGTCGGCCGCCCCTTCCGCCGGCGGAGGGGCCAGGTGCAGCACCGCGTCGGCGAGCCCCGCCAGGCGGCCGAGGCTCGCCGCGTCGTCCAGGTCGCCCGGGACCGGGGTCACCCCCGCGGCGCGCAGTTCGGCGCGCCGGCCGGGCGAGCGGCTCAGGGCATAGAGCCGCGCCCGGCCCCGGAGCTGGCGGGCGATGCGCAGCCCCACGTCGCCGCAGCCGATGATCAGAATTCTCAGCATGCAAAAATCCAACAAGTTCTTCCGAGAGGAATCCGGGATGTCGTACCAGGTCACCATCCGGCCCAGCGGCCACCAGTTTACTGCGGAAGCGGGCGAGACCGTGCTGGAGGCCGCGCTGCGCGAGGGGTTCGCCCTGCCCTACGGCTGCCGCAACGGCGCCTGCGGCGCCTGCAAGGGCAGGCTGCTCGAAGGCCGGGTGGACTACGGCGAGTACCAGGAAGGCTCGCTCACCGAGGACGACAGGAAGCGCGGCTACGCCCTGTTCTGTGCCGCCGAGCCGCTCTCCGACCTCACCATCGAGGTGAAGGAGGTGGGCGCGGCCAAGGACATCCCGGTCAAGACCCTGCCCTGCCGCGTGGAGCGGATGGAGCGGCTCGCCGACGACGTCATGGCGGTCTGGCTCAAGCTCCCCGCCAACGAGCGGCTGCAGTACCTGCCCGGCCAGTACGTCGACTTCCTGCTCAAGGACGGCCGGCGCCGCAGCTTCTCGCTCGCCAACGCGCCCGAGGAGGACGCCCTGCTGGAGCTGCACATCCGTCACGTGCCCGGCGGCGCCTTCACCGGCCACGTGCTCCAGACCATGAAGGTGAAGGACATCCTGCGCATCCACGGGCCGCTGGGCAGCTTCTTCCTGAGGGAGTCCGACAAGCCGGCGATCTTCGTCGCGGGGGGCACCGGCTTCGCGCCCATCAAGGCCATCCTCGGCCACGTCTTCCACCACCGGACCGAGCGGCAGCTGGTGCTCTACTGGGGCGCGCGCGCCCTCAAGGACCTCTACCAGCCCGGCCTGCCCGCGCAGTGGCAGCAGGCGCACGCCAACTTCGGCTTCATCCCCGTGCTCTCCGAGCCGCGCCCCGAGGACCGCTGGGGCGGGCGCACCGGCCTGGTGCACGAGGCGGTGCTCGCCGACTTCGCCGACCTCTCCGGCTACCAGGTCTACGCCTGCGGTGCGCCGGGCATGGTGGAGGCGGCCCGCCGGGACTTCATCGCCCGGGGCCTGCCGGAGGACGAGTTCTACTCGGATGCCTTCGCCTTCCAGGAGGCGTCCGCCGCGGCCTGAGCCGGGTCTTTCCCGGCCCGGCGGCCCTCGAGGGCGAGCCGCGCCGCCTCCACCTCCCCCGCCTTGCCCCGGGCCGCTTCGAGGAAGCGGTCGAAGGCCTCGGGCTGATCCCCGGCGCGCGCGGCCTCGGCCCCGATGAGGGCGGCGAGTTGGGGGTTGCTGCAGGTCGCCGCCAGCTCGGCCTGCCTGACCGCCTCGCCGTGATGCCCGGCCAGGAGCGCGGCCACGGCCTCGTGCAGGGCCCGGTCGGCGCTGTCCCGGCGGCGCCGGTCGCGCCAGGCCTTGACCTCGCCCGGCAGCCGCAGGGCCACCCGCAGCAGACGCACCGCGGCATAGCCCAGCAGGAACAGGGCGAAGGCGAGGGCGAGGGCGAGCAGGAACGACATCTCCAGGCGCCAGGGCGGATAGACGACGATCACGTAGCCCTGGTCGGCGGCGGCCGCCAGGGCGAGGGCCACCGCGAGGGCGAAGATCAGGAGCAGCCAGAGCGCGGTCCTCATCACCCCCCCGTATGCCTGCGCATGGCCTGCAGCGCCTTGAGGCTGGCGTCGACGTCGGCCGCCCCGATGGCCACGGGCGCGGCGGCCAGCTCCTTGAGGCTGTCCAGCATCGCCTGGGTGAGCGGGTCGTTGGGGTTGAAGTACTCGGCCATCCAGGCGTGCGCCGCCCCGAGGTCGGCCTTCCAGGCGCCCTCGTCGCGCTGCAGGGCGGCCAGGCGCGCGGAGAGCAGGCGCAGCTTCAGGTTCTGGCGCAGGAAGTAGGCCTGGCCGGGATCGAGCAGGGGCGGCTCGGGGCGGTCGAGCCGGCGGATGCGCACCAGCTGCTTGAATTCCTCCCAGGCCTCCTGGCCCAGCCGGCTCACGGCGCCCACGGGCCCGGACGGCGCCGGCCTGGCCGGCCTCACGGCGGGCTCGGCCTCAGCCGCCAGCTTGAGCGCGTCGACGTTCTGGATCAGCGCCTCCAGGCGCGCGCTCAGGCCGACGACGTCCGCCGCCTGCAGCAGCTTCAGCCGCTCCACGTCGCGGCCGATGGCCTGGCGCAGGGGATCGAACTGGGGCTTGCCCGCCCGCGCCAGGCGCTGCTCGGCGGCCTCCAGGCTGATCAGGGCGGCGCGCACGTTGCCGCCGAGCTGCAGGTGCTGCTGGGCGAGCAGCAGGGCCTGCTCCATGTCCGCCAGCACGCGGTCGTCCTGGCCGCGCACGAGCTCCTGGTACATGGCGGCCAGGGCGAGCTGCTGGCTCTGCGCCTCCTGGGACGCCGCCTCCAGGGCGGCCACCCGGGCGTTGAGGCCCTCCAGCACGGAGCCGGCCTCCTTCGCCGCGGCGCGCGCCTCCCGGCTCGCCGCGTCGAACTCGCCGATGCGCCGGGCGATCTGCAGCTCGAGTTCCTGCAGGCGCATGTGCCCCATCCAGGCCAGGCCGAGGGCCGTGGCCAGCGCGGCCAGGGCGAGGACGAGGGCGGGGATGCCCCAGGCGAGGTGGGCGGAAGGGGCTCTCGCAGGCGCGTTCGTCTGGGCCGCGGACGCCGCGTTCGACGTTTCATCCATAGACCTGGGCCTTCACTGAATACGAGCCCCTGCGGCTTGCCTGGGGGCGGGTTTCGACAAATTCGCCGCGTCCGTCCCGCGCCGGCTCAAGGCGCAGAACCGGCGAACCAGGCGCAGAGCGCGGCCACGAGCCCCTCGTCGCCGGGGGCGGTGGCCTGCGCATTATGCACCCCCAGGGCCCGGGCGGCATCCGCGATGCGCTCGTGGGGGGCGAACACGGGCGTGGCGCAGAGCCGGTCCCGGCCCGCCTCGCCCAGCATGGCGTAGAGGTTGCGCAGGCCCTCCGTGCTGGTCACCGTCACCGCATGGACCTCGCCGCGCGCCCAGGCGTCCAGGATCGGCGCGGCATCCGCCTCGGGGCGACGCCGGCGGTAGCACTCGGCGTACTCGACCTGTGCGCCGCGCGCGCGCAGGCCTGCGGCCAGCTGCTCGCGGCCGCCCTCGCCGCGGAAGATCGCGATGCGCGCACCGCGCACGGCCTGCATGGGCGGCAGGGCCAGGAGGCTTTCGCTGTCGGCCCCCGCCTGCGGCATCAGCACCTCCGCCACCCCCAGCGCCCGGAGGGCCCCGGCCGTGCCCGCGCCCACGGCCGCGACCGGCGGGCCCGGCGGAAAGACGCGGCGCGCGCGGATCAGGCTCACGCCGCGCTCCGCGGCGCTGGGGCTCACGAAGATCAGCCAGTCGAAGGCATCCAGGCGGTCGATGAGGGCATGGAGGCGCCGCATGTCCGCCGGCTCCGCGATGACGAGGGTGGGAAAGGGCAAGACCCTCGCCCCCAGCGCCTCCAGGCGCGCCGCCAGCCCCCCGGCACGCTCGCGCGGCCGGGTGACCAGGACGCCCTTGCCCGACAGGGGGAGCCCCATGCGCGTCCGGCGCCTACGCCGCCCGGCCGATCAGCTCCGCGAGGATCCGGTCCGCTCCCTGGGCGCGCAGCGCCTCGGCCACTTCGCGGCCCAGGGCCTCGGGGTCGGCGGCGTCCCCCGTCGCCTCGGCGCGGATGAAGCGGATGCCCTCCAGGTCCGAGACGAAGCCGCGCAGCCACAGCCGCCCGTCCCGCATCACGGCATAGCCGCCGATGGGGGCCTGGCAGCCGCCCTGCAACACCCGCCCCAGCTCGCGCTCGGCGCGCACGCAGGCGGCGGTCGCCGCGTCGTTGAGCGGCGCGAGCAGTTCGGCGATCGCCGGGTCGCCCTCGCGGATCTCGATGCCGAGGGCCCCCTGGCCCACGGCGGGCAGGCTCTCCTCCGGCGCCATGACGGCGGTGATGCGCTGGCCGAGCCCCAGCCGCTTGAGCCCGGCCGCGGCGAGCACGATGGCGTCGTAGCGGCCCTCGTCGAGCTTCCTGAGCCGCGTATTGACGTTGCCGCGCAGGGTGTCCACGTCGAGCCGGGGAAAGCGGGCCCGGATCTGCGCCTGGCGGCGCAGGCTGGAGGTGCCCACGCGGGCGCCGGCGGGCAGCTCGTCCAGGGAGCCGTAGCGGTTGGACACGAAGGCGTCGCGCGGGTCCTCGCGCTCGGTGATGGCGGCGAGGACGAAGCCCTCCGGCAGCACCATGGGCACGTCCTTCATGGAGTGCACCGCGAGGCCGGCGCGCCCGGCCGCCATGGCCTGCTCCAGCTCCTTGACGAAGAGCCCCTTGCCGCCGATGCGCGCAAGCGGCGAGTCGAGGATCTGGTCGCCCTGGGTGGTCATGCCGAGCAGCTCCACCTCGAGGCCCGGATGCAGGGACATCAGGCGGGCGCGGATGTGCTCCGCCTGCCAGAGGGCGAGCTGGCTCTCACGGGTGGCGATGGTGATCTTGGGCGGCATGATAGGGCTGCGGGTCTCTACAGGGGCCATGCCCGGGATGGGCCGGCATGGGGTTCACTGGATGCAAGAACGGTGCGCCTCGCTCGTGGGGATTCTAGCACGGGCGCGCGCCCCGGCCCGGCGGCGCGGCACGCCCCGGCCGGCGGTGGCATAATCCACGTTCCGTTTCAGCGCCTGCGCATACCCTCTTTGCGGCCAGGCCCTCACCCTGGGGACGCACGATGCAGAACAACCCGACGCCGCCCGAAACCAAGGCCTGGTCCGGCCGCTTCTCCGAACCCGTCTCCGAGCGGGTGAAACGCTACACCGCCTCCATCCCCTTCGACTGGCGCCTCGCCCCCTTCGACATCCAGGGCTCGCTCGCCCACGCGAGGATGCTCGAGCGCGCGGGCATCCTCCCCGCCGAGGACCTCGCCGCCATCGAGCGCGGCATGGCCGAGATCCGCGCCGAGATCGAGGCCGGCCGCTTCGGCTGGTCGCTGGACCTCGAGGACGTGCACATGAACATCGAGCGCGCGCTCACCGAGCGCATCGGCGACGCGGGCAAGCGCCTGCACACGGGGCGCTCGCGCAACGACCAGGTCGCCACCGACGTGCGCCTGTGGCTGCGCGACGCCATCGACCGGATCCTCGCCCTGCTGCGGCAGGCGCAGGCGGCGCTGCTCGACCTCGCCGAGCGCCACGCCGACACCGTGATGCCCGGCTTCACCCATCTGCAGGTCGCCATGCCGGTCACCTTCGGCCACCACATGCTCGCCTACTTCGAGATGCTCGCGCGCGACGCCGAGCGCCTGGCCGACTGCCGCCGGCGCGTGAACCGCCTGCCGCTGGGCGCGGCGGCGCTGGCCGGCACCACCTTCCCCATCGACCGCGAATATGTCGCCCGCGAGCTCGGCTTCGAGGCGGTGTGCGAGAACTCCCTCGATGCGGTTTCCGACCGCGACTTCGCCATCGAATTCCTGGCGGCGGGCGCCCTGATCCTGACCCACCTGTCCCGCTTCTCCGAGGAGCTGGTGCTGTGGATGACCCCGCGCTTCGGCTTCATCGACCTCGCGGACCGCTTCTGCACCGGGTCCTCCATCATGCCGCAGAAGAAGAACCCGGACGTGCCCGAGCTCATGCGCGGCAAGACCGGGCGCATGAACGGCCACCTCGTCGCCCTGCTCACCCTGATGAAGGGCCAGCCGCTCGCCTACAACAAGGACAACCAGGAGGACAAGGAGCCGCTCTTCGACGCGGCGGACACCCTCGTCGACACCCTGGCCCTGCTCGCCGAGATGATCCCGGGCATCCGGGTGAAGGCGGAGGCCATGCGCCGCGCCGCCGCGGAGGGCTACGCCACCGCGACCGACCTCGCCGACTACCTGGTGAAGAAGGGCCTGCCCTTCCGCGAGGCGCACGAGGCGGTGGCGCGCGCCGTGCGCGCCGCCGAGGCCCAAGGCTGCGACCTCGCCGACCTCGGCCTGGAAGAGCTGCGCGGCTTCTCCGCGCTCATCGCAGAAGACGTCCATGCGGTGCTGACCCTGGAAGGTTCGCTCGCCGCGCGCGACCACATCGGCGGCACGGCCCCGGAGCAGGTGCGCGCCGCCGTCGCGCGGGCCCGGCAGCGGCTCGCTGCAGGCTGAGGGCGGCGCAAGGGATCAATCGAGGCGGAAGCTGATGTTGGCGTTGATCCGGTATTTCACGATCTGGTCGCCCTCCACCTTGGCCTCGAAGTTCTTGATGTAGATCGACCTGATCCCGTGCAGGGTCTTCGCGGCGCGCGCGACCGCCTGCTGCGCCGCGTCCTCCCAGCTCTTGTCCGACTCCGACAGCACCTCGATCACCTTCACCAGATCGTTCGACATGTCTTGCCTCCATTGAATGAATGGCGGCCGCCGGACCTCGGCAGCCACGTTTCACTATAGGCAATGGGAGGCGGCCGCCCGCGCGACCGGAGGGCTTCAGTCGAGGCGGATCGGCTCGCCCGCCTGCGCCGACATCAGCCGCACGAGGGCGGCGAAGAGCTCCTCGCCGCTGCGGGTGTCGCGCCAGGCCGCGCCGTCCCAGCGGTAGTGGAAGCCGCCGCTCTTCGCCGCCACCCAGATCTCCTGCGCGGCGGCCTGCTTGTTGACCACGATCTTCGAGCCGTCCTCGAATTCGATCTCCAGGATGCCGCCCCCGGTCAGCTCGAAGTCGATGCCGTCCAGGTCGGACAGCCGGGCGTCCAGGCGCTGCAGCGCGGCGTCCGCCAGCGCGCGGTATTCGCGTTCGTCCATACGGGGTCTCCAAATTCGCATGCTAAACTCGACCGTCGCATTCTACCGGCTTCGCCCCATGCCCCGCCCGTTGGCTGCGCCGAAACTCCGCCTTCGGCCCGCTCTCCTCCTGTGCCTGCTGATCGCCCTGTCCGCCTGCGGCAAGAAGGGGCCCCTCTACCTGCCGGACCAGCCCGCAGCCCAACGCAGCTCTTCGTCCCAACCATGAATCCGATCCGCCGACGTGAAGGCCGCCTCTACTGCGAGGACGTGCCTCTGGAAGAAATCGCCCGCGCCCACGGCACCCCCTGCTACGTCTATTCCCGCGCCGCCCTGGAGGCCACCTTCCGGGCCTACGACCGCGCCTTCGCGGCGCGCGAGCACCTCGTCTGCTACGCGGTGAAGGCGAACTCCAACCTCGCCATCCTCAACCTCTTCGCGCGCCTGGGCGCCGGCTTCGACATCGTCTCCGGCGGCGAGCTCGCCCGCGTCCTCGCCGCGGGCGGCGACCCGGAGAAGGTGGTGTTCTCCGGGGTGGGCAAGTCCGAGGCGGAGATGCGCGCCGCGCTCGAGGCCGGGATCCACTGCTTCAACGTGGAGTCGGAGAGCGAGCTCAGGCACCTCGACCGCGTGGCCGGCGCGACGGGCAGGCGGGCCCGCGTGAGCCTGCGCGTGAACCCGGACGTCGACGCCAAGACCCATCCCTACATCTCCACCGGGCTCAAGGGCAACAAGTTCGGCATCGCCCACGACGAGGCCCTGCGCGTCTATCGGCTCGCCGCCGCACTGCCGCACCTCGAGGTGGTCGGCATCGACTGCCACATCGGCTCCCAGCTCACCGAGACCGCCCCCTTCGCCGAGGCCCTCGACAAGGTGCTGCAGCTCGTCGACGCGCTCGAACATGAGGGCATCGCGCTCGCCCACGTCGACATGGGCGGCGGCGTCGGCATCCGCTACAGGGACGAGACGCCGCCCGACACCGGCGCCTATGCGCGCACCCTGCTCGAGAAGCTCGCCGGCCGGCCGCAGAAGCTGATCGTCGAGCCGGGCCGCTCCCTGGTGGGCAACGCCGGCCTGCTGCTCACCCGCGTCGAATATCTCAAGCACGGCGAGGCCAAGGACTTCGCCATCGTCGACGCCGCCATGAACGACCTCATGCGCCCCGCGCTCTACGACGCCTGGCACGACATCCTGCCCGTGTCGGAGCGGCAGGGCCGCGCACGCCGCTACGAAATCGTCGGACCCGTGTGCGAGAGCGGCGACTTCCTCGGGCACGATCGCAGCCTCGTCATCGAGGAGGGCGACCTGCTCGCCATCCTCTCCGCGGGCGCCTACGGCATGAGCATGAGCTCCAACTACAACACCCGTCCGCGCGCCGCGGAGGTGATGGTGGACGGCGCATCGACGCACCTGATCCGGCGCCGCGAGCAGATCGCCGCGCTGTACGCGGACGAGCAAGTGCTGCCGCACTAGCGCGAGGCGCGACGCGCAGACAAACGTCGCTGCCATACCACGCTCGCCGAAATAGTTGCATGCGCACCGCACAAACACTTGCATTACAACAATTTATTTGTTCTAGAATGGGCGCATCGCGCTGAAATGCGCGTAGATCCTGGGAATACGAGGCATTCAGCGTTCAACCCATCGCCACCAGAGGAGTCAAATATGTCTGCCATGGAAACCCCCGCCAGCTCAGCGACCGATACACAGACCTCCATCTCCACCCCCTCCGCAACATCCGCACCCGCCCCCAAAAAGCCCACCGCCAGAAAGGCCGCCGCAGCGAAGAAGCCTGCTGCGAAGAAGGCCGCCGCGGTGAAGAAGCCGGCCGCGAAGGCAACGACCGCCAAGAAGCCGGCCGCGAAGAAGACCGCCGCCAAGGCCGCCGCGGCGAAAAAGCCGGCCGTGAAGAAGGCCACCACCAAGACCGCCGCCAAGCCGGCCGCCAAGAAGACCGCCGCCAAGGCCACCGCGGCGAAGAAGCCGGCAGCGAAGAAGGCCACGACCAAGACCGCGGCCGCGAAGAAAACCACCGCGAAGAAAACCACCGCGGCGAAGAAGCCGGCCGTGAAGAAGACCGCCGTCAAGACCGCCGCCAAGCCGGCTGCAAAGAAGGCCGCCGCCAAGCCGGCCGCGAAGAAGACCGCCGCCAATGCCGCCGCCAAGCCGGCCGCGAAGAAGACCGCCACCAAGGCCGCCGCCAAGCCGGCCGCCAAGAAGGCTGCACCGGCCAGGAAGCCCGCTGCGAAGAAGGCCCCGGCCAAGAAGGCCGCGAAGTAATACGCAGCACCTCCGACACAAGGGCGGGTTCATCCCGCCCTTGTTTTTTTTGAGGCGACAGGGCAGTCCAGATCGGCGCGGGTGCGGCGCCGGGGCAGGGACCTTCAAGGCACGAAGGCCGTCCACGCAGGACGGCCTTCGTCTATCAAGGTCGGGTCAAAGCCGCGTTGATGTGAAACAACGCGAAGCGTTGCCGCATCCCCCTCGCCCGCAAGCGGGAGAGGGATAGGGGTGAGGGAAACCGTTCATGGCGCAACCCGTTGATTTTCATCGGCGGGGGCGGCGTGGGCGCCATGAACGGTTAGCGGGTCGCCGCCCGCCGCTGCCCGGGCATCCCCGGATCGACGATCGCCATCTCGGCGAGCCGTTCGCCGCTGATGCGGCCTTCGAAGCGCTGCGTGACGGCGGCGCCGTTCACGCTGCGCTCGATCGCGAAGCTCAACCGCTCGCCCCGGACCCGTCCGTCCGCGATGGCGAAGGACTCGCCGCCGATCGTCAACGTCCCCCGAATCCTGTCGAGGTCCTGGGTGAGGTCCAGCCGGTGCCGCTCCTCGCCGCCGTTCGCGGTCCGGATGCGGTACTGCCAGACGCCGGAGGCGCGGGCCGGGATGTGCCAGAGGTAGATCGTCGCGCCGTTGACCGTCCGCTGCACTTCCGGCTCCCAGTCGCCCATGTCGAAGGAGTGGGAGACCACGGGCGTGCCCGGGCGCAGCTCCTTCATCAGCTTCGGCCGAAGCCGCAGGTTCACGTCCGGCAGCAGGTACAGGGTCACCACGCTCGCCGGCCGCAGATCCACCTGGAACAGATCGCCCTCGATGAACCGCACCCGGTCGCCCACCCCGGCCCGGCGGGCGTTGGCACGGGCTTCGGCGATCCGCTGCGGATCGATCTCGACGCCGACGCCGCGGGCGCCGAACTCCCTGGCCGCCATGATCACAATGCGTCCGTCACCGGAGCCGAGATCGTAGACCATGTCGCCCTTGCTCACCTTGGCGAGCTGGAGCATGGCCCGCACCACCGGCTCGGGCGTCGGCACGTAGGGCACGTCGCGCGCCAGCGCAGATGCCGCCGCCGCGGCAGCGGCGAAAAGCGCGACTACGAAGAACGACCACTTGCGTGCGTATTGCATGGCTTACCTCCAGGTTGCAGGTTTGCGGTTCAGGAAAAAGATCAGCGGCACGCCGGCGGCCAGCACGGCGACGCCGAGCAGGGCGCCGAAGCCGGTGTAGGCGAGGCTCGAGTAGAGCATGTAGGCGCAGGTCGCCGTGAAGAGCAGCGGCGTGAGCGGATAGAACGGCACGCGAAACGGCCGCGGCCGCGCGTGATCTCGCCAGCGCAGCACGAACAGCGATACCGTCGTGAGCAGGAAGAAGAACCAGAAGACCGGCGAGAGATACTCCACCATCGTCTCGAAGCCGGAGCGCGACAGGGCGCCGACGAGCACGAGCAGCAGCGCGATCGCGCCCTGCACCAGCAGCGCCCGGGTCGGGGCGTTGCGTCCGTCGTGCCAGCAGGCGAGAAAGCCGAACAGCGGAAAGTCGTTGCCGAGGGCGTAATTGGTGCGCGCGCCGGTCAGGATGGTGACGTTCATCGAGGTCAGGACCGCGATCACGATCAGCAGCGTGACGACGCCCGCTCCGGGAGCGCCGAGCGCCAGGCGCATGGCGTCCGCCGCCACCACCGAGGAGCCGCGCATGCCTTCGAGCCCGAGCACGTTCACGTAGGCCAGGTTCACGAGCAGGTAGATGAGCGTGATGGCGGCGATGGCGGTGACGAGCACCCGCGCCATGCTGCGCCCGCCGTCGCGCAGCTCCGCAGACACATAGGCCACTTCGTTCCAGCCGCCGTAGGTGAGCAGCACGAATATCATCGCCAGACCGAACGCCATGGAGGCGCCCGGCGCACTCGGCGCCGGTACCGCCCAAGGCGGCACCGTGTGCAGCAGGCCGACGACGGTCACGAACAGCAGGCCGAGCAAGATCACGGAGGTCGTCACGCGGTGCACGCCCGTGCTCGCGCGCAGGCCGACGAGGTTCAGCGCCGTGAGCGCGAACACGGCGAGGCCGGCATAGAGCGCCGCGCCGTATTCGCCGAGCGGATACAGCGCCGACAGGTAGTCGCCGAGCACGAACGCGAGGAGGGCGATGGAGCCGGTCTGCAGCACCGTGAGCCGCGCCCAGGCGAACAGGAAGGCGAAACGCCGGTGGTAGGCGCGCGCCAGGAAGTGGTACTCGCCGCCAGCGTGCGGATAGGCGCTCGCGAGCTCGGCGTAGCACAGCGCGCCCGCGAGGGAGACGAGGCCGCCGAGCAGCCAGGCGGCGAGGAGGACGCCCTCGGTGGGGATGTTGGCGGCGACGACCGAAGGCGCCCGGAAGATCCCGGCGCCGATGACCAGGCCGATGATGATGGCGATGACATCGAGGCGGCTCAGCACCGCGCGCGGGCCGGACGCCGCCGCCGATCCTCGATGGTCCGCGGGGCGCGGCTGGTCCGGCTCAGCGCGCAAGGTCCGGGCGCTCCGCGAGCGCCTTCCCGGCCAAGGGACGGCACCTTTTCATGCCCTCCCCCGACATCGAGGGGCGGGGCGTCGCACGGTGGCGCCGGCGCCGGAGCGGTTGAATGATCAAATCCCCACTCCAGGGCGCTCGAAACGGGCCATGGCAAGGTTGCCGGCTGTGGCGCGCAACGCCCGCAGGCATGGGAAGGGTTGAAACCTTTTTGCCTCTTTCAAAATCTGGGTGGGTCATTTCGATTCCCAGAAGTAGCGTGTTCCGGTCCCTTCCCTCTCAGGGGGAAGGATAGGATGGGGGCGGGGCGGATGCACCACGCAACCCATCCCCACCCTTCATGCCCTTCGGGGCGCTCCCCTTGCCCCAAGGGATACCGTCCCTGCGGGACATAAAGGGGAGGGAACCCGTGAGCGGGCGCCCCTGTCTGCGCAACCCACTCGTTTTTCAGGAGAGCCCGTTTTTTATAGCCTATGACACCAGGTGCTTGCGCAGGTTTCAGTTCGGGTGACAGGGCCGTTCTGACGATCAGGTCGCCACGCTCCTGCGCGAAACGATGGTCCCCGGATTCTCGAATGGCCCTCTCCATGTCCTGTCGGCATGGAGAGGCAGGCTGTTCAGGATTGGAGTGAGGGCATATCGATGACCAGGTCAGCAATCGGGTGCAGGCACGGGCCGACGGCCGGTCTCCGGCATCTCGGCGGCTCCCCATATCCGCGCCGGGCAGGTCGGGCCCGTGCTGGCGCAGCATGTGACGGATCACATGGGCGTGCAGCCCTGCTACGGCAGCCGGCGCGCTCAGCCCGCGCGGGTACGCAAGTTCATCGATTTCGCGGCGGAGCGGCTGACCGACAATCCTGATTTCGTGTTGACCGAGAGAGGGGGCTGCGGCGCCGGGGACCAAGCCCCACTTCAGTCGAACAGACTGTCGATGTCGTCCTGGGAGACCCGGCCCTCCTCGCGCACGGCCGGGCCGGCGAGCTTGCCCTCCTGCTCCTCGTCGATCAGCAGGTGCACCAGGCCATCCTCCATCTTCTGCACCGTCACCATGAGCTTGCCGACCACCTGCCCGACGAGGTCCTGGAAGGCCTGGGCCTGGATGATCTCGGCGGCCTGCTCGCTGGCGGCCTCGTGCTCGGCCTGCAGGCGCTGGAGGAAGGCGCGGATCTGCGGCGAGCGGCTCTTGGCATGGAGGCCCCTGGCCTCGGCCTGCTGCGCCCTGAGCCGGTCCAGGATGATCTCCGCCGCCGTCAGGGTGCGCCCCGCCGCCTGCTCGGTGAGCGCCGAGATGTAGCGCAGGCGGTCGCGCGCGTTGTTGACCACCGCCGCCTGCGGGATGCCGTCGCCGCCGATCTCCTGCAGGACGCTGTGCAGCTCGTCCACCATTGCGGCCACGTCACGGCGCAGATTTTCGATGTCCTTCAATTGCATCCCCTCATATGCGAACGGCATGGCCTGCATAGGCAGTATTAGCAAACCGTGATATGGTGAAAACACTTCCAGCCGACATTCTACTTTTGGAGCACCAATCATGGCCGTCCTCGAAATCAACGACGAAAACTTCGAACAGACCATCCTCGACAACGATTTCGTGGTCCTGGACTTCTGGGCGCCCTGGTGCGGCCCCTGCCGCAGCTTCGCCCCGGTGTTCGAGGCGGCCTCCGAGAAGTATCCGGACATCGTCTTCGCCAAGGTGAACACGGAAGAGCAGCAGGGCCTGGCCGCGCACTTCCAGATCCGCTCCATCCCCACGCTGATGATCTTCCGCGAGAAGGTGATCATCTACGCCCAGCCCGGGGCGCTGCCCGCCGGCGCCTTCGACGACCTGCTCGGCAAAGCCGGCGAGGTGGACATGGCCAAGGTCCACGAGGAAATCGCCAAGGAGGCCGAACAGGCCAAGTCCTAAAGCAATTCCATCAGCCGCCGCGCCGCCTCCTCCGCCCCCTCCGCCGCGGCCGGCGGCTTCAAGCCCGAGGCCCACAGGGCCTCGAGCCTCTCCGCCATCCGACCCGCCTCCAGCACCGCCTCGTCGATCGCCAGCGCCCGCCCCTGCGCCTGCAGCCAGGCCGTAAGATAAGGCGTCTCCGGCCAGTCGGGGCGCTCCAGGTAGAGCACGGGCACCGCCTGTGCCGCCGCCTCGACGAAGCTGCCGTAGCCGGGCTTGGTGACGAGGGCGTCGCAGGAGGCGAGCAGGTCGGCGAAGGGCATGCCGGTGCGGTCATACGGCACGAAGTCCGGATGCCCGCCGCACCAGTCTTCCGGCGCCAGCCAGCATATGCCCGGCGTGCGCGGCCAGTGCGCCGCGGCCTTGCGGTAGCCGATGCCGCCCATGCCGATCAGCACCAGGCGATCGGCGGCGCCCAGGCCCAGCCTCGCCCTCAGTTCCGCGCGCCGCACCCGGCCCCGGCCGGCAATCGGCGGGATCGCCTCGACATTGGGCAGGTCCGGCATGGGCATGGCGGGCGTGGGCCGCAGGAAGCGCAGCGCGCCGCGGTAGGCCGCACGGATCTCTTCGAGGATGGCCGCCATGCCTGCCGCCTCGCCCAGGTAATGCGCCGCGATGTCGGCCCAGTTGAGCGAACACAGCGCCACGGCCGGCCGCCCCGCGCGCTGCGCCGCGGCCAGGGGCAGGTAGGCGACGTTGCCGAGGACCGCCTCCACGCCCAAGGCGCCGTAGCGGCCGGCTTCCCGCGCGACCCGCGCCTCCCAGTCTTCGTGGAAAGCCCGGTAGCAGGCGAGCGCCGCCGGCACGTCCACCCGCAGGGCGTCGACCATGGGCATGCCGCAGTCCGCCGCCTCCCGCAGGTGCTCGAAGGGCACCTGGATGCGCGCCTCCAGGGCCTCGCGGCTCAGCCGGCTCTGGATGGTGAGGCGCAGATCGCCCCGCTGCGCCGCCAGGGCATGCAGCACCGGCGCGGTCTGGGCGAGATGTCCCAGGCCGTGGTGGCTGATGGCCACGAGGAGATGCCTCAATCGGTCTGCCCCTGCTGCAGCATCTCCCGCAGCAGGGGCAGCGTCACCGCGCGCTTCAGGCTCAGGGAGTAGGCATCGAGGGCGTCCACCGTGGCGAGCAGGCCGGGCAGGTCGCGCCGGCAGTGGTTGAGCAGGTAGCTCACCACCTCCTCGGGCAGGCGCATGCCCCGCGCCTCGGCCCGGGCGTGCAGGGCGGCGGCGCGCTCCGCCTCGCTGGGCCGGTGGATGGCGTAGACCAGGCCGGAGCTCAGGCGCGTGGCGAGGTCGGGCCGCAGCCCCAGGCGCGCCGGCGGGAGGTCGCCCGCCGCCACGATGCGCCCCCTGCCATCGCGCGCCAGGTTGATGAGGTTGAAGAGGGCCACCTGGCCCGCGGCATCGAGGGCCTGCACATCGTCCACGGCGAGGAGCCGCGGCAGCCGCTCGGGCAGCCGCTCGCCGCGGGCGACGTAGCGGGCCTCGTGGCCGAGGCTGCCGGCCGTCCGGACGCAGGCATGCAGCAGATGGGTCTTGCCGCAGCCCGCCTCGCCCCAGAGATAGACGAGGGGCTCGACCTCGCCGCCCGTCGCCAGGGCGATGAGGGTGGCGACGGCCTCCAGGTTCTGGCCGGCAAGGAAGTTGTCGAAGCTCGGCGGGGCCTCCGGGCGGATGTCGAGGATCAGCTGCTGCATGCAGCCAGTCTAACATTTGCGCGCTTTTCGGCCTTGAAAGCCTAGAAGACGCCGCCATAACCGGTCTATCATTTCCGTTTCGTTACGCCCTCGACACGAGTCGTGCAATGACCGTCGCACAGATCATCGCCCCTCCCCCGGCACGCCCGGTACCGGACGTCCCGCCCGTGGTCGAGGAAGCGCTCGGCGAGGCCGAGCGCGCCGAGCTCAAGGCCCGCATCAAGCGGCTGATGCAGGAGCAGGACGCGGTGCTGCTGGCGCACTACTACACCTCGGGCGACCTGCAGGACCTGGCCGTGGAGACCGGCGGCTGCGTCTCCGACTCCCTGGAGATGGCCCGCTTCGGCCATGCCGCCAGGCAGCAGACCCTGATCGTGGCCGGCGTGAAGTTCATGGGCGAGACGGCCAAGATCCTCAACCCCGAGAAGCGCGTGCTCATGCCCGACCTGGGCGCCGAGTGCTCGCTCGACCTGTCCTGCCCCGCCGAGGACTTCACCGCCTTCTGCGATGCGCACCCCGATCGCACCGTGGTGGTCTACGCCAACACCTCCGCCGCCGTGAAGGCGCGCGCCGACTGGGTGGTCACCTCCAGCAGCGCGGTCAAGGTGGTGCAGCATTTGAAGGAACAAGGCAAGCGGATCATCTGGGCGCCGGACCGCTTCCTGGGCGACTACGTGCAGCGCGCCACGGGGGCCGACATGGTGATCTGGCAGGGGGCCTGCGTCGTGCACGAGAAGTTCAAGGCGGACGGCATCCGCGAGCTCAAGGCCGAGCACCCCGAGGCCGCCATCCTGGTGCACCCCGAGTCGCCCGCGGACGTCATCGCCATGGCCGACGTGGTGGGCTCCACCACCCAGCTCGTCCACGCGGTCAAGACCCTCCCCAACCCCGCCTTCATCGTCGCCACCGACATCGGCATCTTCCACAGGATGCACGAGGTCGCCCCGGAGAAGCTGCTGCTGGAGGCCCCCAGCGGCGGCAAGGGCGCCACCTGCGTGTCCTGCGCCCACTGCCCCTGGATGGCCATGAACGGGCTCAGGAAGCTCGCCCGGGTGCTGGAGACCGGCGCCAACGAGATCCACGTCCCCGAGGCGGTGCGGGTGAAGGCCGTGCGCTCCATCAGCCGCCTGCTCGACTTCGCCGCCCGGGCCGGCATCACCCCGGGCACGAGCGCGGACTAGGCGCCGCCGGGCAAGCCCTGTCTGCGGCCTGGCCACAAGCCTTTCCAGGCCCGCGCCAAACCCCGTAAAATCCGGGCGACCCGAAAGGACGCGCACAGGAGCGGACAGCATGAGCCTCTTGCAGGAATTCAAGGCCTTCGCCATGCGCGGCAACGTCGTGGACCTGGCGGTGGCGGTGATCATCGGCGGCGCCTTCGGCAAGATCGTCGACTCCCTGGTCAAGGACATCGTCATGCCGCCGCTGGGCCAGCTCCTGGGCGGCGTGGACTTCAAGCACCTCTACATCAACCTCGGGGATCCGGCCTACGCGACCCTGGAGGCCGCGGAGAAGGCCGGCGCCCCGCTCATCAAGTACGGCGCCTTCATCAACACCCTGGTGGACTTCCTGATCATCGCCTTCGCGATCTTCGTGGCCATCAAGGTCGTCAACCGCCTGAAACGTGAAGAGCCGGCCGCGCCCGCCGAGCCGGCCGCCCCGCCGGAGGACATCCTCCTGCTGCGGGAGATCCGCGACGCACTCAAGAAATGAGGCTCTTTTCAAGAACGAGCGGGTAACGCAGACAAGGCCGCCTGTCCTCGGATTCCCTCCCCTTCAAGGGGAGCACCCAGAAGGGCATGCACCCCACCCCCATCCTATCCTTCCCCCTGAGGGGGAAGGGACCGGGGTACGCCGCCGCCATGAACTGAAGTTACCCGCTCGAATTTCGAAAGAGACAGAAACGATCGCACCAACCGAAAGGCCGCCTCAATGAGGCGGCCTTTTTCATGGTCCCGGCCGCGGCCTCAGGCGGCCACCTTGGGCAGGCGATCCAGCGCCGCATGGATGGCCTCCTCCGGATAGGCGTAGTCCTGCAGCCTGCCGGCGAAATAGGCGTCGTAGCTGGCCATGTCGAAGTGGCCGTGGCCGGAGAGGTTGAAGAACAGGGTCTTGGCCTCGCCGGTCTCCTTGCAGCGCAGGGCCTCGTCCAGGCAGGCGCGGATGGCGGGGCAGGAGGCGGGCTCCACGGCCACCAGGCGCACGGTCTTGCCCTTGACGCCGCTGGCGGCGTTGTCGGCCAGAAGGGCGAAGGCCGCCGCTATACTTTTGATTTTGACCCGCAGGCAATGACATGGCCGCCCCCGACCTCACCGAACTGACCCTCGCCTCCGAAACCGTCTACCAGGGCCGCCTCCTCCATGCCAGGCTGGACCGGGTGCGCCTGCCAGACGGCCGCGAATCCAGCCGCGAATACCTGGTCCACCCGGGGGCGGCGGTGATCGTGCCGGTGTTCGAAAACGGCGACGTGCTGCTCGAGCGCCAGCACCGCTACCCCCTGCACCGGGACTTCCTGGAGTTCCCCGCCGGCAAGCTGGACCCGGGCGAGACGGAGCTCGAATGCGCGCGGCGCGAGTTCCTGGAGGAGACCGGCTACGAGGCCCGGCACTGGCGCTACCTCACCACCATCTACCCCTGCATCGGCTATTCCGACGAGCGCCTCATCTTCTTCCTGGCCGAGAATCTGCGGCACGTGGGCGAGCGGCCGGACCACGACGAGTTCCTGGAGATCCTGCGCGTGCCCTTCGACGAGGCCATGCGGATGCTCACCGACGGCCGCATCTGCGAGGCCAAGACCGTGACCGGCCTGCTCTGGCTGGAGCGCTTCGTGCTCGGCGGGCGGGGCGGCTGAGCGGCAATCTGCACGGCCCGTGCCTATGCTTGAATAAGCGGCCCGGCCGCGCCCATCACAACAACCGCATCAGGAATCGGAGAGCGTCATGACCAGCAAGTGGATCTATGCCTTCACCGAGGGCGACGGCAAGAACAAGAAGCTCCTCGGCGGCAAGGGGGCCAACCTCTGCGAGATGACCCGGATCGGGCTCAACGTGCCGCCCGGCTTCGTCATCACCACCGAGGCCTGCCAGGCCTACCTGTCCGACCCGGAAAAGAGGCTCCCCGAAGGCGTGCTCGACCAGGTGCGCCTGCACCTGGGCGCCGTGGAGGCGAAGACGGGCAAGGCCTTCGGCGGCCGCGACAATCCGCTGCTGGTCTCGGTGCGCTCGGGCTCGGCCCTGTCCATGCCGGGCATGATGGACACCATCCTCAACCTGGGGCTGAACCGCGACACCCTGCAGGGGCTCATCACCCAGACCGGCAACGAGCGCTTCGGGTTCGATGCCTGGCGGCGCTTCATCCAGCTCTTCGGCAAGGTGGCGCTGGGCGTGCCCGAGGAAGAGTTCGACGCGGAGTTCGAGGCGGTGAAGGCGCAGGCCGGGGTGAAGCAGGACGTGGGCCTTTCCGCCCAGGACCTCGCGGAGGTGGCCGAGCGCTACCTCGCCGTGGTCGAGCGGGTCACCGGGCGGCCCTTCCCGGCGGACCCCTACGAGCAGCTGCAGGTCGCCATCAAGGCGGTGTTCGACTCCTGGATGGGCAAGCGCGCCGTGGACTACAGGCGCGAGTTCAAGATCACGCCGGAGCAGGCCGACGGCACCGCGGTCAACGTGGTGGCCATGGTCTTCGGCAACATGGGCGAGGACTCCGCCACCGGGGTCGCCTTCACCCGCGACCCCGGCAGCGGCGAGAACGTGCTCTACGGCGAATACCTCACCAACGCCCAGGGCGAGGACGTGGTGGCCGGCATCCGCACGCCCAAGCCCGTGGCGGCCATGGCCGAGGAGATGCCGGAGCTCCACCGGCAGCTCGTCGAGCTCAGGAACCGGCTGGAGGCGCACTACCAGGAGGTGCAGGACTTCGAGTTCACCATCGAGCGCGGCACGCTCTACTGCCTGCAGACGCGCAACGGCAAGATGAACGCCGCCGCCCTCGTGCGCACCTCGGTGGAGATGGTGGCCGAGGGGCTGATCGACCGGCGTCAGGCCCTGCTGCGCATCCAGCCCGAGATGCTGGAGCAGCTCCTCTTCCCCCGCCTCGACCCCAAGGCCAAGGTGAAGGCCGTCGCCCGCGGCCTGCCCGCCTCGCCGGGCGCGGCCTCGGGGGCGGCCGTCTTCGACGCCGACCGCGCCGAGAAGCTGGGCCGCACGGGGGTGAAGGTCATCCTGGTGCGCGAGGAGACCAAGCCCGAGGACATCCACGGCTTCTTCGCCTCCCAGGGGATCCTGACCAGCCGCGGCGGCAAGACCAGCCACGCCGCCGTGGTGGCGCGCGGCATGGGCAAGCCCTGCGTCGCGGGCGCCGAGGGCATCCACGTCGACGTGCGCATGCGCCAGGCCGTGGTGGGCGAGCACCTCTTCCACGAGGGCGACGTCATCACCCTCGACGGCACCTCGGGCCGCGTCTTCCTGGGCGAGGTGCCCATGATCGAGGCGGAGTTCTCGGCGGAGCTCGCCACCCTGCTGGGATGGGCGGACGAGCACGCGCGGCTCAAGGTCATGGCCAACGCCGACACCCCCGAGGATGCGCAACGGGCGCTCAGGTTCGGCGCCATGGGCATCGGGCTCGCGCGCACCGAGCGCATGTTCAACGCCGTGGACCGCCTGCCCATCGTGGTGGAGATGATCGTCGCCGAGACGGCGGCCGACCGCCAGGCGGCGCTCAACAAGCTGCTGCCCATCCAGCGCGCCGACTTCATGGGGCTGTTCCGGGCCATGGCGCCGCGGCCGGTAACCATACGCCTCCTGGACCCGCCCATCCACGAGTTCCTGCCCTCGGAGCGGCAGCTGGTGGAGGAGCTCGCCCAGCTTCGGCACCTGGGCGACACCGTGCGCGGCATGCAGGTGCTGCACGAGGCGGTGGAGTTCATGTACCGCACCCGCGACACCCATCCCCAGGTCGCCACCCCCGCCGACCCGGTGCTGGTGGACGAGGCCATCCAGAAGAAGGAGGCCATCCTGAGGAAGGTGCGCGCGCTCTCCGAGATCAACCCCATGCTGGGCCACCGCGGGGTGCGCCTGGGGCTCACCTTCCCGGAGATCTACTCCATGCAGATCCGCGCCATCCTGGAGGCCGCCGCCGAGTGCCAGAAGGCCGGCATCGAGGTCCACCCGGAGATCATGGTGCCCCAGGTCTGCACCGCCCAGGAACTGAAGCGCGTGAAGGCCTGGGTGGAGGCCGTCCGCCGCGACGTGGAGGCCAGCCACAAACTGCAACTCGCGTTCAGCTTCGGCACCATGATGGAGGTGGTGCGCGCCTGCCTGCGCGCCGAGAACCTGGCCGAGGAGGCGGAGTTCTTCTCCTTCGGCACCAACGACCTGACCCAGGCCACCTTCTCCTTCTCGCGCGAGGACGCCGAGAACAAGTTCCTGCCCATGTACAACCAGAACCGCATCCTGCAGGACAATCCCTTCGAGGTCCTGGACGTGAAGGGCGTGGGCAAGCTCATGGAACTGGCGGTGAACTGGGGCCGCGGCACCCGCCCGGGCATGAAGGTGGGCATCTGCGGCGAGCACGGCGGCCACCCCGCCTCCATCCGCTTCTGCCATCAGATCGGGCTCAGCTACGTCTCCTGCTCCGGGCCCCGCGTGCCCATCGCGCGCCTGGCGGCGGGCCAGGCGGCGATCCTCGAAGGCGGCGAGGCGGGCGGCCAGGCGCTGTAGGGCGGTTTTTCTGTGGGAGCGGCTTCAGCCGCGATCCCCATCCGGGGGTCTATTCGCGGCTGAAGCCGCTCCCACAAGAGGTGCGTCGATCCGGGGAGGCTCACCACCAGGCGTAGAGCCGGCCGCCCTCCACCCTGGTCTCGAAGTGCTTGAGCGGGTGCTTGCCCTTCTCGATGCACTTGCCGGTGGTGATGTCGAACTTCCAGTGGTGCTTGGGGCAGGTGAGGGTCTTGCCCTCCAGGGCGAGGTGCGGGATGTTGGTCACCTGGTGCGGGCAGTGCGAGTCGTAGACCCTGTAGGCCTCGCCCTCGCGGTAGACGAACACCGTGCGCGCCCCGCACTCCACCCGCTTGACCTCGCCGTCCCCGATCTCCGCCGCGGCCATCACGTCGCGCCACTGGGGCTGGGCATGGATGAGCTCCGGCGAGAACTCGGGCATGTCCATCTCCAGCAGGATCTCCGTGGCCCAGACGATCTTGGCGAGCCCAAGGGCGGGGAAGGCCATGAGCAGGGCGTCGATGACCTCCAGGGGGGTGCAGCCGTTCCTCAGCGCGCGCATGAGGTACTGCTTGAAGCCCGCCTCGGTCTGGGCATGCACCTTGGTGATGACCGAGATCAGGTCGCGGGTCTTGGGGTCCAGGTGCTTGCCCGCGTCCTTGAGGAACTTGAAGTAATGTCCCAGCGCGTCGCCGCGCACCTTGACCAGATAGTCCAATGCGTCGCTCATGTTTGCTCCTTGGTATTGGGTTTGCAGGCCCCTCGCCGCGCATTGTCGGAAATTCCCGCCCACTCGCCAAGCGGGGCGCAGGCTCCGGGCAGGACGCGGCTGGAGGAGCGGGCGGCGCGTAGCGGCTCTCAGTCGAGCCAGCGCACCAAGTAGTAGAGGCGGAAGCCCTCGGAGGAGCGCGACGGCCCGGAGGCGACGGCGGCGTGGTAGCCCGCCTCGGGCCGGGCGGCGGCGCGGGCGGCGGCCTCGGAGGCGTGCACGGTGACGCAGGTCTCAGGGAAGCGTTGCCGGTTGCCGCGCTTGGGGGCGTAGATGACGACGTACGCGGTCCGGACGACCGAGGCCTCGGTGTCCGAGACCAGGCTGGCGATGCCCTCTGCCATCAGTGGGTGTTCTTGCCGGCCGGGGCGGCGAACTGCAGCGGCTTGGCGGACGGCTCCTCGTCGGCGTAGTGCGGCCGCTCCTTGCGCGAAAGCCCGAGGGCCTCGGCGAGCTCGGCCTCGCGCGCGGCGATGAGGCCGAAGCAGGCGCGGATGTTCTCCACCGTGGCCTCGGAAAGGGGGCTCGGCTCACCTTCGCGCGGCGCCGTGTCCTTCACGACGGAGGCGAGGGTCTTGCGCATGGCGCGCAGGATCTGTTGTTCCTTGGTCAGTTCGGCTTGATCCACAGGGGACTCCATGGGGATGCTTGAAAATGGACGGGCCATTCTCCGCCCCGGCCCCCCCAGGGTCAACCTTGGACCGGGAAGGGGGATTGCCGCGGGGCCGGGGGCAGGGTCTGTTCGGGCGGCCCCGATGCCCTCGCCGGGGCTGCTGTCGCGGCTGAAGCCGCTCCCGCGGGGGGGCCGGCGCGTCAGACGATCTCGAGGCCCTGGGTCTTGTCCTCGCCGTCGTCCTCGCCGCTCAGCTTGAACATGAGCCGCAGGTCGTTGTAGGAGTCGGCGTAGCGCAGGGCCGTGTCCCGCTCGATCACGCCGGCGCGGGCGAGGTCGTAGAGCGACTGGTCGAAGGTCTGCATGCCGAAGTCGCGCGACTTGGCCATGACGGGCTTGATCTCGTGCACCTCGCCCTTGTGCACCAGGTCCGAGATCAGCGGCGAGTTGATGAGGACCTCCACCGCCGGCACCCGGCCGCCGCCCCGCTTGGGGATGAGCCGCTGGGAGACGATGGCCTTGAGGTTGAGCGACAGGTCCATCAGGAGCTGGTCGCGCCGGTCGGCGGGGAAGAAGTTGATGATCCGGTCCAGGGCCTGGTTGGCGTTGTTGGCGTGCAGGGTCGCCAGGCACAGGTGGCCGGTCTCGGCGAAGGCGATGCCGTAGTCCATGGTGTCGCGGTCGCGGATCTCGCCGATCATGATCACGTCCGGCGCCTGGCGCAGGGTGTTCTTCAGCGCCGCGAACCAGTTGTCGGTGTCCACCCCCACCTCGCGCTGCATCACCAGGCACTTCTTGTGCGGGTGGATGAACTCGATGGGGTCCTCGATGGTGATGATGTGGCCGCGGCTGTTCTCGTTGCGGTAGTCGACCATGGCCGCCAGGCTAGTGGACTTGCCCGAGCCGGTGGCGCCCACCATGAGCACCAGGCCGCGCTTCTCCAGCATGATCTGCCGCAGCGTCGCCGGCAGGCCCAGCTCCTCGAAATTGGGGATGACGGTGTTGATCGTCCGCGCCACCATGCCCGGCATGCCGCGCTGGACGTAGGCGTTCATCCGGAAGCGGCCGACGCCGTCCAGGCCGATGGCCCAGTTGCACTCGTGCGTCTCGCGGAACTCGCCCATCTGCTTGTCGTTCATCACCGAGGCGAGCAGCGCCTCCGCCTGCTCCCGGGTCACCGGCATGTTGCTCACGGGGGTCACCTCGCCGTGCACCTTGATGGACGGCGGCGCGCCCACGGTGATGAACAGGTCGGAGCCCTGCTTGTCCACCATCAGCTTCAGCAGGTTCGCGACGAACTTGAAATACTGGTTGTCGGTCTTCATGGGTCTCCCGGGTTCGGATCGCGGCCGGATCGTTGTCGAGCCACCACCATACGCCAGCCCTCCGGGCCTTGTCCACGGCCCGCCGGCACCCGGCTCAGAGCTCGACGCCCTCCTGCTTGAACCGCGCCCGGAGCCGCTGCTGGATCTGCGGCCCCAAGTCGCGGCCCCACCGCTGCCCGATCGCCATGCTCTCCTGCACCATGTCGGGCATCACCGCGACCGCCTTGCGGCCCACCGGGGTCTGGTAGAAGTCCGCCAGCGCCCTGACTTCCTCATGGCTGAAGTACCTGTGATAGACGGGCACCACCTGGTCGACGAAGCCGCCCTGGACCACCATGGCCTCGGCGATGGTCTTGTTCACCTCGTCCGCGACGAGGTCGAAGAACCTCGCCGGGATGTCCGGCCGCGTCCGTTTGATCGTCTCCGTCATCTGCTGCACCAGCGCCCGGGAAAAGATCTGGCCGACGTCCATGGCCCCCGTCACCTGCAGCAGCCGCTGGATGTCGGCCCGCTTCTCGGGCGTGAGGGCCTCCTCGGCCTGGGCCGGCGCGGCAAGCGCCAGCAGCAGCACGCACAGCAGGCGCACGATGGTCTTCATAAGCCCTCCCCGGCTTGGATGGAACGTGTGGGACCCGGATAGCTTAGCCGCAGGCCCGAGCAGGGGTCAAAGGGCGACCGCCCGGAGCAGCCCGGGCCCAGACGCCGGCCGGGCCGCCCTAGGAGAGGCGGGTCGCGAAGGCGTCGAGCCGGTGCTGCCTGGGCCTCATGGCCGGGGATCAGCCCGGGTTCTGCGCGCCGCCCGCTTCGGGCTGGGTTCGAGGGTCCTGGGGGTGCGGCACGTCCTGGGGAAGGACGCGGTGCGGCGGCACCTCGGGCAGGGGCCGCGGCGGCGAGCGCATCAGCCAGAACATCCAGGTCAGGACGGCGAGGATGACCAGGATGATGATGACCGGCCCGCGTGCCGGGTGCGGCGGCCGGCCGCCCGAGGGGTCTTCGGTTCGATCGGAAGGGTTCATGGCAGTCACCTGGGGGGGTCGGAGAACGGCTCGTCACGCCGGCACGAGCCGCTGCATTATTTCCGCAAACAGGGGCGGCGTCCAGACGGGCATTCAGGAGCGCCAAGCGCTGCATGCCGTTGTCGCGCCCTTCGGCAAGGGGGTCCCACCCCAACCTTCATGCCCTTCAGGATGCTCCCCATGGATGGGGGGCGTCCCTACAGCGCATGCCCCCGGTCGCCGCGGCCGAACCCCAGCAAAGGCCCCTCCAGGCCTTTGCCCAGGGCGATCGCCTTGAAGAGCTCGCCCATCTCGGAGGGCGACAGCAGCTTCTGCACCGACGCGGCCTGGCGGAGGTAGGCGGCCTCGCCCGGCGGCGTCTCCTGCAGCAGCGCCGTGAGGCCGCAGTTGATGAGGAAGCTCGCCTGGCTGGTGTAGCCGAGAAAGGCGAGCCCCGCCTCCACCCCCGCCTCGGCCACGGCGGTGAAGTCCACGTGCGCGGTGATGTCCGTGAGGCCGGGCAGGAAGAAGGGGTCGGCGTGGGCGTGGTGCCGGTAGTGGCACATGAGCGTGCCCTGGCTGCGCTGGGGGTGGTAGTACTCGGCGCGGGGGAAGCCGTAGTCGAGGAAGAGCAGCGCGCCCCGCTCCAGGCGCCGGGCGAGGCTCGCCACCAGGGCCGGGGCGGCGAGGTTCACCTCGCTGAGATAACCGGGCTCGGCGCCGTCGAACCCCGCCTCGCGCGCCGCCGCGAGCAGCGGCCCGTCCTCGAGGGGACGGTCGCGCCAGACGAATGCGTCCCCCTCCAGGCCCACCCCCCGCTCGGCCAACCCGGCCGCCGTCCGCTGCACCAGGTGCACCGGCAGGGCATCGAGCACCTCGTTGCCGAGCACGAGTCCCGTCGCGCGCTCGGGCAGCGCGTCCAGCCAAGCCACGCGCGCGAGCAGCGCGGGGGCCTCGCGCTCGAGCAGGGCGCGCTGGCGCGCGCGCAGGTCCGGGCTCACCTCCAGGATGGCGTAGCGCGCCGGCAGCGCGTCGAGGCGCTCGAGCTCGCGCAAGAGGTCCAGGGCGAGGCGGCCGCTGCCCGCCCCGAGCTCCAGGATGTCGCCGCCGGTCGCCGCCAGGACCTGGGCCGCCTGGCGCGCGAGCGTGCGGCCGAAGAGCGGGCTGAGCTCGGGCGCGGTGACGAAGTCGCCGGCCGCGCCGAACTTGCCCGCCCCGGCGGCGTAATAGCCCAGGCCGGGGGCGTAGAGGGCGAGCTCCATGTAGCGGGCGAAGGGGATCCAGCCGCCGGCCTGCCCGATCTCGTCGGCGATGTGGGCGGCGAGACGCCGGCTGTGGGCCAGGGCCTCGGGGCCGGGGGCGGGGGCGGGTAGAGTGGACATGGCAGGTATGCTATTTATCGCTTAGATGGTATGGAAGCCTATGGCTCACCCTGCAAGAACAAACGGTACGCGGATGGGGCAGCCGCGAATGCAATGCCCGGCGGAGCTTCGCGGCTGAAGCCGCTCCCACAGAAACAGAACACGCATTGTCGGATCAAGCTATGCAAGTCGCCATCTTCGGCGCCGGCCCGGCCGGCATGTCCTGCGCCAACGCCCTGCTCACCTTCGGGCTCGAGCCCGTCGTCATCGAGCGCGCCGACCACGTGGGCGGGGCCCAGCGCACCAACTTCCACCCCAACCTCTGGTTCCTGGGCGCGCCGCTGGAGACCGGCATCGAGATGACGGCGCGCATCGTGCGCCACTACCACGAACTCGGCGTCGCCACCCACCTGCGCGCCGAGCTCGCGGCCGCGCAGCGCGTCGACGGGCGCTTCCGGCTGCGGCTCGCCACCCCCGAGGGCGAGCGGGCCATCGAGGCCGGGGCCCTCGTGCTCGCCACCGGCATGCGCCCGCGCACGACCCCGGAGCTCGAGGCCCTGGCCCGCAAGTCCCGTCGGGTCATCATCGGGCCCCTCTCGGTGGCCATCCGCGACGACATCCGCGACGGGCGGGTGCTGATCCTGGGCGGCGGCGACAACGCCCTGGACCACGCCCTGTTCCTCGCCGAGCGCGGCAACCGGGTGCGGGTCTGCGCCCGGCGCCGGCTCTCCGCGCGCCGCCCCTTCCGCGACGCCTGCGCCGCGCGCCCGCAGATCGAGCTCGTCGAGCACTGCGAGCGGGGGACGATCGAGGCCTCGGACGCGGCGGTCCGGGTGGGCGAGGAGGCCTTCGACTGGCTGCTGGTGATGTACGGCTACCAGCCCAACATCGAGTGGCTCGCGCGCTTCGCGCCCGAGATCCGCCCCCGACTCACGCCGAGCGGCCACGTCCAGGTGGACCTCTGGCAGCGCAGCTCGGTGCCGGGCGTCTACGCCATCGGCGACCTCACCGACTCGCCCCAGCCCTCGGTGCCCACCGCCATCGCACAGGGCCTAGCCGCCGCCCGGGCGATCGAGCGGGACAGCCAGCGCGACTAGGCGCGGCGGCCGCATAACCCCTTCCCCCTTGACGGGGGAAGGCCGGGATGGGGGTGGAAGCGGCATCGGGCTCGTTCGCCACCACACCCCCGCCCTACCCTCCCCCGTCAAGGGGGAGGGGGGCAAAGGGGCCGTGCGTGCCTGACTGAATCAGCGGCCCCTAGCCGGCGTTCGGCCGATATTCCGGCACCCAGCCCTGCAGCCGCGCCCGCACCTCGGCGTCGCTCGCCGCGGGGGTCGAGGCGATCCAGTCCAGGATGGACCGCACCTCTCGGCCGTCCGCCTCCCGCGCCTTCGCCACCCGCAGCTTGGGGTGCGGCGTGGGCAGGGTGGTCTCGGCGTCGGCCAGCAGCTCCTCGTAGAGCTTCTCGCCGGGCCTCAGCCCCGTGTAGCTGATGCGGATCTCGTCCTCGGTGTGGCCCGAGAGCCGGATCATCAGCCGCGCGAGGTCGGCGATCTGCACCGGCTCGCCCATGTCCAGCACGAAGATCTCGCCGCCCCGCCCCATCAGCCCCGCCTGCAGCACGAGCTGCGCGGCCTCGGGGATGGACATGAAGTAGCGGGTGATCTCCGGGTGGGTCACGGTGACGGGGCCGCCCCGGGCGATCTGCTCCTGGAACTTGGGGATCACGCTGCCGGAGGAGCCCAGCACGTTGCCGAAGCGCACCGAGACGAAGCATGTCTTCCCCTCCCCCCTCGCGGGGGAGGGGTTAGGGGAGAGGGGGCGATAAGCCACCGCCTGGCACACCATCTCCGCCAGCCGCTTCGAGGCGCCCATGACGTTGGTCGGGTTCACCGCCTTGTCGGTGGAGATCATGACGAACTTCCCGACGCCGTTCTCCAGCGCCGCGCGGGCGCAGACGTGGGTGCCCAGCACGTTGTTCTTCAATGCCTGCAGGGCGTTGGCCTCCTCCATGAGGGGCACGTGCTTGTAGGCGGCGGCGTGGAAGACCACCGCCGGCCGGAAGTCCGCCATCACCTCCCCGATCCGCGCCGCATCCTTCACGTCGCCCACCACGCAGGCGATGGCCTGATCGGGATGGCGCTGGCGGAACTCCTGCTCCATGCGGTAGAGCGCGAGCTCTCCGTGCTCCAGCAGGACCAGCCGCGCGGGCTCGAAGCGCGCGATCTGGCGGCAGAGCTCCGAGCCGATCGAGCCGCCCGCCCCGGTCACCAGCACCGTCTTGCCGGTGAGCAGCGCGTGCAGGCCGGAGTCGTCGAGCTCGACCGGGTCGCGGCCCAGGAGGTCGTCCAGCTCGATCGGCCGCAGCTGGGAGACCGCGACGCGCCCCCCCATCAGGTCCTCCAGGGCGGGGACGGACAGCACCCGCAGGCCGGCCGCGGTACACATCTCGGTGAGCCGCTTGCGCAGCGCATGGGGCGCGGAGGGCAGGGCCAGGACCACGTCCTCGACCCCCATCTTCGCGGCCCTGGCGGGCAGCTCGGCCAGCCCCCCCAGCACCGGCACCCCCTGCACCTGCCGGCCGCGCTTCGCCGGGTCATCGTCCACCAGCCCCACGGCGCGCCACTTGCTCGGGTTGCGCTGGAACTCGCGCAGCAGGAAGTCCGCCGCCGAGCCCGCCCCCGCCACCAGCACCGGCGTCGCCTCGGGCGCCAGCACGGCCGCGAGCCGGTGCTCCTTCCAGGCGCGGTAGGCGAGCCGGCTGCCGCCCATGATCAGCACCAGCAGGAGCGGGTCGAGCAGCAGCACCGAGCGCGGCACCGCGGCGTCCACCCGGAAGAGCAGCAGCACCGCCGGCGTCGCCAGGGCGGCCAGCCCCACCGCCATGACGATGCGCTTGAGGTCCGGCAGGCTGGCGAAGCGCCACATGCCGCGGTAGAGGCCGAAGCGCCAGAAGAGCAGGCCCTGCAGCGGCACCACCCAGAGCAGGGTCGTCAGGGCCGTGGCCAGAAAGGGCTCGGGGATGGAGAGGTTGAAGCGCAGCCAATAGGCGCCCAGCCAGGCCACCGCCGTGGCCAGCACGTCGTGGGCGATCACCACCAGGGTGCGCGGGTTGAAGCGCTTGAACGCCCCCTCACCCCCACGGGGAGAGGGGGCGTTTGCGGTCACGACTCGCTCAGGCTTCATGTCGCTTCCAACGCAGATCGACCGCCCCCATCAGGACGACATAAACGCAGGCCCAGGCCAGGAGCAGAGGCCCCTGCCACGCCGGCTGCCACACTAGCCACAGGGCCGAGCCGGCGCAGGCGGCCATGAGCGCGTATTCCCCCAGGGCCGTGCCGCGGTGCCCCAGCCCCATGCGCACCAGGCGCTGGTAGTAGTGGCTGCGGTGCGCCTGCCAGACCCGCTCGCCCCGCGCGAGCCGGCGCGCGAGGGTCACGCTGGCGTCCACGATGAAGGGCGAGAAGACCAGGACCGGGAAGGCGAGCGGCCACAGGCCGCGCCAGTGGCCCAGCAGCCCCAGGGCCGCCGCGGCGAAGCCCAGCGGGATGGAGCCGCCGTCGCCCATGAAGATGCGCGCCGGGTGGAAATTGAACACCAGAAAGGCCAGGGCCGCCGCCGCGATGGCGAGGCCGAGGCCCGCGAGCGCCGCGTCCCCGCCGAGCCAGGCCGCGAACCCGTAGGCGCCGAAGCCGAACACCGCCATGCCCCCCGCCAGGCCGTCCGAGCCGTCCATGAAGTTGTAGAGATTGGTCATCCAGGCCACGGCGACGATGCCCGCCAGCGCGCCCAGCAGCGGGAAGCCCTCCGGCGCGTACAGGGCCACGAAGGCCGCCGCCGCCGCCAGGTGGGCGAGCAGCCGCGCGAAGACCGGCAGCCCCTTGACGTCGTCGATGACCGAGAAGATCGCGAGCGCGAAGGCCAGAGCCAGCACCGCGACGTACGACGCCGGCCCGAGCCAGAGCGCCGCCGCCAGGACCCCCAGCATGATCCCCAGCCCCCCGGTGCGCGGCACGGGGTGCGCGTGCAGGGAACGCGGGTTGGGGCGATCCAGGGGCAGGGCGTCCGGGAAGCGGAGCATCAGGGCCACCGCCAGCCAGGCGACGGCAAAGGACAGGGCGGGGGTGGCAAGCTCTAGCGGCATTGAAACTTGTTGTATTCGATCAATATCAGCGTTTTATTGATTGGAAACGAATTACCTTGAAGTCAGACCGGCTTGCCGCGGCGGCTGCGTCGCCGCGCAATGACAGGTTCGCGACCAACTCAGGGCTTCCTTACAAACTTGGTTCATCCTGGAAACCGCAGTGGGAACGAGCGCAAAGCGCTTGTTTACCCTCACCCGCCGCTTCGCGTCGGCCTCTCCCGAAGGGAGAGGCAACCATGGCCCCCTCTCTTCGGGAGAGCACCCTGTAGGGCACAAAGGGGAGGGGTGAGGGAACCGCGCATGGATGCCCGCCTTACGCTGAATTCAGCCAGCCCAACTGAGGTTCTTGGGTTCATTGCGCTTTGCCGGAGCCGAGAAGCCCCTCCGTAGCCAAGCGCCTGCGCCACGCTGTGTAAAGCACAGCCAAGGCACTCGCGGCGTCGATGGCCGCCAGCAAAGCGGCGAAACGCAGTTCGGGCTGATCGGGATATTCATGGGCCAGCCTGTTGCGGACTTCGCGCCAGGCCAGCCAGTTGTCGACGTCGAGATAGCCGAGCTTTTCCAGCCGGTTGAGCCGATCGCGCATGGCCCAGTCCTCAAACGGCTCGCCCAGCACAGCGAGCGTGGCTGGCACAAGGCGCTCCCCCACCGCATCCTGCAATTTGAGGAAGCGGAATAGCAGTTGGTCCACCAGCCGGACACGGCCGCGGTCGGCTTCCAACGCATCCCAGCCGCCGACGGGAAATCTGTCCCATTCCGCCAGGGCCTCCGTGAGCGTCTCCACGTGACGATCGGCTTCCCAGAGCGCTGCGGTGAGTTTGTCTGCAGGATTCATACCCGAGCCAACAGAATCCCCGTTCGTTTTGCAGCCAACACCACGGGCCTCGGGTCAGGCTGTTCGTGGGCGGTAATGACGATATCGATGCGCTGCTCTTCAAGCGCGCGATAGAGGCGGGACACGAAGCGGGTCCGATGCTCGACCAGCTCGGCCGGGGCCATGGGCTGAGGTGTCTCGATGAGAAGATCGATATCGCCCCCGCGCTTCTTATCGTCCACACGTGAACCGAACAGGAACACCACCGTACCGGGGGCAAACACGTCGTGGGCGGCCTGAGCGATGGCGTCTCTCTCCTTCGGCTTCAGTCTCATGGCGACCTTATCTCCCCCTATCATTTCTTGACTCGATTGGGATTATAAACCCAGGGCCAGCGGTTATATTCCGCCCCCCCCCGCGTCAGAATAGTTGTCGCCCCGATAGAATCGATGAACTGGGGGCGATGATGGAAGAAGAGATTGGCACGCTACGGACGAGCATTTAGGGACAGAGCGGTGGCGCGGTTGCTGCCGCCGGAGAGCGCCGCGTTGGATGACGTGGCGCATGAGATCGGCGTTGCGGTGTCGACGCTGGAGCGCTGGCGCAGTGAGGCGCTGTCCAGGCCCGCCCGCGGGCGGGCCTGGACAGCGGCGGCCCGGTTCGAGGCCGTGCTGAGCACGGCGGCGATGGACGAAGCCGGCAAGAGCGCTTGGTGCCGCGCCAACGGCGTGTACCCGCAGGAGCTGGCGGCCTGGCGCGATAGCGCGACGCAGGCCCTGGCCGAGCCCGAAGATGCGCGCGCCAGCCCGCAGCAGACCCGGCAGGATAAGCGGCGCATCAAGGAGCTCGAACGCGAGCTGCGGCGCAAGGACAAGGCCCTGGCCGAGACGGCGGCCCTGCTCGTGCTGTCAAAAAAGGTCGCGGCGATCTTCAACAAGGGAGAGGACGAATGATCGACCTCGAAGATCGCCGGCGCCTTGCCCGAGACATCCACACCGCGCACCAGGCCGGTGCCCGCTTGTGCCTGGCCTGCGAGACCGCCGGCATCGATGTGCGCACCCTGCAGCGCTGGAAGGCCCACGACGGGCTCGTTACGGGCGACGGCCGGCCCGAGGCGCGGCGTCCAACGCCAGCCCATGCCCTGAGCCCGGCCGAGCGCGCCGAAGTGCTGCGCGTGGCCAACGAGCCGCGCTTTGCCGACGTGCCCCCGGCACGCATCGTGCCCATGCTGGCCGACGAGGGCGTGTACCTCGCCAGTGAGTCGACCTTCGCCCGCCTGTTGCGCGCGCACGGCCAGAGCGCCCACCGAGGCCGCGCCAAGGCGCCCGCGGCGGCCCCACGGCCGCCGAGCACGCACATCGCCACGGCGCCGCGCCAGGTCTGGTGCTGGGACATGACCTACCTGCCGGCCAGCGTGCTCGGCCGATGGTTCTATCTGTACCTGATCCTGGACCTGTACAGCCGCAAGATCGTGGGCTGGGAGGTGCATGAGAGCGATGCTGCCGAGCATGCCGCGCACCTGGTGCGCCGCACGGCGTTGGCCGAGGGTATCGCGGCCCTGCAGCCCAAGCCGGTGCTGCATGGCGACAACGGTGCCACGCTCAAGGCCACGACCGTGCTGGCGATGCTGCACTGGCTGGGCGTCAAGCCCTCGTACTCGCGCCCGCGGGTATCCGACGACAACGCCTATGCTGAGGCACTGTTTCGCACCGCCAAGTACCGGCCCGAGTTCCCGGCCAAGGGCTTCGAGGATCTTGATGCTGCTCGTGCCTGGGCAGCGCGTTTCGTGCGTTGGTACAACGTCGATCACCGCCACAGTGGCATCCGCTACGTCAGTCCGGCGCAGCGCCATGCCGGGGAAGACCCTGCAATCCTCGCGGCCCGTCATGCGCTGTACGCCCAGGCGCGAGAACGCAACCCGGCCCGCTGGTCGCGCCACACGCGCAACTGGTCGCCCATCGGCGCCGTGACGCTCAACCCGGAACGCGAATCGGTGGTCACGATGACATCGCGTGCGACAGATAAACAGCCCTTGGCTGCATGATTGAGGCGACAACTACCTTGACGCGCACCGCCCCTTGCGTTCATTCCGGTACCACGTGACCGTCTCCGCCAACCCCTCATCCAGGGTGTAGGGCGGCCGCCGGCCCAGCTCGCGGCGGATCCGGCCGCTATCCACGGCCAGCGAGTCCAGCAGGCGCTGCACCCCCGCCCCCGCCCGTAGACCAGCGGCGGGGGTGCATCGCGTCAGTGCTCCCTTTTCCCCAGCAGCCATTCGCTGGCCGCCACGACCGTCATGCCTGCCGGCAGTTCGAGCCTTGCGGGTATGTCCAGGGCGATGAGCAGAAGGCGTGCCTCGGGAAACTCGGTGGCGGCCTCCTGCAGGGCCCGGACTTCCCGGGCGACGGTGTCGGGGGCATCGAGGCTGGCGCAGACCTGGATCAGCTCCTGCCGCCCGTCGGCATGGCGCGCATGGAAATCCACCTCGAAGCCGCTGGCCGTGCGCACATAGGCGGTTTCGGCGCCGCGGCGGTCCAGCTCCAGCAGCACGGCCGTCTCCAGGGCATGGCCGAGGTTGGCCCTGCCCGAGCGGTCGAAGATGGGGATGAGGCCGGTATCGCCGGGGTAGACCTTGCGCGGGTTGACCCGACGGCGGCGCTCGGAATCGGTGGCGATGGCCAGACTGCGCAGCAGGAAGGCGTCCTCCAGGTGGGCAAGGTAGCTGTGCAGGGTGTCCTTGCCGACGGCGACGCCCTGCGACTTGAGGTCGGCATGGAACTTGTTGACGCTGAAGCTGCCGGCCGCGTTGCCCAGCAGCTGGCGCACCATCCAGCGCAGCACCAGGGGTTGGGAGACGGCGTGGCGCTCGATGACGTCGCGCAACAGGACGACATCGACATAGCCGCGCAGCAGCTCGGCCCGGCTGCGCACGTCGAGCCCCTGCGCCTCGGGAAAGCCGCCCCGGGCCAGATAGGCCAGCAACTGGTTATCGAGGAACGAGCGCTCGGCCTTGGTCAGCCGCTCCGGCCGCTTGAGGGGTTCGTGCCCGGCATGGCGCAGGCTTTCGCGAAAGCTGAAAGGCAGGACGACCGCCTCCATGGCGCGGCCGCGCATGCTGGTGGCCACCTCGCGCGAGAGCAGCCGCGCGGACGAGCCGGACAGGAAGAGATCGACCTTCTCGCTGTCCAGCAGCCGCCGCGCGAAGCGTTCCCAGCCGGGAACGACCTGGATTTCGTCCAGGAAGAAGGTGGCGCGCTGCCGGTCGCGCCATTCCGGACAAAGGCGGTAATACTCCTCCACCAGCATGTCCAGGTCCTTGGCCTGCAGGCCGGCCAGGCGCTCGTCTTCAAAGCTGAAATACAGCAGCCCTTCGCGCGGCGTCCCCTGCGCCAGACGGTCGGCCAGGATTTGCCAGAGCAGGCTGGTCTTGCCCGCCCGCCGCATGCCGATGACGACGGTGGCCTTGTTGGGCACGGCCGGCAGCCAGACGTCACGCCGCGTCAAGGCCGGCACGAGTGCGGCCAGGGCGTCGACGATTTTTTGGCGGATGATCTGGCGATATCGGTCGTCCATGAAGGACATATTATTCAGCATTTATCCTTGTCACAAGGACAAATTGCCGGATAGGACGGGCGCCCCAAAACGAGGCCGCTACCGCCCCCGGTACCACCGCACCGTCTCCGCCAGCCCCTCGTCCAGGGTGTAGGGTGGCCGCCAGCCAAGCTCACGGCGGATCCGGCTGCTATCCACGGCGAGCGAGCCCAGCAGGCGTTGCACCTCCGCACCCACCCCCGCCCGTAGACCAGCGGCGGGCGCAGGACGCAACAAAGTTGCGGTGTCCAGAGCGAAGCGAGGGATGCGAGGGATGGGCCGAAGGTCCACAGAGGGGGAGAGGGAAACCCTCCCCTGCATACGCCTATTAGCCAGTGACGGTTTACGCAGTCACCACACTGGTGTGGATTTCCACCTTGAGCGCGCGCTTCATGGCCGCGAAGATCGCCGAGATATTGCTCATGGTCGGATTGCCCGAGGCGGACAGCATCCGGTGCAGGCTCTTGGCCGGTTTATGGATTTCCTCTGCCAGCGACTCGAAGCCAACCGTCGCATTCACCAGATCACGCAGGATCAGCTTTGCCGTATCGGGTTCGCCGTTGACAAACAGCGTCACCGCCTCATCGAGAAGCGCCTGGGCATACGCGGGATCGCTTTGCACACGGGCAGCCACGGTTTCCTTGAAATCACGGGTCAGTGCCATGACTCACTTTCCTTTCTGCATTTGCGACTTGCGCCGCCTGTAGTCTTCCCACAGCTCGACCGCTTGATCGATGTCCTCTTGCTGGTGCTTCTTGCTGCCGCCACCCAGCAGGACAATGATCTTCAGGCCATTCTTGGCCAGGTAGATGCGGTAGCCCGGGCCCCAATCGATCCTGTACTCACCAATGCCCCGGAACCACTTCACGTTCGACAAGTTTCCCTGTTCCATCCGGGCAGCCGCCACGCTCACCTTGGCTGCTGCCATGGCATCGAGCGAGACAAACCACTCCGCATAGGGGCTGCCGCCATCAGGCAGCAGCAGTTCTTTGACTTGGTAACTCATTGGACAAATGGTAACGCATATGTTCCCATCGACGCCATGCCTGCCTGTAGACTGACACGCGGATTCCAGCTCTGCCGCAGCAGGATCGCCCGGTCTTGGGCAGTGTGAAATCGATCATCAGCAAGCCCACTTTACAACCAGCCCCGGCTGCGCAACCTCCAACAGGGCGCCTCCAAAAACCCGTCATGGTAGTGTCCGTGGAAGTGGTGTAAATCTGGCAGACGATGGTGGTGGCCATCG